>CANPBX010000024.1 GCA_947572385.1 uncultured Clostridia bacterium
CCTCCTAAGTAGCTTTTGGTTATTTCCATTGTCTACTTAAGAGGTATCATATCAACTGGAGCCGCCGCCAATTTCTGGAAATGCGCTATTTTTCGGGCTCTGCCGCGATCAGGCTGTCTACATACTGCCTTGCGGCCCGGGCGCTGCGGGAGCTGCGCTGTAGGGCGAAGCGCTCGGCTCCCGCGCAGAGCTCCTCGTCGGGAAGCGGGAGGCCGTCCCGCTTTGCCAGCTCCCGGACGATGTTCAGGTAGGTCTCCTTGGTGGGGCGCTGGAAGGTGACCCGCAGGCCGAAGCGCTCGGAGAGGGAGGCGGCCTCCTGCATGGCGTCCTGGCGGTGGATATCCTCGCCCTCCCGGTCGGCGGCGGTCTCCTTCACCAGGTGCCTGCGGTTGCTGGTGGCGTATATTACCACATTGCGGGCCTTGGCCGAGACGGAGCCCTCAAGCATTGCCTTTAAGGCGCTGAAGTTGTCGTCGTTTTTCTGGAAGCTGAGGTCGTCTATAAAGAGTATGAACTTCAGCGGGTTCATATTCAGCTCGTCAAGTATGCCGGGGATCTCGTGAAGCTGCTCCTTGCGTATCTCCAGGACCCTAAGGCCCTCCTGCCAGAGCTCGTTTACCACAGCCTTCACAGTGGAGGATTTACCGGTACCCGCGTCACCGGTGAGCAGGATATTTGCCGCGGGTCTGCCCTTTAGCAGCGCATGGGTATTGTCAAGTATAAGCTGCTTCTCCCGCTGATAGTCTATCAGCTCGCTGAGCTTTATGGGGTCCGGCGTGCGCACCGGCACCACCTTGCCGTGCTCCCAGTGGAACATCCTGTGGCTTGCATACACACCATAGCCGAACTTCTCAATGTCCCTTGCCCTCTGGGCGTACTCGTTTGTAAGGTTCAGCTTTTTCCCCTCAAACCTGGCAAGGCTCAGGCTGCAGCCTGCCTCCTCCAGAAGCTTCGAGGAGTCCAGCCCCGCCACACAGCTCAGGGCGTCCAGGTCCAGGGCCGTGCTGTCCAGGAGCACTTTATCTGGCAGAGTCCCCGCGCCCATCAGCCTGATATACACATTGTCGCTGTCAAAGACCCTGTCCCGCACATACTCAGCAATGCTCACATACCCGGCCCTGTACAGCCTGGATACAAACTCCGAATAGGCCGGGGCAAATCTGGCGCTGCCCAGCCGTTCCAGGCACCGTACCAGCGCCCCTATCACCGGGTCGTCCAGCATATCCCTGAAAACCGTCATGGACCGCAGCCTTAGGGCCAGCTTTGATAATTTCTTCGCCATCAGTTAAGCACCGCGCCTTTCGCGCCGCTGGACACCAGGGCGGCATATCTCTTGAGGTAGCCCGAAAGGGGCTTTACCTTGGGCACAAACCCGCTCATGCGCCTATTGTACTCCTCGGCGTCTATCTTCAGCTCCAGCTTATTACCGGGGATATCGATCGAGATAATGTCCCCCTCCTGCACTATTCCGATAGGTCCGCCGCTTGCCGCCTCCGGGGACACATGGCCTATACAGGCGCCCCTTGTTGCTCCTGAGAAGCGCCCGTCCGTAATAAGCGCCACGGAGCTGCCGAGCCCCATGCCCATTATAGCGGAGGTGGGGTTGAGCATTTCACGCATACCGGGACCGCCCTTGGGCCCCTCATAGCGTATCACCACCACGTCGCCTGGAGTGATCTTCCCGGCGTTTATGGCTGCCTGTGCGTCCTCCTCGCACTCAAAGACTCTGGCGGGTCCCTCATGCACTAACATCTCCGGCAGCACCGCCGAGCGCTTTACCACCGAACCCTCGGGGGCCAGGTTGCCCTTGAGGACGGCAATGCCACCGGTCTCGCTGTAGGGGTCCTCAATGGGCCGTATCACCTCGGGGTCCAGGTTGGGCGTATTGGCGATATTCTCGCCCACGGTCTTCCCGGTGACAGTCATGCAGCTGGTATTCAGCAGCCCCTTCCTGTTCAGCTCGTGCATGATGGCGTACACCCCCCCGGCCTCGTCCAGGTCCTCCACATAGGTGCGCCCGGCGGGTGCCAGATGGCAGAGGTTGGGGGTCTTTTCGCTGATGGCGTTGGCAATATCCAGGTCTATCTCAATGCCGCATTCATGGGCAATGGCCGGCAGGTGCAGCATGGAGTTGGTGGAGCAGCCCAGGGCCATATCCACCGTCAGGGCATTTTTAAAGGCCGCCTCGGTCATGATGTCCCGGGGGCGTATATATCTTTTAACCATGTCCATCACGGCCATGCCCGCGTGCTTCGCAAGCTCTATCCTGGCGGAGTACACGGCGGGTATGGTGCCGTTGCCCCGAAGGCCCATGCCCAGCACCTCTGTCAGGCAATTCATGGAGTTAGCTGTGTACATTCCCGAGCAGGACCCGCAGCTGGGGCAGGTTTTGAGTTCATACTCCCTGAGCTTCTCCTCGGTGATCTTGCCCGTGTTGAACTCTCCCACCGCCTCGCTTATGGACGAAAAGCTGGTCTTGCAGCCGTCCACGTGCCCGGCAAGCATGGGCCCGCCGCTGACGAACACTGTGGGCAGGTTCAGCCGCGCCGCCGCCATCAGAAGCCCCGGCACATTCTTGTCGCAGTTGGGGACCATCACCAACGCGTCGAAGCCGTGGGCCAGGGCCATGGCCTCGGTGGAGTCGGCTATCAGGTCCCTTGTTACCAGGGAATACTTCATGCCCACATGGCCCATGGCTATGCCGTCGCAGACAGCTATCGCCGGGAAGACTATAGGCGTGCCGCCAGCCATTGCCACCCCCAGCTTCACCGCGTCCACTATCTTGTCGATGTTCATGTGCCCGGGGACTATCTCGTTATAGGAGCTTACTATGCCCACCAGAGGCCTTGCTATCTCCTCCTCGGTGAGGCCCAGGGCGTGGTACAGGGCCCGATGGGGGGCGTTCTGTGGGGTCAGCTTTATGTTGTCGCTTACCATTTGCATTTCTCCTTAAATAATATACTTAAAAGCACAGGGCAGGGCAGGCGCCCTACCCTGAAAGGTCAGTCTAAATCAATGCGTCAATGTCAATTTCCTCAATTTCCGGGCCCTCCATTTCCAGATAGCCGAAAAGCTCCTCCACCGCGTCCAGGGAATCCTCCTCCAGGGGCTCGCCCAAAAGCATGGTGGCCGTGCCGGTTACAACGCCGTTGCTGCCGGTAAAGGACGCCATCACCGGGCAGCAGTAGGGGTACATGAGCAGCACATAGCAACTCTCATCGAGAACCTCCCCGGCCCAGGAGCCGGAGACGGTGAGTATGCTGGAGGCCGCCAGAGTTTCGGCCCCCTGCCGGGAGTTGAGTATCGTAGGCACGGAGCTTACCATACGCCGCTCCACAAACTCCCGCAGACCGTCCGAGAACCCGTCAAGGTCCACCTCGGCAGCGCTCATGAGCGTGGGCAGGGCATCTTCCGGGAGGGTGACGACATAGGCGCTCTCAGGCTCCGAGAGGTCCGAGCGCATAAGAGGCATTATTACCTCGCTTACGGTATCTGAGCCGCCCATGAGCTCGAAATACTCCGGGGTCTTCAGCATATCATCTATAAGCCCCGCCAGCTCCATGCTGTGCCAATAGAGAGTCCCGCTGTCCGCAGAGGTAAACTCCACCGGGGCGGTGGTCTTATTTATGAACCGGCACCCGCCCAGCCCCAGCACCAAGCAGAGGGCCAGAACTAGAGCTAATAATTTTTTCATGGTCTTGCCTCCATAACGCTTATATCAGAGGTCCCAGGCTCCGGGGCGTTTCTGGCTTTTTCCAGTCTCTGTGTAAACAGCTTGCGCGCGCGCATAGCGTCCAGGGGTATCTCGGAGAGCTTATATTCCATGGAGGCCAGCAGATTTTTCTGTACCAGATGGCCTGCGGGGGTGAAGTACAGCAGGCGGCTGTCGGCAAGGCCGTACCCATTGTCGCCGTCCACCATGAACCTAAAGAGATTCTTGGCAAAGTAGGCGTTCATATCGGCCTCCGGCTCGTTTCCGGCAAAGGCGGCGGGCCTGTGGGCGGCGTACCGCTCCCGAAGCTCCATAAGGGACAGGGGAACGCCCTTCTCGTCCGAAAAAACACCGTCGGTGGTGGGGTCCAGCATAATCCATTTCTCAAGCTCCCGGTCATATATCTCCGTCACCACGTGGTTATCCATGTCATAGGGCGAGTAGGGCATGATGTACACCCGCCTGGCGTATATGCCCAGGGCAAGACAACACTCGGTGAGGAGGATAGACTTGTTCCGGCAGTTAATGCCGTGCTCGGGCCTGCCAAGGCTGTATTCCAAGAGGTCCAGGGAGTTCATGGGCACATGGTTGTCGTAATCGGATTTATGCTTTAACCGGGGCGACATCCAATGCAGCAGCCGTTCCGCCCGCTGGAGGGCAGTGCCCTCCCCGGCGGTTTGGTCGATATGGTATTTGCTGATCAGCGTTTTGTACTCCGGGCAGTCAAAGGCATAAGAGATCTTCTCCTGTTTCCCTGAGCTAAAGTTCTGATTATTGAACAGTATGCCGCTGTAAATATCAAAAAGCTGCCGTTGTACCTCACGGTTTTCCTGTTCTGCCAAGGCGAACACCTCCAGTTAGTTGTTGATAAGCTTATCCTCGTCGCTCCAGCTGTACAGCTTGCGGATATCAGCGCCCACCTTCTCGGAGGGGTGCTCAGAAGCCAGCTTGCGCAGGGCGTTGAAGTGCACCTGAGAGCCCGCGTCGGACATATCCAGCAGGAACTCCTTTGCGAAGGTGCCGTCCTGGATATCGGAGAGTATCTTCTTCATGGTCTTCTTGGTCTCCTCGGTGATAAGCTTGGGGCCGGTGATATAGTCGCCGTACTCGGCGGTGTTGGAAATGGAGTAGCGCATACCCGCAAAGCCGCTCTGGTAGATGAGGTCCACTATCAGCTTCATCTCGTGTATGCACTCGAAGTAGGCGTTCCTGGGGTCATAACCGGCCTCACAGAGGGTCTCAAAGCCCGCCTGCATAAGGGCGCAAACGCCGCCGCAGAGCACGGCCTGCTCGCCGAACAGGTCTGTCTCGGTCTCTGTGCGGAAGGTGGTCTCCAAAACGCCGGCGCGGGCGCCGCCAATGCCCAGGGCATAGGCCAGGCCTATATCCCAGGCGTCGCCGGTAGCGTCCTGCTCCACGGCGATGAGGCAGGGCACGCCCTTGCCGGCCTGGTACTCGCTTCTGACGGTGTGGCCCGGGCCCTTGGGGGCTATCATTATCACGTTCACGTTCTTGGGGGGCTTTATGCAGCCGAAGTGGATGTTGAAGCCGTGGGCGAAGGCCAGGGTCTTGCCCTCGGTCAGGTTGGGCTCGATGCTCTCCTTATAGAGCTTCGCCTGCTTCTCGTCGTTGATAAGTATCATGATGATGTCGGCGTTCTTGGCAGCCTCAGCGGAGGTCATGACCCGAAGTCCCTGGCTCTCGGCCTTGGCCCAGCTTTTGCTGCCCTCGTAGAGCCCAACGATAACGTCAACGCCGCTGTCCTTCAGGTTCAGGGCATGGGCGTGGCCCTGTGAGCCGTAGCCGATGATAGCCACGGTCTTGCCGCTGAGTCTCTGTAAATCGCAGTCCTGCTGATAGAAAATCCTTGCCATGATGAAAAACCTCTTTTCAAAATCTTTTTTATAATTGATACCTTTCGGTATTTTTAACTAGATAGATCTCAGAAAATAATAGTCGTTCCCCTCCATATAGGCCGTTTTCCGAAAGCCGTGCCGAAGATAAAATCTCTCCGCCCCAGAATTGTCTCTATGGACCCCCAGAGCTATGGGCCTTTTTCCGAACTCGCAGTATACGCTCTCTATAGCAAGCTCAAGAGCCTGCCCGCCGATACCCAAATTGCGGAACTTTCGGTCCAGCACAAAGCCCATGAGCCGGTAGAAGGGCCTCTCCCGC
This sequence comes from uncultured Clostridia bacterium, assembly GCA_947572385.1. Lineage (GTDB taxonomy): Bacteria > Bacillota > Clostridia > Oscillospirales > Acutalibacteraceae > Acutalibacter. The sequence continues at coordinate 5,888 of CANPBX010000024.1, forward strand.
ATCTGGGGCGGGTCCGTCTCCCAGGGTATGGCCTCGCCAAGGAGCAGCGCTCCCGCGCATTTCCCCTCATACCTTATGAGGAACGTGCGCCCTATGCAGCTGTGCTCCTTGCCGTACTGCGTCAGCTCCCAGAGCATATCTATGCCGTCCACAAACTCCTCGCTGACATCCTCTCTCTGTATGCCTCTGGCTTCCTCCAGTTTTTCCTTTGTCAGCGGCTCAAGGGTTACGGGGGAGGCCATCAGTATATCTCCGCCTTCTTCTCTATGGTCATAGCCCCGCGCTCCAGAGATATCACGCCGGTCCGGCATATCTCCAGCACGGTGTAGTCCTGCATGACCTCGATAAACGCGTCGATATTCCTGGCCGTGCCCACCATCTGGAGCACTACCGAGTCCCGGGTGTAGTCCACTATCTTCGCCCCAAAGGCCTCTGCCGCGGCGTGTATGTCGCTGCGGAGCTCTGGCTTGTTCTGGACCTTTAGGAGCAGCAGCTCTGCCACAACACAGTCCTCCGCCTTTATCTCCGCGATGGAAACCACCACCGGCAGCTTATAGAGCTGGTCGATAAGCTGGTCCTTCTCCCGCCCGCCGCCGTCGGCGGTTATGGTTATCCGGGAGCGGCTGTCCGACTCCGTGACGCTGACGCTCAGGCTCGTGATATTGAACCTCCTGCGCCGGAACATACTTGTCACCCGGTTCAGCACGCCGAACTGGTTATGCACCAGTACAGCTAAAGTAAAGCTCTCCATATCAGTCACCCACCTTTGTAATGATATCGTCCATACTTCCGCCCGGGGGCAGCATGGGCAGCACAAACTCGTCCTTGTCTATAATGCACTCGATAAGATAGGGCCCGTCGCTTTTAAAGGCGGTGCTAAGTGCTGAGTCCAGTCCGTCCAGATCCGTCACTCTGACGCCGTCCGCGCCGAAGGCTTTGGAGAGCGCCACAAAGTCCGTGGCCCTGTCCAGCACCGTGTTTGAGTAATGCTTATCAAAGAACAGCGTCTGCCACTGGCGCACCATGCCCAGCACGCCGTTATTAAGGAGCAGTATCACCAGGGGTATGCGCTCATGCACCGCAGTCGCCAGCTCATTCAGGCACATGCCGAAGCTGCCGTCCCCGGTCACCAGCACTGTGCGCTGTCCGGTAGCCATTTGTGCGCCTATGGCAGCGCCCATGCCGAAGCCCATGGTGCCAAGTCCGCCGCTGGAGATGAACCGGCGCTTCTCCGAAAACTCGCAGGTCTGGGCCGCCCACATCTGGTGCTGGCCCACATCTGTGGCTACCGGCAGCTTCCCGCCGGTATAGCGGTTTAGAGCCAGCAGCACATTCCTCGGGGTCATGCCGTCCCTGCGGTCCATAGACCAGCGCTCGTCATTTTTCAGCTGGTCTATGGCGCTCTGCCACTTGGGGTGCTCTTTTGGCTCTAGTAGAGGAAGAAGCTTTTGCAGGGTCAGCTTCAGGTCGCCCCGAAGAGCGTGGGCCGGGGCAACGTTTTTCGAGAGCTCCGCGCCGTCGATATCTATATGCACTATCTGCGCCTTAGTGGCAAACTTCTCACGGTTGCCGGTTACCCGGTCGTTGAAGCGCACCCCTAATGCTATTATGCAGTCGGCCTGATGCATGGCCATGGAGGAGGCGTAATGCCCGTGCATACCCTGCATCCCCAGAAACCGGGGATGGCTGGTGGGTACGCCTGATATGCCCATGAAGGAGCAGCCGATGGGCGCGTCTATCCGCTCGGCCAGCTCAAGAAGCTCCTCCTGGGCATCGGAGTTTATAAGCCCGCCGCCAAAGTACACATAAGGCCTGTGGGCCGCGTTTATACACTCTGCCGCCTCTTTGATACGCACGTCCTTCGCGGGTTTTTTGAGGTCCGCCGCGGCGGGGGGAAGGGGCTCGTATTCACACTGTGCTATCTGTATATCCTTGGGCACGTCCACCAGCACCGGCCCGGGCCGGTCGGACATGGCTAGGCGGTAGGCCTCCCTGATGGTGTCCGCCAGCTCCTCAGCGCTGCCCACCACATAGTTGTGCTTTGTAATGGGCAGGGTTATGCCGGTGATATCTATCTCCTGGAAGCTGTCCGTGCCGAGCTGATAGCTGGGCACGTTGCCGGTGATGGCAACTAAGGGCGCCGAGTCCAGATAAGCCGTGGCTATGCCGGTAACCAGGTTAGTGGCCCCCGGACCGGAGGTAGCTATCACGACACCCACCTCACCTGTGGCCCTGGCGTAGCCGTCGGCGGCGTGGGCGGCCCCCTGTTCGTGGGCGCAGAGCACATGGCGAAGCTCCGACTGGTACTTATACAGCGAGTCATACACGTTGATTATCTGTCCGCCCGGATAGCCGAAGACGGTCTTGGTGCCCTGCTCGATAATTGTCCTTACGATTATATCCGCTCCTGAGAGCCTCATTGGCAGTCGCCTCCCTTTTTATAACCCTTATAGTCCTCTTTAAGAATGGAGTAGAAGGCCGCGTCCCCTATGCCGGAGTTGTCCCACTCGTAGCCCCTGAAGGTGCCCTCATAGGTCATGCCGCACTTCTTCATCACGTCCCCAGAGTGCGGGTTTTTCACATTGTGCCTGGACTCGATACGCAGATACCCCTCGCTGAAAAGGTAGCGGATGACCGCAGCCAAGGCCTCGCTCATAATGCCCTGGCGCCACCAGGCCCGGCCCAGGCAGTAGCCGATATGGGCCCTTTTGGCACGGCTGTCCTGCTGTACGACGCTGATGCTGCCGATGGGCTCGCCGTATTCTTTAAGCTCAATGGCCCAGTTATAGTAGTCCCCTTCGTCATAATGGGAGTCCCAGTCTGTCAGAATGTCCTCGCTCATGTCTACATCCAGATGGGTAGGCCAGGTGAGGAATTTCGTGACCTCTGGGTCGCTGGCCCAGTTCTTATACATGGCCTCGGCGTCCTCGATGTGGAACCTTCTGAGTATCAGCCGCTCAGTCTCGATGGTCATTGTGCCGCTGTTTTTCAGGGTGGTGGGGTCTGCCGGTACCACCGCGCGGTTTTTGGTCAGATGGTACAGTACGGTGCCGGTAACGGCCCCGGCGGTTATGGCTATAAGCCTTCTTGCCAATTTATTCATAGACTTTTCCTCCTAGATATTATTCTGTGTCAGGCTTGGATCCCTGTTTTTACGGTGGTATAGGGCCAGCACTATAAGGAACGAGACAAGCTGGGCCGCAAAGACGCGGATGATCTGCAGCTCGTCCGCGCCGCTTTGGGAGACTACGTGCAGCATATTTGTGGCAACGGTATTGTTGAGCAGGTGGTCCCCAAGCCCCACCCACAGGCTGCCGGTCATGCGGTAGAGAAGCCCCCATTTTACGCCCATTATCCCGGCAAGGAGTATGTAGCCCGCGCTCATTATGACTGTCTGCGGGACTGTCATTTCGCCGTATACACAGCTCCTTAAGGGCATTACCACGTGCCATACGCCAAAGAGGGCTGCGGATATAAGGTTGGCCCTCATAAAGCCGCCGGCTTCAAGAAGCGCCCTGATGAACAGCCCCCGGAAAACGCCTTCCTCCATCCACACGTTGATGATGTTGAACAGCAGGCACAATGCCAGTGGGATCAGCCCGGTGCTCTTAGTCAGGGGCCCGGTCAGGGAGAAGCCGCTGACATACAGCTCCAAATGCGCGGGAGCCCCCCGGAGGGCAAGGACCGCCATTTCCAGCCCATAGGATGCGGCGAAGCATACGCTCCCAAATAAAAGACCCTTCAAAATACCAACTGCCGCGCCGTTCCTTTTAAAGCCCGCGCCGCCCCAGCCAAGGCCGGTGATCTTCAGTACCCCGGCCAGCAGGACGATACCAAACACCTTGTGGAGGAAGTTTTCCCCAATAGCTGTCCTGTCGGTTTCAATGAGAAAATACTCTATTAATCTTACAAACAGACAAAGGGCGAATACTGCGGCGCAAAGGCGGTATGGGCTGTGTTTTGCCGGCCCGTCCATACAGCCACCTTTTTTATCATTTTGTCTCTATAAGCTTGAACCCATTATCAGTAAGCGCCGAAGCTATCATGCGCACATGGTCATAGTTCCTGGTCTCCATGCCCAGCTTCAGGTAGCAGCCGTTGATGCTCTCTATCTCCCCGGCCCGCTCGTACTGTACGGAGGTCACGTTGCCGCCGCAGTCTGCGATTATCCTGGAGACCGTCTGCAGCTGTCCGGGCTTGTCTATAAGCTCTATCACCAACGAGCTGGACCGCCCGGACTTCATCAGGCCCCGCTCTATGACCCTTGAGAGTATGGTAACGTCTATGTTGCCCCCGGAGATAAGGCTCACCACCCGCTTGCCGGCTATTGGGAACTTATTGAACATGGCGGCGGCCACGCTCACGGCCCCCGCGCCCTCGGCCACCATCTTCTGCTTCTCGATAAGGGTCAGTATCGCGGCGGCTATTTCGTCCTCAGTCACAAGGGCTATATCGTCCACATACTTCTGCACCAGGGAGAAGGTGTGCTCCCCGGGCTGTTTTACGGCTATACCGTCGGCGATAGTTGATACGCTGTCAAGGCTCCCGACGGAGCCCTCATGCACGGAGTTGAACATGCTGGGGGCTCCAGCGGCCTGCACGCCGTAGATCTTTATATTTGGATCTAGGGACTTGATGGCGAAGGCCACGCCAGAGATAAGCCCACCGCCGCCTATGGGCACTATTACCGCGTCGATGTCGTTCATCTCCTGGACTATCTCAAGGCCGATAGTGCCCTGTCCGGCGATAACGTCCTCATCGTCAAAGGGGTGCACGAAGGTATAGCCGCGTTCCTCTTTGAGCTCCAGCGCCCGCTTATATGCGTCGTCATACACGCCCTCCACCAGGCAGACCTGGGCGCCATACCTCTTTGTGGCCTCTATCTTTGATATAGGCGCGCTGTCCGGCAGGCAGATCATTGAGCTGACCCCGCTCTTTGTAGCTGCCAGAGCCACGCCCTGGGCGTGGTTTCCAGCCGAGCAGGCGATGACCCCTCTTTTCTTCTCATCCTCAGAGAGCATGGATATCTTATAGCCGGAGCCACGCAGCTTGAAGGAGCCGGTCTTCTGAAGGTTTTCAGGCTTCAGGAACAGCTCGCAGCCGTCTGTTATTCCCTCTGTGGGCACGATGGCTGTAGTGCGCACTATGTTTTTCAGCACCACCGAGGCGTGGAAGACTTTGTCGATACTAAGCATACTATATTTCCCCATTCTGAAAAAATCCCGGCAGATATGTACATATAACAGTACCGCACCCGCTCAAACAGATTTGAAGGGGTGCAGTTCGCTTGCCGGAAAAATTCAAATATTGTACAGTGATATCCATACTATACCACCAGTAGGGCTGTTTGTCAAGTGAACGGTGACGGAAAAGATAGGGAATCCTGCAAAACCGCCGTCAGCCGAAGGGCCGATCCCCGGTGGCCGCGGCAAAGTCAACGCTGTCAAGGCCACCGCAGAGAGCTGCCGCAAGCTCCAAAGCGCTTTCATACAGCTCAAAGAAATCCTCTATATGGGCCTTGCCATCATGTAGCCACTGTGTGTGCGCGGTGTTGGCAAAGTCCGGCTCAGGGTCCTCGGTTAGTGGCACAAGGTGGGAGGTGATATAGTGTGGCCTGCCCTTTTCGATCAGACTGAAGATATTTCTTTTCAGCCCGGTGCGGTCGTTGCAGGCGGCAAAGAGGAGATGGGCGTCCTTTGTAGCCTGATACAGGGATCCCTCGGGGACCTCCTGGCCGTATACCTCAAAAAGCACGTCGCGGTAGAGCTTTGCGATCATCCGCTGCACGCCCTCGTTCCTGGGGAACATATTCTTCAAATGCACCTCACCGGGCAGCTTCCCGGTCTTCCACCTCAGCACGATGGTATCGAGTGAGGCTTCGATCTCACCGTGCATGGTGCCCTCATTCTCATATTCCCGGGCCCCGGCAAGCTCCCTGGCCCGGGCGTTCACATATGGGTGGGCAGTTGAATCCAGGGAGTAGTGGCAGATAAAGCCCAGCACATAGGAGCGGTATATGTGGTTATCGTGCTTCCTGATAAAATTCCTCATGGCCTCAAGAGTCTTCGACGGCGGGGATCTATGCAGGGCGGAGCCGTACTCCTGCAGGGTCTTAAGAGCCTTGTTCCTCATAGTTTTAAAGTATCTGTGGCAGAAGAGGAAATCAGGCCCCTGGGCCCCCCAGGAGTAGGCGCAGACATCCAGCTTCGGCTCCTGGAGGCGGGCAAGAGCGTCAATGGCGAACAGGTTATGGGTCAGACATGCGGGCATAACATAAGCCTCCTTGGCAATGGTCCGGTAAATATTTTTACTAAAATAAGAGATACCAGTATATTGCGATCTCGTCCCGGTAGGGCTGGCGGAAATTTCTGTAAAACAGGGTATTCACCCCGCCGATGCAAAAACCCAGCTTCATATAGAACCGGCAGGCCAATAGGTTATTGTCCTGGGTCTCAAGGGCAAGCCCCTGCAGGCCCTTGCCCCTGGCCCACTCCACAGCCCGCTCTATAAGCGCGCTGCCAATGCCCTGCCCCCTATAGTCCCGGGCCACGCAGATGTCTTCGATAAGTGCGTAGCCGTTCCAGTCCTTATGTAGCACGACCTGCCCAACGCACTGGCCTTCCTCATAGGCAAGATAGGCCCGGCGGTCCTTGCTGCCAATGCAGCTGTCATAAAAACACTCCTCCTCGTCGGCGTAGGACTTGGTGCACGGCACAGGGAAAAGCTCCTCGGTGCAGCTCCACTTTCCGTCGCAAAGGGAGGGCTTAAGCTTGCCGATGACCGTAAAGGGCTGGTTGGCCTTGTTGATATCCTTCCTGTTCTGAGCGTTCAGTGCAACGATATCCATTAAGTGCCTCACTTTCATATGGCGGGCCACGGCAGCAGGGGGAATGCCCCCCGCATGTCTTCGGGGATGGGAGCGGCAAACTCCATATCCATCCCCACGGCCCTGCAGCCTACTTTCAAATGGACGCAGTGCAGTGCCTGTCTTTTAATACGTTTTCTGTCTCCGCCGTACAGGTCGTCCCCTGCAAGGGGATTGCCGAAGGCAGACATATGCACCCTTATCTGGTGGGTGCGGCCTGTCTCCAGCCGAAGCCTCAAAAGTGTGTACTCATCCCGGCTCCCCAAAGCCCGGAAGCGGGTAAGGGCTGGCTGGCCCTCCCCACAGGCCCTTATGATCTTACTGCCCTCCTGCAGCCCGATGGGTTCCGAAATGCTTCCGGCCCCTGTCAGCTCCCCCTCACACACCGCCAGGTACTCCTTTTCGGTCACAGCCCCCGCCGCTATCCTGTGCTTAGCCAGCGCCAGCACCCCCGAGGTGTCCTTATCGAGCCTGTATAGGGGCCGCACCCTATGGGACTGCCCGGTGTGCCGGTAGTACCAGGACACGGCGTTGAGCACACTGTCAGAATCATGCCCGGGGGATGGGTGTACGGGCATTCCCGGCGGCTTGTTCAGTATGAGAAAATCCTCGTCCTCATACAGCACATCCAGCGGCAGCTCCGACGGCGGGTAGCACATGGGCTCCTCCGGCACCATAATGCAGAGCTCATCCCCGGCCCTGAGCTCCCTTGTCACCCGGCAGCTTTCGCCGTTCACAAGGATCCCCCCTTCAAACTTCTGCCCTGCCAGCGCCCGGACGGAGAGCCCAAGGCATACCCTGGCGAAGCCCTTCACTGTCGAGCCCTCCCAGCCAGGGGGGATTATGTGCTTCAGCGCCCGCATCAGCTCTCCCGCCCGGCAAGGTCCAGGGCGAAGCTCCTCAAAAATGAGCTGTCCCCGGGGAAGCTTTCCAGGGCTTCAAGGGCCCTGGCGGTGTATTTCTCTACCAGCTCCTGGGCCCACTCAACCCCCAAAAGGCTGACATAGTTCCGCTTATCCCGTGCGCTGTCCATGCCGGTGTTTTTGCCGAGCTTCTTTGCGTCCCCCAGCACGTCCAGTATGTCGTCCCGGATCTGGAACGCCATGCCGATACCCATGGCATACTTCGCCGCAAAGACCAACTCGTTTTCACACCTGCCCGCGGCAATGCAGCCCATCCGGCAGGCGGCCTCTATAAGCGCCACGGTCTTGCCCCGGTCCATGACTTCAAGGAGCTCCGGCGATACCTCTCTCCCGCCGGAGGACAGGTCTATGCACTGGCCTCCCACCATCCCGCCGTGTCCGGCGAGCCTTGAGAGCTCCCGGGCTCCAAGAGCGGCAAGCTCAGGCTTATTAAACTCCAGCGCGCACTCAAAGGCCTTTGTGAGCAGGCCGTCACCGGCAAGCAGGGCCATGGCCTCGCCGTAGACCTTATGGCAGGTGGGACGCCCCCGGCGCATATCGTCGTTGTCCATACAGGGCAGGTCGTCGTGTATAAGGGAGTAGGTGTGCACCAGCTCTATGGCGCAGGCAAAGGGCATGGACATATGCCAGTCGCCCCCGCAGAGCTCACAGAACGCCAGCACCAGCGCCGGCCTGACCCTTTTCCCGCCGCACAGCAGGCTGTATCTCATGGCCTCTTTAACAACAGCCGCCGGGTCCCCCTCTTCTGGGGCGGGCAGCGCCAGCTCCAGGGCCTCATCTATAGCTTCCCGGTAAACCTCAAGCATTATCTTCCTCCTCCGGCGGCAGCGCCGCCAGCTCCGTGACCTTCAGCTGGGCCCGGTCCAGGGTGTTATAGCACAGGGCCGATAGCTTCGCCCCCTCTTCAAACAGGGCCATGGCCTCCTCCAACGGGGCATCGCCGCTCTCAAGCCGGGAGACTATCTCCTGCAGCCTCCCCATGGCGTCCTCAAATTTCAGCTTCTTTGCGGGCATGATCTTCTTCCTTTCAACTAAACTAAATAAAATACAATATAAAAATATATAATATTAATATTGATCTGGATCCAGAGTTAATAGGGCGAGAGCCAAATTTTAAAGCAGCTTCGCCGCTCTCTTACCCTTCTCGACCTGTATCAGCACTTCCTCGCCCTCTTCGAGCTGTGCCAAGTCCCTTACGGCCTTCCCCTCATGGTACACCACAGCATACCCTCTTGACAGCGCCTTCAGCGGGCTGAGCACATCCAGCTTTCCTGCCGCCAGCGCCAGCCCGGACCTATAGCCGTCCAGCCTGCGCTTTATCAGATCCTCAAGCTTTACGGTCAGTTCATCCACCTTCTCCCGGCGCAGCCTCAAATAGGCCCCGCGGTCCGAGAGGGGAGGGCTCTTTGTGAGCAGGTCCAGGCTCTGCCTGTAATATTCCACCATTCCGGCGGCTTTCTGGATAAAGTAACTGTTATATGACCTTAGGCTGTCCAGCAGCCCGGGAGTGTCCGGGGTGCAGAGCTCCGCGGCTGCAGACGGGGTGGAGGCCCGCTTGTCGGCGGCAAAGTCGCAGAGGGTGAAGTCTGTCTCGTGGCCCACAGCGGAGACCACAGGTATTTTTGAGGCCGCCACAGCCCTGCACAGCCGCTCGTCGTTAAAGCTCCACAGGTCCTCCATGGACCCGCCGCCACGGCCGATTATTATCACGTCGCAGGCATTCAGCAGGTTCAGTGTATTGAGCGCCGCCACAAGCTGGGCCGGGGCCGCGCCCCCCTGCACCTGGGCCCCGCAGACCACCACCTCGCATATGGGCCAGCGCCTGCCGACTATCCGCAGGATGTCCTGCAGGGCCGCGCCTGAGGGGGAGGTGACTACACCTATCCTCGACGGGCAGACCGGGATAGGCCGCTTGCGCTCCCTGTCGAACAGGCCCTCGGCGGCAAGGCGCTCCTTGAGCTGCTCATAGGCCGCGGCAAGGGCCCCGACGCCGTCGGGCTGGATATCCTGGGCGTAGAGCTGGCACTGGCCTGTGGCGTCATAAACGGTGACCTGCCCCCTGATGATCACCCTCATGCCGTCTCCGGGCATGAATTTCAAATTCCTGGCCGCTCCCGCGAACATCACGGCTTTTATGGATGAGCTTTCGTCCTTTAGGGAGAAGAACAGGTGCCCGGTCCGGGCGCTGCGGGAGAAGTCGGAAATCTCCCCGGCAATATAAATATCCCTCAGCCGTCCGTCTCCGTCCACAAGGGACTTAAGGAAACGGTTTACCTGGGTGACGGTAAGTGTATTCATGCTGACCTCCCGGCAAAACACCTGTGTGAAATATAAGCCAATATGGCTATACCGGCGGCGTTGTCCGCCGAAAACTCCGGCTCTGAAAACACCGCCCCGAAGCGATCGCTTAGCCTGTACCGGAGTATGCTGTCCGAGCAGACCCCGCCCGAGAACACCACCGGCAGCTCCCCATATTCAGAGAGCAGCGCCGAGCACATCCCCTCAAGGGCTGCCGTTATATACTCCAAACAGTACCGGGCGACCTCCTCTTTTGGGCGTCCCTTATTTATCATATCCAGACACCGGTTTTCAATACCGGACAGGGAGCAGTCTGCCCCCCGCATTACCGGCCTTATCTTCATCTCCCCTGGGCAGGCAAGGGCCAGCTTCTCCAGCTCCGGCCCGCATGGGAATTTCAGCCCCAGGGCCAGCCCCACCCGGTCCACAGCCTGACCGGCCTTTAAGTCAAGGGTCCCGGCCACAGCCACGGCTTTTGGCCCCCGGGAGGCTCCCGGGGACACCAGCAGCGCCTCGGTAGTCCCGCCGGACACGTGGAAGGCAAGGAACTTTTCCTCCAGCAGCTCAAGCCTGCCACCAGAGTACAGCGCCGCCGCAATATGCCCCTGCTGGTGGGAGAACTCATAGACCGGCACATTTAGCGCCGCCCCCAGCACCGCAGCCATGCCCTTTCCTGTGAGAAAGCAGGGCATATACGACCCCTCGGCCCCGGTAGGGCTTACGGATACGCCTATGGCAGACAGCTCCGGATCAGGCAGCAGGGGGGAGGCTATGTCCGGGAGCTGGCGGGTATGGTGGAACACCGCGTCACTCTGGCGAAGCCCCCTGGCCCCATCCGGCACGGGCAGCAGCCTGCGGCGGTTGTCAGTGACCCTGGAGCCGTCATACCTTGCCGCCGATGTAGTATAGTTGCTGGTGTCCAGCCCAAGAGTGCTCACGAATCCTCCTCCGGCCCGTGGCAGTGCTTTTTCGCCACAGAGCCCAGCACGCCGTTGATATAGGCGGGGTCCCCCTCGCCGCCGTAGGTTTTGGAGAGCTCCACGGCTTCGTTTATAGATACGCTGATGGGTATATCCTTTTCATATGCCATCTCGTAAACCGATAATCTCAGCAGCGTTAAAGCCACCTTTGAGACCCTCCTGATATTCCAGCCCTTCAGGCTCCCCTCTATCATGCTGTCGATGTCGCCCATATGCTCCTCAACGCCGTAGCACAGCCCCTCTGTAAAGGGATCCGGCACCAGGTCCCTGGCTTCGTGGGCGGCTCTTAAAATATCGTCGACCGGGTCCCCGGAAACTGTCCCCTGGAACAGCAGGCAGAAGGCCTGCTCCCGTGCTTCCCTTCTAGTCATTTGCGACCACCTTCCTCTGTCATAATACTCCGTCTTCTACACATTCTAACATATATTTTCAAAAACTACAACATCTGCCGGGCATCATAGAAAAGTTTTCCCCGGGAATATACCAGAATGAAATCCCGGATCCCGGGGAAAACTTAAGTAAGGCCATAAAGTTCACCCAAAAAGGAGAGATAATATGCAAAACCCGGCAAATGACCCCGGCAGTACCGGGAACATGGACATGCAGGCGCGCGCCTACTTTGACTCCATGCCCCAGGCCCTCAAGTCCCAGATAGTCGAGAGCGGCGTGAAGCTCTGCACCAAGGAGGAGCTGGAGCAGTACTGCAAGAATGTGCTCGGCAGCTCAGCCCAGCCAGGGCTCTGACCGAGACAGGGGGCACCCTAGAGTGCCCCCTGCGCTTTTACTTGGTGTTTTTCTTATAGAGGATATAAAGCCCCTCCAGCATAAGGTCCTCATCATAGTGCAGGTTCTCCCGGCAGTAGCTGTGGATAAGGGCCATGAGCCCGCCTGTAGCCACAGCCGTCACGGGCCTGCCAAGCTCCTCGGCTGTCCGGGTGATGAGCCCGTCTATCATCAGGGCGCTGCCGTACACGGCCCCGGACTGCATACAGTCGATGGTGTTGCTGCCGATAAACCGCTCCGGGGGGCCCAGGTGTATATAGGGCAGCTGGGCGGCCCTGGCGCTGAGCGCGTCCACCGACAGCCGCAGCCCAGGGATTATCATGCCGCCCCTATAGGCTCCGTGCTCGTCTATCACGGACATAGTGGTGGCCGTGCCCATGTCGAATATCACCAGGGGCGGCTTATACTTCGCCAGCGCCGCCACAGCGTCCACAACTAAGTCAGCCCCCAGCTGGGCCGGGTTGTCCATGCGTATGTCAAGCCCTGTCTTTAGGCCCGCGCCCACGCATAAAAACGTCCTGCCGGTCAGTATTTTCATAGCGTCCTTTATGACCTTGCGAAGCTCCGGCACCACGCTTGAGAGTATGCCCCCGGAGATCTCCCCGGGGTCCGCGCCCCGGTCCCGGAGAAGGCCGCCTATAAGCAGGCTGTACTCGTCGGCGGTACGGTCCCGGTCCGTGTGCATCCTAAGGGTAAGCGTAAGCTTTTCGCCCCTCCAGCAACCCAGGACCGTGTTGGTGTTTCCGATGTCAATGGTGAGTATCATCTATCATGACCCTTTCTTTATCTGAATGGAGGAGACGGCCTTGTTAAGCCCCAGGCAGACAGGCGGAGCGATGACCGCCGCTGCTATGGCCTCGGGTATGCCGTTGGCGAAGACGGTGGTAAGGATAAAGCCGGTGACGGCGCTTTGGGCTATCCCCTGGGCGGCGGCGTAAGCGTCCCCCAAAAGCAGGCCGATAAGCCCCATTACCAGCACGGTGTTCACCGCCGAGCCTATGGCCCCGGCAAAAGCATAGCCCACCGTTTTTGCCGCGCCGCGGTTTATGGGCAGCCGCTCAAGGAGCTTTACCACAAACCACGGCACCACCCCCACTAGGATCCTCGGCACAAAGCATATCACCAGCGCCCAGGGGCTTCCATGGCTCTCCCCGGGCAGAGGGACAAAGGGGGAGAAGGCGAAGCTTACAAGGTTCGGCGCCATGGTGCCCTTCCAAAGGCTGATAGCCCCGAACATCCCGCCCAGAAAGGCTCCCCTTTTGGGGCCCAGCAGTATGGACGCGAGGATGACAGGGATATGCAGGGTGGTGGCACGCATAAAGGGCAGGTCGATGAGCCCCAGGGGCGTGAAGCCCATAAGGAGCAGAAGGGCCGCGAACAGGGCGGTCAAAACCATCTCCTGTATCCCGGCTGTGCGTTTGGTGGGAAGATTTGCGTTTGTCATAAAAATTACCTCCTGCCGCCCGCAAAAGCGGTGCAGCGAATGAATATTATTCCCGGGAGCAGGATATATTTCCGGTCCCGCCCAAAGCGGTACGGGCCGGATGACCTCTCCCGAGTCTGTATATTATAACCTTTCACAGGTGATTTTGCAAGCTTTTATACAAGATACTTCCAAAATATTGTGTTCATGCTTTACATTGCCCCAGGAATTTGTTATAATTTGGATATAAATGCAAAAACAGCCCATATTGGAGGGGGTTTACATGAAAAAGAAGACGGTAGTGCTGGGCGTGACAGGCGGCATAGCCTGCTATAAGTCGGCGGCCCTTGCAAGCAAGCTCACCCAGCGGGGCTATAATGTGGAGGTGGTGCTCACAAAGAACGCCACCGAGTTTATCGGCCCGCACACCTTTGAGTCCCTGACCCATAACAGGGCCATGGTGGATACCTTCGACCGTAATTTCCAGAGCCATGTGGAGCACGTTGCCCTGGCGGATAAGGCGGACCTGCTGATAGTCGCGCCCGCCACGGCAAATATAATAGCCAAGGCCGCCCACGGCATAGCCGACGATATGCTCTCCACCACTATCCTGGCCTGCGACTGCGTGAAGCTTATAGCTCCCGCCATGAACACCCGCATGTATGATAACCCTGTGACCCAGGACAACCTGAACATCCTGCGAAGATACGGCTGGGAGGTCATAGAGCCCGCAAGCGGCAGGCTGGCCTGCGGGGCGGTGGGCAGGGGGAAAATGCCCGAGCCCGAGGACCTGCTTGAGGCAGTGGACCATGCTATAGCGTATGACAAGGATCTGAAGGGCCTGCATATACTTGTGACCGCAGGGCCCACACAGGAGGCGCTGGACCCTGTGCGCTACATTACCAACCATTCCTCCGGCAGGATGGGCTACGCCATAGCCAAAGCCGCTGCCCGGCGCGGGGCGGAGGTGACCCTGGTGAGCGGCCCGACAGCGCTGAAAAAGCCTCCCTATGTTGAGACTGTCGGCGTTGTGACCGCCCGGGAGATGTTTGAGGCCGTAACGAGCCGCTCAGAAGGGCAGGACGTTATTATAAAAGCCGCCGCCGTAGCCGACTATCGTCCGGCCCGGACCGCCGGGGGCAAGATAAAGAAAGGGGCGGGGGAGGGATTAAATCTTGAGCTCCTTCGCACAGATGATATTTTAGCGTACCTTGGGGAGCATAAAGCCTCCGGACAGATACTCTGCGGATTCAGCATGGAGACTGAAAACCTTGTTGAGAACAGCAGGAAGAAGCTCATAAAGAAGAATCTGGATATAGTAGCCGCAAACTCTCTCCGGCAGGAGGGGGCGGGCTTTGGCGTCGATACCAACGTCCTCACCCTTATCACCCGGGAGGGGGAGGAGGAGCTGCCAATGCTTACAAAAGATGAAGCCGCCCACAGGCTGCTGGACAGGGTAGCTGAGCTAAAGGGTAAGCAGCCATGAAGAAGGAGAACATCCTACGCACCGGGGCGGGGGTGATACTCACCTGCGTGATAGTCACGGTGCTGTTTGTGATGAAAAACGGCGTACCTGTTTTCGGGGCCCCAAACCCAAGGGACGTTGAGAGAGTTACAGTAAGCTGGGCCCAGGGGGAGCCTGTGGACTATACGGACCCTGAGAAGATAGAGCTGGCGGTAAAGCTCATAAACTCCCTAAACTACCAGCCCTTTACCCAGGTCCCCGAGAACTCCAGAGAGGTGGGCCCGGATGTAACCATAACATATATAATGAAAGACGGCAAAAAGCTCACCGCCGCGGCCAACTGGATAACCGGCTGGTGGAACGGTGAGGCCCGCGCACTGAAGGAGCCTGATATGTTCGTAAACCTCACGGAGGGCATTTTCCATGGGGAGCGCCAGGAGTAACATAATATAAATAATTTATTGGAGGGAACTTAAAATGTACAATGATTTAATGGACGCCATCGGCTTTGTATCACAGACCGACCCGGAGATAGCTGACGCCATGTCAAAGGAGCTTTCACGCCAGCGCCGGAACCTTGAGCTTATCGCCTCGGAAAATATCGTATCCCCCGCGGTTATGGCGGCTATGGGCACGGTGCTGACAAATAAGTACGCCGAGGGGTATCCCGCCCACAGGTACTACGGCGGCTGCCAGTGCGTGGATATCGCCGAGGATATCGCCAGGGACAGGGCCTGCAGGCTGTTCGGGGCCGAGCACGCCAACGTCCAGCCCCACTCCGGGGCCCAGGCAAACCTTGCGGTCTACTTCGCCTTCCTGCAGCCCGGGGACACGGTGCTGGGAATGAACCTTTCTGAAGGAGGGCACCTGTCCCACGGCTCGCCGGTGAATATGTCCGGGGCGCTATATAACTTTGTTGCCTACGGCGTGGAGCCGGACACCGGGCGCATAAATTACGACAAGGTCATGGACCTTGCCATGAAGGAGAAGCCAAAGCTCATAGTTGCCGGGGCCAGCGCCTATGCCAGGGCCATAGACTTCGGGAAGTTCCGCGAGATAGCTGACGCCTGCGGGGCAAAGCTCATGGTGGACATGGCCCATATCGCGGGCCTGGTGGCGGCAGGCTGTCATCAGAACCCGGTGCCCTACGCCGATGTGGTGACGACTACCACCCATAAGACCCTGAGAGGCCCAAGGGGCGGCCTTATCCTCTGCCGGGAGGAGTACGCCAAGGCCATCGACAAGGCCATATTCCCAGGCACCCAGGGAGGCCCGCTTATGCATATTATCGCTGCTAAGGCCGTATGCTTAGGTGAAGCCCTGAAGCCGGAGTTTAAGGAGTACGGCCGGCAGGTGATGGAGAACGCTGCGGCCCTTGCCGGGGGGCTCATAAAACGGGGCGTGAAGCTGGTGTCAGGTGGCACGGACAACCACCTTATGCTGGTGGATCTGTCCGGCCTGGAGCTCACAGGCAAGGAGCTGGAGAGAAGGCTGGACGAGGTGTTCATCACCGCCAACAAGAATACCGTCCCCGGCGAACAGCGCAGCCCCTTCGTTACCAGCGGCCTGAGGCTCGGCACCCCCGCCGTCACCACCAGAGGTCTTAAGGAGGACGATATGGACCGGGTCGCCCAGTGCATAGCGACCGCTATGGAGGATGATTTCGAGGGCAATATAGAGAAGCTCCGGGGCATGGTGGAGGATATCTGTAAGAAATACCCTCTCTATCAGTAAATATACCCGATAAAACCAGGGAAAACGAGGTAAAGCCATGAAACCACTAGTATTAGGCAATATAACCTACGGCATGTATGCTATCGGGGTCAAGGACAAAAATGGCCCCAGCGCCTGCATTGTGAACACCGTAATGCAGGTCACAAAGACCTCACCGGGCGCGCCCCCGCTTATAGCCCTGTCTGTAAATACCGAGAACTATAGCTGCCAGTGCATAGAAGAGAGCGGCGTGTTCACCATCTCTGTGCTGTCCGAGAGCACCCCGGCCACTGTCATAGGGGCCCTGGGCTTCACAAGCGGCAGGCACGGGGGGAAGCTGGAGAACATCCGGCATAAGGTCCTTATGGAGGGAGTGCCGGTCATAAAGGAGAACACCTGCTGCTGGTTCCTCTGCCAGGTCAAGGCAAAGCTGCCTGCGGGCGGGCAGGTGCTGTTCGTGGCTGAGATAATAGCCGGGAGCGACATAGCCGGGGGCATAGAGACCGCCGGGAAGTTCGAGGCATATAAGCCCATGACATACCAGTATTACGTTGAGAAACTGGGCGGCATATCTCCCACAAGGGCCCCCACCTACCTTTCCGGTCAGCAGGCTGAGCGGATAAGCGGCGAACGCTTCGTGTGCTCCGTCTGCGGCTACGAGTATAAGGACCCC
Source organism: uncultured Clostridia bacterium (assembly GCA_947572385.1). GTDB lineage: Bacteria > Bacillota > Clostridia > Oscillospirales > Acutalibacteraceae > Acutalibacter. The sequence continues at coordinate 23,011 of CANPBX010000024.1, forward strand.
AACTTCGGCTTCGAGGAGCTCCCCGCCGACTGGAGCTGCCCCATATGCAAAATGCCAAAAAAGGCCTTTGTGCGCAAGAAGGGCTGAGAGTGGAGACTCCCTTTGAGAGGCAGGGGCTGCTCCTGGGAGATGGGGCCTTACAAAAGCTGAAAGCCGCCCGGATAGCTGTCTTCGGCCTTGGAGGCGTGGGCGGAAGCGCCGCGGAGGCATTGGCCCGCTGCGGAGTGGGGGCAATGGCGCTGGTGGATAAGGACGTCTATTCAGTATCAAACCTAAACCGCCAGATTTTCGCTGTAGCCGAGACTGTAGGTATGCCCAAGGCGGAGGCTGCGGCAAAGCGTCTCCGCGCCATTAACCCGGAGCTTGAGCTTGAGCTGCATGAGCTGGCATATACCCCCGATACCGAAGACCAGATCGATCTTATAGGATTCGACTACATTTTAGACTGTATAGACATGGTGACCGGCAAGCTCGCCATTATCCAGCGTGCCTATAAGCTGGGCATACCCACGATCAGCGCCATGGGCGCAGGGAACAAGCTGGACCCAACAGCCTTTAGGGTGGGGGACATCTACGAAACCTCCGTGTGCCCACTTGCCAGGGTCATGCGCCGGGAACTAAAAAAGCGCGGGGTAGAGCGTCTGAAAGTGGCATACTCCACCGAGCCTCCTATAGCCGTGCCCGCCGTGGCAGGGGAGAAGCCTGTGCCCGGAAGCGTGTCCTTCGTGCCGCCGGTGATGGGGATGATAATGGCCGGGGAGGCTGTGAAGGATATCTGCGGGGTAAATAACTGAGACTGCAAAGGGCTCTCCTGGTAGGGGGGCCTTTTGTAGAATTTTTATAATATGAGCTTGGCATATAAATCTATGGACGCAGGGCTTTGTGGTCTTGACAGAGAGCATACCGGAAAACGGAGTTAAGGGTGCAGGGGGCTGTACCCCCGTCTGTGTCGGGGCTATGCCACTTTATAAATTGGGAGAGGAAGCCAAATGAAAAAGAAATACGTCCTTTTACTCGTGCTTATCACGTGCTTATCATAAGTATCTTCGATTATATATATTTTGATCATAACAATAGTAGTAACGGTCTAAAATGAATAGAGCTTATTCAGGCGAGACCCGCATGAAATGGTATTTGACCAAGTCCAACTTCGGCAAACAGTGTGCCATCGGGGACAACGTATCCTACGTCCGCTTCCGCACAGAGCTGGACGAGGGATCAGCAAGCCTGTTTGACAAGAGCAGGTATCTTTCAGAGAATGAGAATGCGTTGGATAAGGAAGTTCGCCTGGCTTTTGTGGAGATGTCGGTGATACATGGGAAGAGCTGAAAGCAAACATGACCCATACATAGGAAAATCGTCTTTAAAACAGACGATTTTTCTTTTTTCAATATTTTTTGCATATCAACATTTCTTTTTTTTGAGACAAAAGGGCAGGAAATGCGCTAAAATTAGGGCACCCTAGACGAACCGGGGAAAAATAATGAAAAGAGGAAAAAGCATGAAACGAAGACTGATTTCCGTTATGCTTGCCGCCGCGCTGATACTTGCGCTGTTCGCGGCCTGCGGCGGCAATGAGGAGAGCTCATCTAAGGAGACAGGGAGCACCCAGTCATCTTCCGGCAGCTCTGAAGCAGAGAGCAGCACGCCTGAGAGCTCGTCGGAGAGCTCCGGGGAAGAGGAGGCTTCCGGCAGCGAGCCCATGAACCTTGTGGTGGCCTACCCGCTTATTAACGGCGTGCCCCAGGACAACAAGCTCATTGAGGCCGAGATCAACAAGATAACCCAGGAGAAGCTCAACGACACCATCGAGCTTATGCCTATCTCTATGGGCAACTACCAGCAGCAGATGCAGCTCATGCTGGCAAGCGCCGAGAAGCTGGACTGCTTCGTTATCCGCTCCAACAGCTTCAACGCCTATTATTCAGCAAACCAGATGACCGACCTTACCGACCTTATCCAGGAGTACGGCCAGGGCATTATTGAAGCGGTGGGCCAGAGCTTTATCGACGCGGGCAAGCTGGACGGCAAGCTCTACGGTATCACGACCAACCGCGACCTGGCTATCGGTCACGGCGGCCTGGTGGTCCGCCAGGACTACATGGAGGAAGCGGGCTATAAGAAGGAGGATATCAAGACCATCGACGACCTTGACGGCCTGTTCGCAAAGGTCCATGAGAACCATCCCGACGTCCAGATAATCACCAGCAACTCCGGCAGCTCCATCTACGGCACCCTGGGCATGAGCTTCGACCCGCTTACAGACGGCTTCGCGGTGCTGCGCAACTTCGGCCTTGACGACCTGACAGTTGTGAACGCCTTCGCCACAGAGGAATATAAGGAGTATTGCCTCCACGCCAGGAAATGGTATGAGGCCGGGTACATCAGCGCGGACATAGCCGCCGTAACCGAGGGGGGTCCCTCTCAGGTAAAGGCCGGGCGGGCATTCGCCTATAATAACCGCTATAAGCCCGGCGCGGACAACCAGGAGTCAAAAATATGCGGGACTCCCGTTGTGACCCTCACAGTCCTGAGTGACGCCACCTACACATCTGTTCCCCAGAGCTTCATGTGGGGCATTCCCTACTCAGCCGAGAGCCCGGAGAGGGCCATGGAATACCTGAATGAGCAGTACACCAACCCCGACATTATGAACCTGCTGGCCTGGGGTATTGAGGGCACCCATTATGACATGACCGACGACGGACATATCACCGCCGCAGCAGCCCTCAACGGCGCGGAGTCCGGGTATAATCCCAGCGCCGGATGGATATTCGGCAACCAGTTTATCACGCACGTATGGGAAGGGGACGACCTGAACCTTTACAAGGAACTGAAGGCCTTCAACGATGGGGCCGACAAGTCCAAGGCCTTTGGCTTCACCTTCAACAGCGACAGCGTGCTCACCGAGATAGCCGCCGTGCAGGGTGTCTATGACCAGTATAAGATCGGCCTTGAGAGCGGACTTGTTGACACCGAGGCCACACTGTCCCAGATGCTTTCCGAGATGGAGAGCGCGGGGATAGGCAAAATAATAGAGGAAAAGCAGAGGCAGCTTGATGAGTGGGCCGAAGCAAACGGAGTTTCCTGACAAGCAGAAGCCATAGCACCGCGCGAGCCGTCATATCCCGGCGGCTCGCCGTGCTATATAAACGAAAGCTTTATCAATTAGAGTTTCAAAGGGGTGTGACTTGTTGAATACATTAGCTGCTAGTGAAAATAGGAAGGCAGGCTCGGTGTGGCGGCGCTTAAAATTCGGGATACCGCTTTACACCATGATGATACCCGGGTTTATATACCTGTTTGTCAATAACTATATGCCAATGGCGGGCCTTATAGTGGCCTTCAAGCAGTACGACGCCCGCAAGGGCATTTTCGGCAGCGACTTTATCGGCTTCCAGAATTTCAAGTATCTCTTCGCCACAAAGGACGCGCTGGTGATAACCAGGAATACGCTGCTGTATAACGGGGTCTTCATAGTTCTCAATACGGTGCTCTCTATCTTTATAGCGATTCTTTTAAGCGAGCTCTTCTCAGTGGGGGCAAGGAAGCTCTATCAGAGCGTGATACTTCTGCCCTTTTTGATCTCCACCGTTATCGCGGGCTATATTGTCTACGGCTTTTTAAGCGCCGACTCCGGCTTTATAAATAAGAGCATTCTGCCCCTATTGGGCATAGACGATATATCCTGGTATAACGAGCCAAAATACTGGCCGGTTATTATAACCCTTGTGTATATATGGAAAAACGTGGGCTATAACTGTATTATTTACCTGTCGGCTATCATTGGCATAGACAGGCAGTATTACGAGGCGGCGGCCCTTGAGGGCGCGGGGAAGGTGCGGCAGATATTCAGCATCACCCTGCCCATGATAAAGTCGGTCACCATCATGCTTATCCTGCTGGCTATAGGGCGGATATTTTACGCGGATTTCGGCCTGTTCTATCAGGTGCCCATGAATTCCGGGGCCCTGTTCCCGACCACGAATGTTATCGACACCTACGTATACCGCAGTCTCATCCAGATAGGCAATATCGGCATGTCCTCGGCAGCAGGATTCTACCAGTCTATAGTCGGCCTTGTGCTGGTCTCGGTCTCAAACCTTGTGATACGCAGGGCTGACCCCGAGAGCGCGCTGTTCTGACAGGAGGGATAATATGAAGACAAAAGAAGAAAAGCGCTTCCAGGTATTCAGCCATATAGTGCTGCTGGTATTCGCGCTGTTTTGCATGATCCCCCTCGTACTGCTGCTGATGTCCTCCTTTGAGGAGAACTCTACCTTGATACGGGAGGGCTACGGCTTCTGGCCCAAGGCCTTCAGCTTTGAGGCATATGAGTACCTGTTCCGCCATGGAGGGCAGATATTCACATCCTACTTTGTCACCTTCTTCGTCACCGTGGTGGGAACAGCAGTGAGCATCGTGCTCACCACTATGCTGGCGTACCCCCTCTCCAGGGACGATCTTCTGGGCAGGAAGGTGCTGGGCTTCCTGGTGTTCTTCACAATGCTGTTTAACGGCGGCCTGGTGCCCACATACCTTATCTATACCAACACCCTGCACCTGAAAAACACCGTCTGGGCGGTGATAGTGCCCCGCCTGCTCCTTGGGGCCTACTACGTCCTGCTGATGAAGAGCTTCTTCACCACCTCTATCCCAAAGGCGATAATCGAGGCCGCGAAGGTGGATGGCGCGGGGGAGTATAGGATACTGGTGCAGGTAATCGTGCCAATGAGCAAGCCGATAATCGCCACGGTACTTATGCTCACCGCCATAAACTACTGGAACGACTGGTATAACGGCTTTATTTACATTACGACCAAAACAGAGTATTATACTATACAGGCGCTCTTAAACCGAATGCTTCAGGATATACAGTACCTGAGCAATAACGCCGCCACAATGGGCAATATCAGCGAGTCCGTGTCGAAGATACCGTCCACATCCGTGCGCATGGCAATAAGCGTGGTGGGCCTTCTGCCGATACTGATAGTCTACCCCTTTGTACAGAACAGCTTTGTCAAGGGCATTACCCTTGGGGCCGTAAAGGGGTAATAATAGAGGAGGAGAAACATATGTCACTGAAATTAGGAATACAGCTCTTCTCCGTCCGGGAGGAGATGGCAAAAAGCGTGGAGGACACCATCAGGGCCCTGGCTGATATCGGCTACAGGCGGCTGGAGCTCTCAAACCATAACGCGCTTAATGATTTCGGCACTGGTTTCGGCATGAGCGCCAGGGACTTCAAAAAGCTTTTGGAGGAGCTTGGGCTGGAGGCCGTCACAAACACGGTGAACCCCTACACAGATGACAATATAGACAAGCTCATCGAGTACCATGTGGAGATAGGGGCCAAGGGGTTGGTGCTCCCGGTGGTATGGTACGAGACAAAGGACGACGTGCTGCGCTGCTGTGAGAACATCAACCGCTGGGGCAAAAAATGCCATGAGGCCGGGCTGTATTATCTTTTCCACAACCATTTTCACGAGTTCCAGAAGTTCGACGGCAAAACAGTAGTAGACATGGTATTGGAAAACACCGACCCCGACTACGTGGGCTTTGAGCTGGATACCTACTGGGCAATGCGGGCGGGTGTGGACCCATGCGACGTGCTTCGGCAGCAGGGGAAGCGCTGCAAGGCCATACACCAGAAGGACTACACCAAGGGCCGGGAGGACCATATAAACCTGCTGGAGCTGACCGGTACGAAGGGGGTCTCAAGGGACAGGTTTATGGAGATATGCCAGTCCGTGAACTACGAGAAGGACTTCACGGAAATAGGGGACGGCATTATGGACATTCAGAGGATAATAGACACAGCCTTGGAATGCACGGACGCCGAATACATCCTTCTGGAGCAGGACCATGCAAGTATGCCCCAGCTCGACAGCGTGCGCAGGAGCTTTGAGAACTTCAGGCGCTTTGGCGGGATAGAGTTCTAATGAAAAAAGGATTTTCAGCGGCGGCAGGCTGTTTTCTGTGCGAGCTGGTCGCCGTGGGCGTGGGGGCGGGGACAAACAGCCTCTACACCGCGCCGATCTGCAATGACCTGGGCATTTCCCGCACCGGCTACTCTTTCTCAGTCACTGTGATATACCTTGTAAACATGCTGGTATATATGATCTTCCCCGTGTTAATGAAGCGGGTGCCCCTGAGAGGGATTTTTGCCCTGGGGCTTCTCAGTGAGACGGCGGCCTTTCTGATCTACTCCAGGGTAAGCTCCGCCGCGACCCTATACCTGGGGGCGGCCTTCCTGGGGGCGGGGCTGGTGCTCCTGGGCTCTGTGCCGATCACAGCCGTTATAAAGAGCTGGTATCCGGACCGCCAGGGCTCGGCCTTTGGGATAGTGCTCTCAGGAAGTGGGATAGGGGGCGCGGCCCTCATTCCGCTGGCTGGTATACTGATGGACGCATATGGCTGGCGCACAGCCGCCATGTGCTCGGCGGGGCTGATGGTCCTGGCAGCCGTGCCATGCCTGCTGACCGTGCGGGAAAATAAGCAGGCAGGCAGGGAGGACAGGCACGAAAGCCAGGGGATAAACGGCAGGGGGCTGCTGGCGCTTCTGCTCATATACTCCTTTCTCACAGGGGCTTCGATCCAGCCCGCCTACCTGTCCATAGCCGCCCATCTGTCAGAGTACGGCGTCAGTGCCAAGGGTGCCTCCACAGTCCTGTCGGTTATCTGCCTGTGCTCGCTGTTTGTGAAAATACTTCTGGGCGTGGTATCAGACAGGTTCGGGCCCTACCCGGTGGCGGCCTGCTCGCATATTGGGTTTATCCTGGCAATACTAACCCTGGTGTTCTTCACAGACTGTCTGCCAGCCTTTGAGCTTTTCTTTGCCTTCGGCTGTGTGCCCCTGGCGCTGGTACTGCCGCTTTTATCCTCGTGCTTTTTCAATAAATCGGCGGCGCGTGCGCTGTCCCTCTGCATGGCCTTCCAGACCGCGGGGATAGCCCTTGGGATCCTGCTGACAGGCAGGCTCTACGACATGCTTTCCTCATACAACGGGGCGTTCCTGCTGCTGGGGGGAGTGAACCTTGCGGCGTTTGTCCTAGTAAGCGCGCTATTTCTTATCCATCATCAAAGAAGGAGTGTTTCAAAATGAAAAACGGTAAAATTCAGATTGGAGTCATAGGCTGCGGCGGCATTGCCAACGGGAAGCATTTCCCGGCCCTGGCAAAGCTTTCGGACCAGTGCGAGCTCATCGCCTTCTGCGATTTGGTCCCGGAGCGGGCCGAGAAGGCAAAAAAGGACTACGGAGTTCCGTCGGCGAAGGTCTTCACCGACTACCACGACCTGCTAAATGTAGACGAGGTGGACGAGGTCCATGTGCTCACCCCAAATGTGTCCCACTGCGAGATAACCTGCGCGGCCCTGAACGCAGGAAAGCACGTTATGTGCGAAAAGCCGATGGCTGCTACTCCCGCAGACGCCCGCCGTATGCTTGACGCCTACCATAAGTCCGGGAAGCTGCTGACAATAGGCTATCAGAACCGCTTCAGGGACGACAGCCTGTTCCTCAAAAGGTACTGCGACGAGGGAAACCTGGGAGAGATATACTTTGCCAAGGCCTACGCGCTGCGCCGCCGCGGGGTGCCCACCTGGGGCGTGTTCACCGACAAGTCAAAGCAGGGGGGCGGCCCACTTATCGACATCGGCACCCACTCCCTGGACCTTGCCCTCTGGTGCATGGACTGCTATAAGCCCCGCACAGTGCTGGGGGCCTCCTATGAGAAGCTGGGGCGGCTTTTGTCTCCGGACAACCAGGGCAACGGCGGTGGGAGCTGGGACAATACCACATACGACGTGGAAGACTCGGCCTTCGGCTATATCGTCATGGAGAACGGGGCATCCATTTTCCTGCAGTCCTCCTGGGCGCTGAACATCGATGACAGCCGCCAGGCGAAGATAACCCTCTGCGGCACAAAGGCAGGCTCGGACATGAACGACGGCCTGCGTATAAACACCGTCATGCAGAACAGCCAGACGATGATCCTGCCGAAGACCGACACCTACCGCCCCGGACAGGACCTGCTGGGGGGCTTCGGCATAGCGGCCGACAGGGAGAGCGAGGCGTGGCTTGGCGCTCTGCTTGGGAAGAACGAGCTGGTGGTAAAGCCTGAGCAGGCTATTGTAGTCACGGAGATACTCGACGCCATATACAGGTCCTCTGCTGAAAAGCACGCCATAGATTTCTAACCTATTAGCCAATGGGACTGCAAGATAGAGCTTTGCACAGGTTACGTGAAAGGCTCTATCTTGTTTAATATTAAAGCGGGGCCCCGGAGCGTATCCTGGGCCGCTGGCTGGGGAGGTAAGCTGATATGAAGGAGACAATGCGGGCCGGTATGGTGAGGAGCGTGTCGGTGGTGGTGGCGCCGCTCGTTATCCTGCTGATCGCGGTGAATATTTTCAGCTCCAAGACAGCGTCGCTGCGGGCGGAGGAGAGCGTGCGGTCAGCCCTGAAGATACAGGCCATCTCCATAAACGACGTGCTCTCCGAGACGGAGAAGAGCGTGAAGGACATTATTACAAACCACCTTCAGGACATCCTCGTTATCCAGAAGGGCGCCACAGACCTCAGTGACTACCTTTCAAAGCAGGCAATCCTGACGGCGATGAAAAGCCATACCGCGGCGACGAACACCGAGGACGCCCTTTTTCTATACTCCCCGCAGGAGGGCTACCTCCTGCTGAATTCCCCGGAGCTCACAGGGCTTCAGCGGGTGGAGTTCTGCGACTATATCCCGGAGGTCTTTGCCGGGGAGGAGTATATAAAGGCCGGGTGGCATATTAGGGAGGTGTGCGGCAGCGTCTACGTCTTCATGTGGAGGCGGGCAGGGGGGCTTTATGTGGGAGGGGCCGTGACCCTGGATGAGTTGGCGGGGATGGTGCTGGAAGAGTCCGCGGAGATACTGAAAAACTCCAGGCTGTTTTTCATGGACCGGGAGCTATGCGCTGCAGTGGAAGCTGACGGAAGGGCTGCTCTGAGGGAGGAGGTACCGGAGGGGGTCTATATGCTTTCACAGCCTGTGGGGGACTCCAATATCATGGTGTGCTTTGCCTATGGTAGCTTCCCACTGCTGTCTGCTATGGGTGCTCCAATGCTGCTGGCGCTGCTGCTTTCGGTGATAATACTCCTCTGTATGCCGCTGCTCATAGGCCGCATAAGCTTTAACTTTACAAGGCCCTTTCACGATATCCAGCAGGGCATGAGACTTGTACAGCAGGGGGATTTTAAAACGCAGATAGAAGGCTCCTTCCCATACCGGGAGACCGAGGATATGCGCTGTGCCTTTAACGAGATGGTAAGGCAGATAACCATACTGAAAAACGATGTATATGAGGAAAAGCTCTTAAGGGAGAAGACAGAGTCGAATTTCTACCAGCTCCAGGTGAAGCCCCATTTCTATCTGAACAGCTTAAACCAGATCCATATACTGGCGCAGCTTGGGGACCTTGAGGGGATATCCCAGGCCGTCCTGCAGCTTATTGAGTATTTCCGCTACCTTCTGCGCAGCAACGAGCAGACGGTCATGCTGAAGGATGAGATAAAGCATATCGAAAACTTTTTCCTGATACAGAAGCGGAAGTACCCGCTGGGCTTCGGGTTTAAGGTAGACATGCCCGAGGAGCTGCTCTGCCTGCAGATACCGCCTCTTTTCCTTTTGACCTTTGCGGAGAACAGCATAAAATACGCCACCGGCGTATACGACAGGCTGGAGCTGCTGCTAAGAGGGGAACGGGCCGGTAATGGAGGCTATAGGCTGGTGCTTGAGGACAGCGGGCCGGGGTTCAGCAGCGGGGTGCTCTCGGCCCTGCAAAAGGGGGAGAAGCTGAAGGCCCCTGACGGGCATGTATGTATTGGCATTGCCAACGCCCAGCAGCGCCTGCGATTTGTCTACGGTGATGAGGCCGGTGTCAGCTTCAAAAACGGCGGGACCCTGCCCGGGGCCCATATAGAGATTTACATCCCGGAAGGGGAAGGGGAGGAGATATCATGAGCGTGGGGGAGGCCTGCGGGCTGCTTATAATCGATGACGAGGTGCTTGAGACCGAGTATATCCTGGCGCTCCTCAGCCGGAGCAACCTGGAGTTTTCCGATGTGTCCGTGGCCTTCAGCATGGAGATGGCCCAGAATATCCTGCAGAACCGCCGGATAGACATAATGCTCTGCGACATAGAAATGCCACGGGGCTCAGGGTTGGACCTGCTGAAGTGGGTGCGTGAGCAGGGCCTCTCGCCAGAGGTCATAATCACCACCTGCCACCCCAATTTTACCTACGCACAAACTGCCCTGCAGCTCTCCTGCTCTGACTATCTCCTAAAGCCTGTTATGCCCGAGCAGCTCGAGGGAAGCCTGCATAAGGCGGTGGAGGCTGTAAGGCGCAAGGCCAGCGCCGACCTGTACAGGAGCAACGAGCGGGGGATATGGGAGCATTTCTTTACCGACTTTATCCAGGACGGGGCCTTCGGGAGCAGGGAGAGCCTCTCCCGGAAAATGCAGGAGATACACTTTCCCCTGACCCCAGATACCCGGATGACCCCGCTGCTGTTCCGCTTCTCCTTCAGGCCTAGCATGGTGAAAAACGGCGCGGACTCTGTGAAAAAGACCGTGCTCATAAATATCCTCTCGGATGTGCTGTTCGACTTCTCCCTGACGCCCTTCTTCTGCTTTGTAAACGAGAGCACCTGCTTTGTGGCTTTTCCATCCTCTGCCCAAAGGCCAAATGAGGATTTCTACGAGTGCAGGCTGAAAAAGCTGCTGAAAAACAGCAACAGCCTGCTTGAGATGCCCATGTGCTGCTATGTAGGGGAGTCCGCCCTGTTTTGGGAGCTCAACGGGATATGCAAAAGCCTCTCCCATAAGAGCCGGGAGGCCTTTACCTGCATAAGCCAGGTGATTTTCCCCTCAGACGTTCCCCGTTCCCCTGAGACGGAGCAATCCCTAAGGGAGGAGGACTGGATGATCCTGCTGGAAAACGGCAGGCTCCAAAAGCTGAGGGAGGAGGCCGGAGAGTACCTGGAAGGGCTGCTGGAGAGGAGGATAGTCAGCGCCAATGAGGTATTCCTGTACTCACAGTCCCTGATCCGCACGCTCCTGCGCTTTATGGAAAAGCAGGGCATAGACGGCGGTGAGCTGCTGGGTGAGCAGGCCCAGAACCAGTTGCTTATGAGGGAGAGCTTCTTCCTGGAGGACTACGCCGGGCGGGTGCGTGAGTTGCTGGAACGGCTGGGCGAGAGGCTTGAGAGGGGGAGTAGTGAGAATATCTGCCAGCGAGTGGCGGCGTATATCCAGTCCCATGTGGAGGAGGACATGGACAGGGGTATGCTGGCCCGCAGGTTCGGACTCTCTCCGGAATACCTCTCCCACCTTTTCAAGCAGGCCATGGGGGTCTCCCTGGTGTCATTCATCACCAGGGAGAAGCTGCTCTATTGCAGGCGCATGTTTGATATAACCTCCTGCTCCGTCCATGCCGCCGCAGAGAAGGTGGGGTATACCAATTTCTCATACTTTGCAAAGCTTTTTAAGAAGGAGTTCGGCTGTACCCCCCAGCAGTATAAGGAGGGCAGGGGGCGCAGGTAGTCAGCAAATATGCAGACCCTCATGCTCCAGCAGCCAGCGCTTTCTCTCAAGCCCTCCCGCATAGCCTGTAAGCCTGCCGTCCCAGCCAAGCACCCGGTGGCAGGGTATAATAATAGAGATGGGGTTATGTCCTACAGCGCCGCCCACCGCCTGGGGTGACATATGCGTGAGGCCCATACGCGCCGCCAGCTTCCGGGAGAGCTCCCCATAGGTCGTGGTCTGCCCATAGGGTATCTCCAAAAGCAGCTTCCAGACCTCCTGCCTGAAGCCGCTGCCCTGGGGCGCAAGGGGCAGCCCGCCTACAGGGGGACGCTCCCCGGCAAAATAGCGGTCAAGCCAGCCTGCGGCCTCCCTCAACAGGGGAGAGGCCGTATCCTCCCGGGGGCAGTCAAGAAGGGGATCCGGGAAATATTTCTGCCCATGCATCCAAAGCCCCGATAGCGCGCCGTCCATTTCAGAGATCAATAATTCGCCTATGGGGGAGGCGTAGTGTAGCATATTTGGCATATTCTCCTCCTGCTTTGGTTCTATTTGATATTTTTAGACTAAATACAGGCAGAAATATCGCGCATCCACAATATGGGTACGCGAATAGCTGTGAACTCACGACAAAAAAGATATGTTTACCCAATTGGTGGATGCATTCGAACCTGCGCGAATTTATGACCCATGTCATTTTCACCCTGCGATCCAGCCAAATCGTAAACGCCAATTTGGGATCAGAATCTATTGATCTCACTGATTGATACAGATGATGCTTATATTCTTACTTTCCCCCAAAAGCTAGGAAAAAGGAGGGAAATGTGGTAGAATAGGAGCATGGAATATATTGATTTGAGGAAAGTGGGAAAAGAGGGACTCAAACAGATACGCAGCCAGGTGGTACGGCTCAAGAAACAGGGCAGAAGAGGAAAGGAGATCGAGGAGGTCGTAGGAGTACGCCAAAATCGCATCATGGAAATATGGACAGCGTATCAGCGAGAGGGAGAAGCGTCATTTGAACGGAAAAAGTATGGGAGGAAACCGTGGTCAGCAGCTGCGAAACGGTGGAACGGGGTTACGCTCCCAAGGGCCAGCCCCATGCTCTGCCGGTAGAGACAAAGCGGGAACGGGTGAATATG
>CANPBX010000025.1 GCA_947572385.1 uncultured Clostridia bacterium
AGACACCGCCCTTTCACGGCGGTAACACGAGTTCGATTCTCGTCCGGGTCACCAAAACGGCGGGTTTCGGAAAGTCGAGACCCTGGCAGGCATGATTAAGAAATGGCGTCGGGCGGTTTGCTTCGACGTTTTTCTTATATCCTACGAAAGGTATGTGGTGATTATATTATGATAAAGAAAATTGTGGCTTTGGCTGGGGCGGCAGCGATGGCGCTAACATTGTCGGCCTGTGGTGGACAGATGGAACAGCTGGATACTTTGGAACCTGCCTCCTCGGGAATAGACTTGGCTCCAGTGGAAGCCGCAGGCTTTGACGACAACTTGGATGGGCTCTGCAAGTATATGGAGGCTAATAAAGCCGTATCTGGTGAGAAGGACTATATGTCCTATAAGGAAATCGGCGCAATAGACGGCTGCCGCTACCGCTTTAAGTATGACGGCAGCACGGTGCAGGCCGAGTTCTATGAGTTTGACCTGGATAACCTTGGCGAGAAGGGCAAAGAATGTATTGATTCGGTCACTGAAAGGGGCTCCTTTACAGTGCTGGGCAACGAGGCCCCGGCGGTTATCAGCGGCAAGTATATGATGGTATACACTGACCCTGACGGCGACGAGGTAAATAAGGCTCATAGTGACAAGGTATTAGACCTGTTCAATAGCTTTAAGCCCTGATAAAAAAGAGAGCCATCCGAAGTATTAAACTCCGGATGGCTCTTTTTTATTGTCCTATTCTATTCCTTCGTATCACTGCCGTAATGAACATGCTGAGCACCCCTACCATCAGATAGCAGAAAGCGTAGAACAGAAAGTCCAGCTCCCCCATTTCCAGAAATATCCACGCTCCCGCAATGAACAGCACCGGATCAGCTATCGTCAGCCACCATCGGTCCCTGGCCTCCCAGCCCGCGAATATGCCAGTTCCCAAAGCCCATAGGGGCCCTATGATAAAGAACTCCAGAACTATAAGCACCATGAATGCGTCCATATTAGTATATCTAGCCGCTCCAGGCATACCGAACATAATGGCCGCTGTACCTATCAGCCAGGCTGTAGTTGAGCGCTTCATATTTCTCTCCTCTTATCCGATAATTTCCTTGCCGCCCATATACATCCTCAAAGCCTCAGGTATCCTAACCTTTCCATCAGCCTGCAGGTTGTTCTCAAGATACGCTATCAGCATACGCGGCGGAGCTACGACAGTATTATTAAGGGTATGCGGGTAATAATTCCCTTCAGCATTTTTGATCCTTATACCCAGCCGCCTCGCTTGGGCATCACCCATATTGGAGCAGCTGCAAACTTCAAAATATTTCTTCTGCCTGGGGGACCAAGCCTCAACATCCACGGATTTCACCTTCAGATCCGCAAGGTCTCCGGAACAGCATTCTAAAGCGCGAACAGGAATATTCAGCGCTCGGAAGAACTCTACAGAATAATGCCACATTTTATTATACCAATCCATGCTGTCCTCTGGCTTACAGACTACTATCATTTCCTGTTTCTCAAATTGATGGACGCGGTATATCCCACGCTCCTCTATGCCATGTGCTCCGACTTCTTTGCGGAAGCAGGGAGAATAGCTAGTCATTGTCTGAGGCAGCTGTTCCTCCGTGAGCAGCTGTCCGGCAAATTTAGCTATCATGGAATGCTCGCTGGTACCTATAAGGTACAGGTCTTCTCCCTCTATCTTGTACATCATATTTTCCATCTCAGCAAAGCTCATAACGCCTGTAACTACATCACTGCGGATCATAAATGGTGGTATGCAATAGGTAAAACCTTTATTTATCATAAAATCCCTTGCAAAAGCCAAAATTGCCTCGTGCAGACGGGCAATATCTCCAATTAGATAGTAAAATCCGTTACCGCTTGTGCGGCGTGCGCTATCAAGGTCGATACCGTTCAAACGCTCAATAATGTCTGTGTGATAAGGCACCTCAAAGTCGGGAATGACCGGCTCACCAAATCGCTCCAATTCTACATTCTCGCTGTCATCGCGGCCGATAGGTACGGAATCGTCAATAATATTTGGTATGACCATCATGCGCTTCTTTATTTCCTCGGCCATCTCCGACTCCCTGCGCTCCATTTCCTCCAGTTCTTCAGCAATAGCCGACACTTTTTTCTTTGTTTCTTCTGCCTCGTCTTTTTTTCCTTCTTTCATCAGCCTTCCGATTTCCTTGCTGACTGTATTTCTCTGCTGCCTCAGCTCGTCTCCCCTGGACTTGCTGGCGCGGAACTGCTCATCCAGAGCCAATACCTCACCCACTAACACTAGCTTTTCATCTTGGAACTTCTTTTTAATATTCTCCTTTACAAGTTCTGGATTCGTCCTCACCAATTTGATATCTAACATGTTTAACTCTCCTTATCCTGTAATTGTAAATCTCTTAGTAAATTTTGAAGGTCTTCTTCTCCATAGAACTCTATCTGAAGCGTTCCCCTTTTCTTTGTGCCCGCCACCTTAACCTTACGGCCTAGATAATCGCTTACAGCCAACTGAGTCTCGGCATAAAACTGACTTGGCTTGGCAGACCGCAATATCTCTATTGGCTGCGCAGTCAAAACACTTTCTCCCTTGGCGGATTTTTTCGCCATGGCCTCCAATTCACGAACAGAGATACCTGATTTTGCCTTCTCTGCAGCCAGCCGCATCTCCTCTTCGGATTTAAAGCTTAACAGTGTACGTGCATGTCCGGCTGAGAGGTCTCCTTGCTCTACCATTGCTTGAATGTCCTCAGGCAGATTTAACAGCCTCAGTGCATTTGCCACTGCCGGCCTGGATTTTCCCACAGCTTCCGCCGCCTGCTCCTGTGTCATCCCCTGGACATCTATTAGCTGCTGATAGCCTTTAGCTTCTTCCAAAGGGCTCAGATCTTCCCGCTGGAGATTTTCAATTAGGGCAAAAAGCATCTCTTCCCCGTCTGTCATCTCACGAACTACTGCCGGTACTTCCTGAAGTCCCGCCATTCTTGATGCCCGCCAGCGCCGCTCTCCGGCCACTATCCGATAGCCCCCGGTCACCATAGGCCGCAATAGGAGCGGCTGCAGTATTCCATGCTGAGCAATGGATTCCGCAAGCTCTGTAAGGGCTGAACTGTCAAATTCTTTTCGCGGCTGGTCTCGGTTTGGCTCTATATCATCAATGCGAACGGTAACCGTGCCTTCACCTTCCAGACTGGAATTCTCCGCGAATATAGCGTCCAGACCTCTCCCAAGTCCACCTTTCTTTACGCTCATACCTTATCCTTTCTTTTGAGTATTTCCCTTGCCAGCTCTCTGTACGCCCTGGCACCCTTGGAGTAGTGGTCATAATACTCTACTGGCTGACCAAAGCCTGGAGCCTCTGATAGCCTTACTGCACGTGGAATTACTGTGCTGTACACCTTTCGCGGGAAGAATTTTTTTACTTCTGTCACCACCTGTTGGGTCAAATTTAAGCGTCCATCATACATTGTCAGCAACACGCCCTCCAGTTCAAGCAAACCATTATACTGCCGTTTTACCCTTCGGACTGTATTTATAAGCTGGCTTAGTCCCTCCAGGGCATAAAATTCACACTGGATGGGTATCAGTATTGAATCTGCCGCATTTAGGGAATTTGTAGTTATAAGCCCAAGAGAAGGCGGGCAGTCTATAAAGATGTAGTCATAATCCTCCTTGACTTCTTGAAGCGGAGACTTCAGCCGTTCTTCGCGCTTATCCATTCCTGCCATCTCTATTTCCCCGCCAGCCATGTCAATACTGGCAGCCAGCAAATCCAAATTCTTGTACTGAGTGTGACAGATGGCGTCTTTTGCACTCTCCCCTCCTATCATCACCTCATACACTGTCAGAGGACACTGGCGCTTATCTACTCCTAATCCGCTTGTAGCATTGCCCTGCGGGTCGGCATCTACTAGAAGTACCCTCTCATCCATACTGCCGAAAACTGCAGCCAGGTTTACGGCAGTTGTAGTCTTCCCTACACCGCCCTTTTGGTTTGCAATTGCAATTGTCTTTGCCATTTCACTATACTCCGATCCACTTCTCATATTAACATGCTTATTATAACACAAACATGATCGCTTTTCTAGCATAAAATGGCTTTCTAAAAGAAAACTGCTTTTTTTCTAAAATCCTGTTAGCTTTTTGCCCTATTATCGTATACTCCAATGTTTCACATGAAACAAAGGCAGGAGGCCGGAACTTTTATGCTCCAGCCTCCTGCTGTGGGAAATGAATAAGGGAATGGGTTAAACTTGTACTCTGTTTTGTTTTGGAATGCGCACCACGCACTCTATATACTCTTCAGTTTCCTTTTTTTCTGTCTGGGCCTGGATACCTGCCGTCTTCATAGCATCCACAGCATGGTCGATGGTATTGATAAACAGCCTAATATCCTTTGCCACAAATGTCCTGCGGCCCTTACGTATGGGCTCTCTCGGTTTAAGTGAACCCGATATCAGTTCCTCAGTATTTGCCACATTCAGTCCTCTAGTAATCACTGTCTGCAACACTTTCTGCCTCAGTTCAATATCATCTATCCTCAACAGCGCCCTTGCATGACGTTCCGAGAGCTTATGTTTTATTATCTCACTCTGCTCATCGGAGCTTAATTTTAACAATCGAACTTTATTTGCGAGATAAGATTGGCTCATGCCCAGTCTGCGAGCTGCTTCCTCCTGCGTTATCTGCCATTCCCGCAGAAGATTTACAATAGCGTTAGCCTGCTCAAACATATGCAGGTCCCGGCGCTGCACATTTTCCAGCAATGCCAGTACAGCGCTGTCCTCTGGCTCACAGTCTGATATAATTGCAGGTATCTCCTTCAATCCCGCCAGCTTGCATGCTCTAAGCCTTCGCTCCCCTGCTATCAGGTAAAATACACCGTTTTCTTTACGTACGGTTACAGGCTGAAGCAATCCGTTCTCCGTAATGCTTTGCGCAAGGCTGCGGAGCTCGTCCTCCTGGAAAATCTTTCTCGGTTGCGAGGGATTTGGCATGATCTTAACTACAGGTAATCTTGTCAGTTTTAGCTTGTCTCTTGTAAACATCTGCCTTGCCCCCTTACAGTCTATATTTTACTACACGGTATATGAATAGTTTGTTGTTTTCTGTCGGCGAGAAAAATATTTACAGATACTTTTTAAATCCTTTGACCTGATCAAATCCAATTGCCTCATAGAATTTGTGAGCGCCCACCCTATTCATTCCTGAAACCAGCATCTCATAATGACAATTCATATTTTTCCCCCAGCGCTCTATCTCATTAAACATCAACTTTCCTATTCCAAGTCCCTGAAATTTTTCAAGAACAGCCACATTCTCTACCAATAAAATGGGACGGCAATCGCCACAGATATCCTCGAAAACAACTCCTAAGAGACTTCCTAAAATTTCACCGCTTTCCTTATCTATAGCCACTAAAAGATACTTATGCTCATCTTTGCTTATTCTTCCAATCAAACTCGCCATCTTCCTCTGGTCCCCTGGACCGTCACTAATGACCTGCATTACTTTGTCCAATTTTGGAATATCTTCCACAGTTGCCTTTCTCATCTCAATATTCATAACTAACTTTTCTCCTTTATGATAGTTAAAGTGGGTGCTTCATAATGGTTCCACCGTGACGCGGATATCCCTTAGGTGTAAAGCTAAGCTTGCGTACCACAATCAAGTTGCGCTCCCCTCCATTTGTCAGCTGCATCTGCTTAACATCTACTTTATCCCCGCCAAGTATATCCAGAGCATTTCTGGCTTCAAGAAGTTCTTCATTTGCCCCTGGACCTTTCATTGCAACAAAGTACCCTTTCATTTTTACTAGTGGAAGGCAATATTCACATAGCACTCGCAATTGCGCCACAGCCCTGGCAGTTACAATATCGTAATTCTCACGCATAGCCTTATTAAGGCCAGCTTCCTCCGCACGCTTATGTACACGCCTACACTCTACCCCGAGTTCACTACATAGCTCCCCAAGGAAGTTAAGACGCTTATTCGAGCCATCAAGCAAGGTAACCTGTAGATCCGGCCTAATAATCTTAATTGGTACTCCAGGAAACCCTGCTCCAGTACCAACATCCAACACTTTACAGCCATCTTTAAATTTACAGGCTAACAGTGTTGTTAAGCTGTCTAAAAAATGTTTTTCTAATATTTCCCCAGGCTCTGTAATAGCTGTCAGATTTAACTTTTCATTCCATTCTATGAGTAGTTCCATGTACCTCTGAAACTTAGCCGCTTGTTCAGCTGATATTTTGATACCTAAATTTTTTGACTCCAAAATAAGCTTTTCCCTGATATCCGCCATGCTTTCAATCCCCTTTCTCCATTGATGACAGCCAAATCATCAAGACCGAAATGTCCGCAGGGCTTACGCCAGAAACTCTTCCAGCCTGCCCAAGATTTTCCGGTCTTACCTTCTCAAGCTTTTCAACCGCCTCAAGCCTTAGCCCTTTTATCCTGTTGTAATTAATATTCTTAGGTATGATCTTACATTCAACCCTGCGCATTTCTTCAATATCTGCCAGCTGACGCTTGATATATCCCTCATACTTCAGTTGTATCTCTACACTTTCAAATACTGCCTGATCTAATTCAGGACGTTCAATATCAACTTCAGTTAAATCTGAATAAGTTATCTGCGGACGCTTCAAAAGTTCACTTAATCTCACACCTGTACTGACCGGCGTTGTTCCACGTGAAACAAGAATTTCATTCAAAGCATCACTTGGAGAAAACACAGTATTACACACTCTCTTAAACTCAATTTTCTTTGCCTCCTGCTTAAACTTGAATTTATTCCAGCGTAAGTCAGATATAAGCCCTATATCCCTGCCTATAGATGTAAGACGCTCGTCCGCATTATCTTGGCGAAGTATTAGCCTGTACTCTGACCTAGAAGTCATCATACGATATGGGTCTGTAACTCCTTTTGTAATCAAGTCGTCAATAAGAGTTCCAATATATGACCCAGCTCTGTCAAGTATTAACCTTTCCTTTCCTTGCAGCTTTCTTGCAGCATTTATACCAGCAATCAATCCCTGTGCAGCGGCCTCCTCATAACCTGAGCTTCCATTAAACTGTCCAGCGCCATATAATCCTGGCCAATCACGAAACTCAAGAGTGGAATCTAACTGCAATGGGTCACAGCAGTCATATTCTATAGCATATGCACTGCGCATGATCTGTACATTTTCCAGTCCAGGTATAGTTCTGTAAAATTTCACCTGCACTTCCTCAGGCAATGATGAACTCATGCCCTGCAGATACATTTCCTCCGTATCAATCCCGCATGGCTCAATAAAGAGCTGATGCCTGGATCTATCAGGAAATCTTACGACTTTATCCTCTATACTAGGGCAATATCTTGGGCCCACACCTTCGATCATTCCAGCGTACAGAGGAGAACGAGAGATATTTTCTCTAATTACCTTATGAGTCTCTTCATTTGTCCAGCTAATATAACATACATCCTTATTAGCAAGCCGCACGTCTGTATCATATGAAAAAGGCGTAACGGGGTCATCACCATGTTGAACCTCTAAAAAAGATATATCAACAGAAGATCTTAAAACCCGGGCAGGAGTACCTGTCTTAAACCTTCTAAGAGAAATACCAAGCTTCCGTAACCGGTCCGGCAAAAAAGCCGCCGGAAACATTCCATCTGGACCACTATCATATGATACTTCCCCTACAAATACCTTGCCGTCTAAAAATGTCCCGGTGCATAATATTACTGCGCCGGTTTTATAAATTGCTCCAAGCCTAGTAATAACTTCCCACCGATTACCTACAGGCTTCAAATCAACGACTTCTGCCTGTCTAAGCTCAAGATTTTCACATAACTCAAGCTTATGTTTCATCACCCGCGCATATTGATTTCTGTCTATCTGCACACGCAAAGAGTGTACTGCCGGACCCTTTCCTAAGTTCAGCATACGGCTTTGTATCATACACTCATCAGCAGTCCTGCCCATCTCACCGCCTAAAGCGTCTATCTCACGTACTAAATGCCCTTTAGCAGTTCCTCCAATACTTGGATTACAGGGACAATTTCCAACCGCGTCTAGGTTAATGGTAAAAACAACTGTCCTGCAGCCCAAACGCGCTGCTGCAAGTCCCGCCTCAATTCCAGCGTGCCCGGCGCCAATTACAGCAACATCTATCTCTCCTGCAAAATAGTTCATATGAATCTCCTCTATTTTCCTACACAAAATCTCTCAAAAACCTGGTCAACAATTTCATCGGATACTCTACGCCCTGTCAGACGATAGAGTGCCGCCAATGCATCCTCAATACATACAGTCAATGCATCCAAGGTCAGCCCCATATCTAATACCCCTATCCCCTGTTCAAGTGCATCTTTTGCAGCCAGCGCAGCAAATCGCTGCCTCTCTGTAAAAAGCTCTGCCTGCCCAGTATCAAAATTTTCAATTCCAATTAATTCCGAAAATGCATGCTCAAGTTCATCAAGGCCTTCATTCTTTACAGCAGAAGCAGTGACACAATATTTAAAATTATCTTTAATATAATCAATATTCAACTCGCATTTTAGGTCACATTTATTTATTACTGCAATAGCAGGTATCCCACGAACAAGTTCAATTAATTTGATATCTTCTTCACTCAAATTTTCCGAATAGTCAAATACAACTATAACTAACTCTGCACTTTTAAGCTTTTTCTTTGTTGATTCAACCCCAATCCTTTCTATCGGGTCATTAGTCTCTCTCAGTCCAGCTGTATCTGCAAGTAAAAGCGGCACTCCGGCTAAAGATACCTGCTCTTCAACTACATCACGCGTAGTCCCGGCATATGGTGTAACTATCGACCTTTCATGCCCCACAATAAGATTCATAAAAGTAGATTTTCCCACATTAGGCCGTCCCACCAATACAGTTTTGATACCTTCCCTGAATATCTTTCCGCGTTCAAATCCATCCAATAACTTTGCTAATTCTCCACTACATATAAGGAGACATTCTTGCGTTTTATCTATATCAACAACGTCCACATCTTCATCTGGAAAATCCGCCCATGCAGCTAAATGTGCCGCCAAATCCTCCAACTTACTACATATATTCTCAATATTCCTGCTCAGTACGCCAGACTCTGCAGATAGTGCAGCCATCATAGCATGACGCCCCCCAGCACTGATTATCTCCATTACAGATTCAGCCTGAGCCAAGTCAAGCTTTCCATTCATAAATGCACGGCGCGTGAACTCTCCCGGCTCAGCAGGTACCGCACCATTTCTTAACACTTCAGCCAGCACTTGCCTGGTCACATACAAGCCGCCATGGCATGAAAGCTCCACCACGTCCTCGCCGGTATAACTCCTGGGACCCCTAAATACCAGTGCTACACAGTCATCGATCTTAACATCTCCATGTTGATAAATCCCTCCCAAAGCCGCTGTATAACCGGACATCTCTGTTATACGCTTGGAAAACTTGGAGCGAAATATCTTGTCACATACCCGAAACGCTTCAGGTCCAGATACTCGTATAACCCCAATACCGCCCGGCGCCTGCCCAGTAGAAATTGCTGCAATTGTAGTACCCACAATAAACGCCTCCAATATTCAAAAAGCGGGACAGCATCCGCCGCCCCGCCCTCTACTATTTTTTTGCTTCGATCTTTCCATAAATTGGTGCTCCAGGGTCATCGGATTTAGGCCCTTCGGCTCTGGGAATAACACTATTACGGTGCTGGCCCTTCTGAGACCTGCCGCCATTTTTATGGTCACGGTCATAGCCGCCTTTATTACCATTATAACCACGACCACGGCGGTTATTACCTCTAGACTGGTAACGCTCGCCGCCTTCTGGCCCAATTACCACATGCCTTGCCTGGTCCGCGCCCTCACTCCAAGATTTCGCGCCCTCTACTTCCTGAACGGCAGTATGGATTATTCTGCGCTCATATGGATTCATAGGTTCTAAAGAGGCATTTCTTCCAGTCTTTACAGCTCTAGCCGCCATTTTCCTGCCAAGAGCCTCAAGAGTCTCCTTACGCTTTTCCCTATAGTTACCAACATCAAGAGTTAGTCTAAAATATGCCCCTTCTGTATGATTAGCAACTAAGGATGCCAGGTACTGCAATGCGTCAAGCGTTTCACCGCGATGCCCAATTACAAAGCCAACATCGTCACCACTGAGCACCAAAGCCGCACCGGATTCATTGGGCTGTATATCAACATTAGCGCTTGCCAGTCCCATATACCCAAGTATAGTCTTAACGTACTCCGCAGCCTCTTTAACAGGGTCACGATCAGGGTCCACCGGGGCTTTTGATTTAAGCTCATTCTCCTCAACAGGCTTCGTTATAGGAGCGTACTCCTTTTTCTCTACAGGAGTATCATCTAGTACAGGCTTTACCAGCTCCGGCTTCATTTCATCAGGTACATCAACATACGCACGTACTTTTGCCGGACGCCCGCCAAAAAGACCCAATGTCTTCTTCTGCGGCAACTCCAGTACATCACAGCTGGCGTCAACAGTCTCAACACCCAGCTGCCTGCAGGCATTAGCAAAAGCAGCCTCCACGTTTTCGCCGGTTGCAATAGCTTCCTTAATCATTCGTATAACCTCCACTCACAGAATGTCACTTTTTGCTGCCCAGATAGCTGGCAGTATCACCGGAGCCTGAGCCGGATCTCTTCTTCTTTTGCTTATGCTTAACCTCTCCCTGCTCCTGTTCCTGCTTTTCAGCAGTCACCAGCTTGTCTGCTATCAACTTCTGCTGAGCTGCCGTTAAAGGACGCAGGCTGCCCTCAGCAATCTCCATTGCAACAGCCCTGCTGGCTTCTTTTCTGACAGCTAGCTGCTCTGCACTGAAATACTTATTCATTATTAAAGTCTGCAGGAAACTTGCAAGCATAGAAACAATATTATACATACCTACAGCCGCAGGCATAATGAACGCCCAGTATACGCTGATAAGCGGAAAGACATACATCATAGCCTTCGTGCATCCGGTCTGTGTCCCATTTCCCATGGACTTACTGGTATAAAACTGTGTTCCAAAACTAAACACCAGTGAAAACACCGGAATTATCCATAGAAATGTCAGAAAACTAGAGCCCTGAGGAGAGGCAAGCAGGTCAAGCCCCAAAAAACGAAAACCCTTAGAGAAAAATTCTATCTTATCAATATCATCAGCAGAAAACATCGTCAGATTTGGCCTGAGAACATCAAAATGTTTGATTATCTGCAGCTCTTGATAGAGACCAAGTCCGCTTGCCGAGGCTACTCCAGGTATTCTGGAAATATAGTCAGTGGCTTGAGCAATAGTATCACTTGCAATATGCAGTGTGTTTGACAGAGGCATAATAACACTATAGAAAATTCCAAGCATTATTGGGAATGGGAGCAGAGTCATCAGACATCCGCTGCCCGGATTTACGCCCTCTTTTTCATAGAGCTTCATCAGCTCGTCATTATACTTTTGCTGGTTATTGGCATAGCGCTGCTGCAGTTCCTTCTGTTTGTCTGCCAGCTTTGTCTGTGCGGACATACTCTTCTGTTGCTTTACTGAAAGAGGGAACATTACCACTTTCAAAATAATCGTAAACAGAATTATCGCTACGCCATAATTTCTAAAAACCGTGTACAGAGCCCAAAGCAAATAACCCAATAAACTGCCAAAAAAATTAAAAATAGCCATGATAAGGTCCGTATCTCCCCTTTGCCCGGAAGAAAAACTCCGCGCCAGTCAAATTTTAAAATCCCATCCAGAGCCTATCAAAGGCTCTTCTTTTTCTTCTCCGGTACCGGGTCATACCCGCCCCTGCTCCAGGGATTGCACCTAAGAAACCGCCACAAGGTCAACATCCCACCCTTTATGGCTCCAAACCGTTCAATAGCTTCGATACCATACTGGGAGCAAGTAGGTATATACTTACAGGAAGGAGGAGTCATAGGAGAAATACATCCTCTATAAAACTTTATCAGCTTTATCAAAAGATACTTCATCAGCTTTGTTCCCCGACAAAAATACCAGCTTCCATCATCTGCCGCCGCATATGACGGCCAACCTCTGTACTCTTCACAAATGGCGTACGTCCGCGGGCAACAAAAACTATGTCATATCCAGGCCTCAATTCAGCCGATATCTCCCTAAACGCCTCACGGATGACCCGGCGCGCCCTGTTACGCTGTACAGCGCCGCCAATTTTCTTGCTGGTAGTTATCCCCACCCGCAGAGCCCGGCACCTATTCTTCATAACATACGACACAACTATAGGGGAAACATAGTTCCTTCCCCTGGCATAAACCCGCCGGAATTCATGGTTTTTGCAAAGTGAAACGAACGATCCCACAATCAGCACCCCCTATCACACAAAACAGGGTACAACAAATAAAGGCCACGCTAGGTGACCTTTAAGCGCCGGTACGGTATAACGCTTCATCTGCCCGGCCACATGCAAAGTACCTTGCGCCCGTTTCCGCGCAAACAGAAAGCGCAGTCGATCAATAGGTAAGACGCGCCCTGCCCTTTGCCCGGCGGCGTGCAAGAACCTTGCGTCCGTTCCTGTCAGACATCCTCTTACGGAAGCCGTGCTCCTTCTTTCTATGGAGCTTCTTGGGCTGATACGTTCTCAGCATAAAAAGTCCCTCCTTTCGGGCTTAACCCTTGCATTTTCAAATTATAACCCAAATGCCCCCCATATGTCAACATAAAATTTTCAAGGATCTTGTGCAGAGCAAAAAAATCCAAAATATAGTAAAAGGAACTCACTTAACCACAATTTATTTTAGCACACAAAAATGTAAAATACAAAATATAAGTCTCTGTGCGCAAATATATAAGATAATAATATCTGCAATTCAATAATATAGCAACTATATTCCAAGTTCATCTAAAAACTTTTTTATTGCTCTCCACTGTTCAGCAAGTTGATCGTATTTTTCTCTGCCAGAATCTGTTATCCTATAATACTTTCTTGCCGGCCCGCCAGAAATTTCCCCCATATAACTCTCAGTATATTTATCCCGGCAAAGCTCCCTGAGCAGGGCATAGATGGCACTTTCCTGTGTATCCGTAAAGATCCTGTGCAGTACGGATAGCACCTCATAGCCGTATCTGTCATTCACCGTCAAAAGGTGGAGCATAGACAGCTTTATCAAATCCTTTTTAAGCATGACCCCACCCTCACAGCAAACTAATGGCAGCGAGTACTAACCCATATCCCAAGTCCCAGGTCAAAACAGAAGTAACTTCCTTGACAAACATGGCTGTAGGCATACCATACTCATTATAAATTGAGGGATCCATATTCCACCATAGACTATGTGCATCAAAGCAAATCACAATTCCCATAATACACAGGATATATACCGCCCGCCAACGATGATCAAACATCTTCATCATTATAGCACTCAATAAAGCTCCTATAAATAGGAGTACCGCTGCGATCTCACAGGCAGTTATAATTTCAAAATGCATCATAAGGCTGAGATCTACATAAAAGCAGTACATAACAAAGCCATACACACACGCTATAACAAAAAGCACCGCAGCACAACTTAAGATCAATGATTTCTTGATCTGCTGCCTCCGCTTACATCCAAAACCAAAATACACCATAGAAATAGCAGCACCAATAATGATAAAATATTCTTTCTGAAAGCAAATTGGAAAGTCTATTCCAAAAACAGCTCGCTTTAACGGGGCAAACAAATTATTGATCAGCTCAAGTGGGTGCAGCATAAAAAGGAATATTCCCGCTAAAGTAAGTACCACTATAGAGACCCAAGTGATTACTTTGCTGTTTGATCCACCCAAAATAACATCCAGCCCAAATAGATACACAATACCGCACAGCAGCAAATCTCCAGACAGATCGAGCAAATAAAAGCCAGTACCTTCCAAAAATATGTCAACAACTGGAACAAGAGCGCAAAAAGTGATCAGAGCAATAAAGGAATGCCATCTAAGAACTTTTTTCCTATCCGCAAGCTCTATCACCGGCTTCCAAGGCATCCCAAAGCGCTCCACTGCCTCCTCTGGCCCACCGACTTCCCTAAGAATATCTTTATAGTCATCCACAACACTTTCTGCCTCATCCTGTGGCAAAAACCATCTTGCCGCTAGTGATAGCTTCTCGAAGTAACCCAAACGCTTCATATTGTATCCCTCCTGATCCAATAGTTTCCGGCAACTACTGCTAAAAATATTACTGATAAAAATATAATAGTCCGTTTAGGTGGAAAAGTCAAGAGGGATGTTGAAAAATATTTGAAAAATAGCTCCAGGTATGCTATACTATCTTGGTAAAACATTTTTATACTGGGGACAGGCAGTAGAGATTCCTGCCTGAACGTGAAAATTGGAGGGTATTTTTCTTGGATTCTTTTGATCAGGCATGGGAGATAATCTGTGAGTTCTGCCGTTCACAGATAACGGATGTGGCGTATAAGACATGGTTTGGACGTCTTAAACCGGTGTCCATGGACTTTGAAAAAGGTGTGGCTATTATAGAAGCCCCAAATGACTTTCATAAACAAACTTTACTCCGCTGCTACAGCGACCTCCTCAGCCGCGCGCTGCAGAATGTATTTGGAGGCAATATAGGTTTCGAATTGGTGGTTACTGAAGAGCCGGACCGAGTCTTGGAAAAGGATTCAAATCAGGACGATGGCTACGAGCTCACCTTCGACACTTTTGTCGTCGGGCCCTCAAACCGCTTCGCCCACGCGGCCTGCCAAGCTGTTGCCAGCAAGCCTGCCCTGCTGTATAACCCGCTGTTTATCTATGGTAACTCCGGGCTTGGCAAGACCCACCTGCTCTCAGCGGTATCCAGAGAGTTTAAGGACAATTTCCCTGACCGCACTGTGGTATACGTAAAAAGTGAAGATTTTACCAATGAAGTAATAGACGCTATTGCTCGAGGAACTACTCCTGCTCTCCGGGCAAAATACCGCAATGCCGACCTGCTCCTCATGGATGATATTCAGTTTATTGGCGGCAAAACATCTACTCAGGAAGAATTTTTCCATACCTTCAATACCCTATATGAGGCAAAAAAACAGATCGCCCTGACCTCGGACCGTCCCCCAAAGGATATCGCCACTTTAGAGGACAGGCTTAAGACCCGCTTCGAGTGGGGCCTTACTGCCGACGTCCAAGCCCCTGAGTTTGAGACCCGGGTAGCAATAATCCGCAGGAAAGCCGAAAGCTTCGACTTTGATATTCCGGAGAATGTCTGCGAATACATGGCAAACAAGCTGAAAAACAATATTCGCCAGCTGGAAGGGGCAGTAAAAAAACTGCGTGCATTCCACCTGCTTGAAAACCGCCCTGTAAACATTGCCACCGCCCAGACAGCTATAAGCGATATCATCAACAACTCTCAGCCGACGCCTGTAACTGTGGAGAAGATAATTGAGGAGGTCGCAAGGACCTATCAGGTGACGCCAGAGGACATATGCTCCCAAAAGCGCAACGCTGCCGTTTCAAAGTCACGCCAGGTTGCTATGTACGTTGTAAGGGAGATAACGCAGATGCCCATGGTGGAGATAGGCCAGACCTTCGGCGGCAGGGACCACTCCACAGTTGTATACGCTCTGCGTCAGATGGAAGAACGGCTCGAGCGTGAATCTCATACAAGGGACACTGTAAACGATATCATAAAGAACATACGTGACCGCTGAGAAAGTGACTTTACCACTGTTTTTTCAACTTTTCCTTAACATTCCACTAACGATCATTAAACCTCCTGTTGAAACTGATTTAGCATATTCAACTTTTCAAAAAGTATTACACAGGCAAGCGTGAAATAAAAGATCCCCCTAAACCCATATTTTATAAGGGCTTACATAATTATCCACAGTTTTAACAGCCCCTATTACTACTTCTAGATCAATAAAGAATAAAACAATGATTTAATATAGAGAGGAGCTCTACAATGAAAATAACCGTAAACAGAAGCGACATGACTGAAGCTGTTTCAAATATGCAGCGGGTCGTATCCTCAAAGACCTCTGTACCGGCACTGGAAGGTATACTTCTGAAAGCAGATGAAGACAAGTTAGAGCTATGCGCCTACGACCTTGAGCTTGGCATGACGACTACGATATCGGCAAAGGTAAATGAACCTGGCAGAGCTGTGCTTAGTGCAAAGCTCTTTACGGATATAGTTCGTAAAACTCCAGGCGACACCATATCCTTGGATGTTGATGAAAAAAATATAGCTACCATTGAAAGTGGAGTCAGCCGGTTTACGATCGTTGGCATACCGGCTGAGGAATTCCCTGAGCTGCCAAAGGTTGAGGACGGGGAGGATATACGTCTTTCCGGCAGCATACTAAAGAGTATGATACGCCAGACTGTATTTGCGGTAGCCGAAAGCGACGCAAAGCCAATACATCAGGGCAGCCTGTTCAGCATGGATGGAGGGCTTTTGGATGTAGTTGCCGTTGACGGATACCGTCTTGCAAAGCGTACAGAAGCTATTGAATTCAAAAACAAACTATCATTTGTCGTGCCTGGAAAAACATTGAGCGAAGTCCTTAGGCTACTCAAGGATACAGAGGATCCGGTTGACCTGTATGCTGGAAAACGCCATATTATGTTTAAAATTGACAACTATATTGTGATATCAAGCTTGCTTGAGGGCGACTTCCTGAACTATAAAGCCACTATACCTACCACCAGCAGGACAAAAGTTATCATGCGCTCAAGGGATGCGATAGAGAGCGTTGAGCGTGTATCACTGCTGATAAACGACAGGATAAAGAGCCCGATACGCTGTGTATTGTCAAAGAACGAGATAAAGCTTTTCTGTACCACTTCAATGGGCAGGGCCAGCGACCAGATATCTGCTCAGATAGATGGTGAGGAGACTGAGATAGGCTTTAATAACCGTTATCTGCTGGATGCCCTTAGAAATACTGAGTGCGACGAGATAAAGGTAGGGCTCAGCGGTCCGCTCAATCCTATGACCATCGGGCCAAAGGAGGGCGAAAGCTTCCTGTTCCTGGTGCTACCGGTAAGGCTTAAAAACGACTGATAATTCTTATCAAGGAGGTCCCCATGGAGGAAATACGGATAGAAACGGAGTATATTAAGCTGGATGCTCTGCTGAAGCTCTGCGGAGTGGTAGTAACAGGGGGACAGGCTAAGGCCGCTATACAGGATGGTCACGTGCAGGTAAACGGAGAGCTTTGTACTATGCGGGGGAAGAAAATACGTCCTGGAGACAGTATCCAGGTAGCCGGACGGGGGTTTAAGGTAGAGAAATGTATGTGATCCGGTTTGCCGCCAGGGATTTCAGAAACCTGGAGGAAGAGGAAATATTCCCCTGTGAGGAAGTAAATGTAATATACGGAGACAATGCGCAGGGAAAGACAAATTTACTTGAGGGTATATGGCTGTTTACCGGCGGCCATTCCTTCAGGGGAGCGAAGGATGCTGAACTGCCGAGAATAGACCCTGAAACAGGGAAAAACCTGATGGGGACTGTCCTGGCGCTGGATTTTTATAGCGCCGAGCGTGAGCAAAGCGCCATGCTTCAAATAGAGAACGGGCGGCGTTCCGCAGAGATAAACGGAGTAAAAAAAGATACCGGTACAGCTCTTGTGGGAAAAGTGCGGGCTGTGATATTCTCCCCGGAGCATCTGCTTCTGGTAAAGGAGGGGCCAACCCGCAGAAGGAATTACCTTGACACCGCTCTCTGCCAGCTAAAGCCTTCCTATGCATCGGTACTCACAGCATACCGCCGGGCTTTAATGCAGAGAAACGCCCTGTTGAAGGAAAAAAGGGAGAGGCCCTCCCAGCCTGCCGATACACTGTCTGTATGGAACGCAAGGCTTGCGAGGCTTGGGGCCCAGGTAGTACAAGAACGCCAAAGCTTTACTGAAAGCGTAGCCCCTAAAATATCCGGGATATATGATGGTATAGCCCGGGGACGCGAGAGGCTGGATGTACGGTACTGTCCGTCTGTGAAGGGCGGCGGTACGGTGGAGGAAATAGAGGAACTGTTTATGCAGGAGCTCTCAAGGACATCTGTTTCTGACATACGCTCCGGCTTCACATCAGTCGGGCCACATAGGGACGACCTTGACATAGAAATAGATGGAGCATCCGCACGTTCCTATGGCTCACAGGGGCAGCAGCGCAGTGCTGTTTTGGCTATGAAGCTGGCGGAGGCCCAGATACTAACAGAATTTTCAGGGGAGTCCCCCATAGTGCTTCTTGACGATGTAATGAGCGAGCTTGACCAGCAAAGGCAGGATTACCTTCTGAATCATTTACAGGGCCAGCAGGTATTTATCACCTGCTGCAGTCCTGAAACGGTAGAATTGATGGAAAATGGGATGCGCTTCCATGTTGACGGCGGCGCTGTATACCCGGAAGAGTTTTAGTCTGCCGATGAAAGGAAGATTTTTACTAATGTACCTGCATTTGGGGCAAGATACAATTGTTATGACTGACCGAATACTTGGGGTTTTCGACCTGGACAACACTACAGTCTCTAAACACACAAGAGATTATCTTGGCAGGGCTCAGAGGGAGGGCAGGGTGATAGATGTAACATATGAACTGCCTAAATCCTTTATAGTCTGCGAAAATGATGGAATTGAAAAAATATATCTTTCCCAGATGTCACCTGCAACTTTGTTGCGCAGGGTCAGGGAAGATAATGTTGGATAAAACATGGATGAAAACTTGAAAGGGTGAGAAAATATGCGTTATTTCGGAGTGCCTATCTGCCCGTACTGCAAAAAGAGAGTAAATCTGATAAGGACCTGGTCGCTGAAGCGGCAGGGGGAATACCAGTGCCCCAGGTGCGGAGGTATCTCGAATATTTTCCTGTCGCCGCTGATATATGTCCTGGCAATGCTGGCAATATTTGCGGGAGGGGCCATGTACTTTTTTCATAAATTTGTGCTGGATGATATTACCATTGATACTGCAATATATGTGTTCATACCATTTGCGGCGTTTTTTCTGTTCAGCCTCTTTATGGTGTATCTTGAGAAACCTGTGATAAAGAAGGTTTCAAAAGAGGAATATGAGAAAAAGCGCCGTATACGCTCAGCTGTAAACGGTAGTGCCGGAGCAGTGTCAAACCCTGACGCCAGGCGTGGATATAGCGAGGAAGATGACTTTGTTCCACGCAGCAGCCACAGGCCGGGCCCAGAAGCATCTGCTGCTGAACAGCGGCGCGGCGTGGTTAATCAGGCGGCTTTCAGTAGGGCAAAGCTTCAGGCTGCTGTGGAAAACACCCAGCAGAGCCAGCGGCCCATATCACCCAGGCCTTCCGCCCGGCCACAGCAGCAGAGACCGACAAGGCCTGCCCAGCCGGCAAACCAAGCGCCACAGCAAAGAATCCAGGCAGGCAGGATACAGCAGCAAGCTGCGCCGCGTACTGCTCAGCGAAGGGTACAGCAGGGTGCTGCCCATAACCAGCAGCAGGTCCGTCAGAGTCCGGTTTCAGGCCAGACGCAGCAGCCTCACAGAGTTGGGCCCGGTGCCACGGCCCATGGTGTGGCATATACGGGCGGCAGGCAAATTCAGGGGTATCCACAGCATAGGCCACAGGGACAAAACCATACCACAAACGGCGGGCAGTAATTCCTGCAGGCTTTACAAATCCTTGAAAATATGCTATAATATAACGTATTAAATACGGCAGGATCTGACAGAGAACACAGGATAATTGGGTTGGAGGGCTATTGCTTTTGGACATCAACGAAATGACAGATATGACAAAAACTGACGAGATATATAATAGCGACCAGATACAGGTGCTGGAGGGCCTGGAGGCTGTGCGTAAGCGCCCAGGTATGTACATCGGCTCCACAGGTCCAAGAGGGCTGCACCATCTGGTATATGAGATAGTTGACAACGCCATAGACGAGGCTCTGGCAGGAGTCTGTACCAAGATTGTGGTAAAGCTCTTGCCTGGAAATGTTATATATGTATCGGACAACGGGCGCGGAATACCGGTAGGTATACAGCACCAGACCGGTTTGCCCGCGGTCACAGTGGTGTTTACAATACTTCACGCCGGAGGTAAATTCGGCGGTGGAAGCTATAAGGTATCCGGCGGCCTGCACGGTGTTGGAGCCTCGGTCGTAAACGCCCTGTCAACATGGCTTGAGGTTGAGATAGTAAGTGATGGTGAGCGCTATTATCAGCGTTTCGAGCGTGGCAAAGCAGTTACTGACCTAATTGAAAAAGGTCCTGCTCCTGAGGGCAGCAGTAACGGCTCGGTGATATGCTTTCAGGCGGACCCGGAAATATTTAAGGAGACTACTGTTTATAGCTATAAAACCTTGCAGGAGAGGCTGAGAGAGCAGGCTTTTTTGAATGCAGGCCTTGAGATAGAGCTCATAGATGAGCGCGACCCTGAAGAGCGCATACCGGAGGAGCAGAGTTTTGAGCGTCCGATAGTAAACAGCTATTGCTATAAGGGCGGCATTATGGAGTTTGTGGATTATCTCAATAAAAAGAAAGCAGTAGAAGTTATACATTCCGATATTATGCACTTCTCAGCGGTGGCTGATGACAATAATGCAACAGCAGAGATAGCCATGCAGTACACCGACAGCTATAATGAGCTTA
The DNA here is from genome assembly GCA_947572385.1 of uncultured Clostridia bacterium. Classification (GTDB taxonomy): domain Bacteria; phylum Bacillota; class Clostridia; order Oscillospirales; family Acutalibacteraceae; genus Acutalibacter. The sequence goes on from CANPBX010000025.1 coordinate 20,560, forward strand.
TGCTCTCATTTGCCAATGACATACGCACTGTGGATGGCGGCACCCATGAGGAGGGGTTTAGGCGGGCATTGACAAGGGTGATGAACGACTACGCCAGAAAGTACAATATTCTCAAAGAAAATGACAAAAACCTGAGTGGAGACGATGTGCGGGAGGGCCTTACATGCGTTATCAGCGTCAAACTGAAGGAGGCCCAGTTTGAAGGCCAGACCAAGGCGAAGCTTGGTAATACTGAAATATCAGGCCTTGTAAGCTCCATGGTGTATAAGTATATGCTGGAGTATATGGAGGAAAATCCTTCAGCTGCCAGGGCAATCTTTGACAAGGCCCTGACAGCTTCACGGGCTAGGGAGGCCGCAAGAAAAGCCCGGGAGCTGGCAAGACGAAAAACTGCCCTGGAGAATAATTCACTGCCGGGAAAGCTGGCTGACTGTCAGTCAAGGGACCCGGAAGAGACAGAAATATACATTGTGGAGGGCGACTCCGCAGGAGGCTCCGCAAAGGGCGGGCGGGACAGAAAGTTCCAGGCTATCTTACCTCTCTGGGGCAAAATGCTCAATGTGGAGAAGGCAAGGCTTGATAAGGTATATTCTAACGAGAAGCTTATGCCTGTAGTAACGGCTCTAGGCACTGGCATAGGAGAGGATTTTGACATTGGTAAATTAAGATACGGCAAGGTCATAATCATGGCTGACGCCGATGTGGACGGCAGTCATATCCGCACCCTACTGCTTACCTTCTTCTTCCGCTTCATGCGACCGCTGGTGGAGCAGGGACATGTGTACCTTGCCCAACCGCCACTATACCGTATTACTAAAAGCAAGAAGCATTACTATGCCTATTCAGACCCCGAGCGTGACAGGATAATATCTGAATTGGGCGGCAACTGCCCTATACAGCGCTACAAGGGCCTTGGCGAAATGGACCCGATTCAGCTTTGGGAGACAACTATGGACCCGGCAGTACGTGTTATGCGCCGGGTAGAGGTAGATGACGCCGCAAAGGCAGACGAGGTATTCACTGTGCTGATGGGCGACAAGGTTGAGCCGCGCCGTGAGTTTATCGTAGAGAATGCTCAAAAGGCTAATTGGGACGTTTAAACGCAGAAGCGAGGAGAAAAATAAATGCCTGATTTTGATAATACCAATATGCCGCCCGAAAAGCCTGAAGGGCGCGTTATAGATGTAGCGCTGTCGGAGGAGATGGAGCAGTCGTTTTTAGACTACTCCATGTCGGTCATCGTCCAGCGCGCCCTGCCGGATGTACGTGACGGTTTAAAGCCAGTACACCGGCGTATACTGTACCAGATGTATCAGGATTCGCTATGGCCTGACGGCGCATACCGTAAGTGTATGGATACCGTAGGTAAAACCCTTGCCTCCTTCCATCCACACGGCGACGCCTCTGTGTACGATGCCATGGTGCGCCTGGCTCAGGACTTTTCCCTGAGATATATGCTGGTGGACGGCCACGGCAACTTTGGCTCCGTAGACGGAGACCCGCCTGCCGCGCCACGATATACAGAGGCCAGAATGACAAAGCTCTCTGTAGCCATGCTGGACGATATAAATAAGGACACGGTGGATTTCCAGCCGAACTACGACGACCGTTTGAAGGAGCCCACTGTTCTCCCCAGCCACTTCCCAAACCTTCTGGTAAACGGCTCTATGGGCATAGCCGTCGGCATGGCTACCAATGTGCCTCCGCACAATATCAACGAGGTGCTGGATGGGGTCTGCTGCATGATAGACAACCCTGAGGCAACTTTGGACGAGCTCATGGAGCATATCAAAGGCCCGGATTTTCCCACCGGCGGAATAATCATGGGCCGCAGCGGGGTGCGGGCAGCTTATGCAACTGGGCGTGGCAAAGTAGTCGTGCGCTCCAGAACAGAGATAGAGGAGGACGAGAAGTCCGGGCGCTCTAAAATAATTGTAACGGAAATACCGTATAAGGTAAATAAAGCCGAGCTCATTAAGAGTATCGCAGATTTGGTAAAGGACAAGCGTATTGAGGGTATCACTAATATTGACGACCACTCAGACCGTGAGGGTATGCGCATTGTCATTGACGTAAGACGTGACGCTTCGCCGCAGATAGTTTTAAACCACCTGTTTTCACTTACTCAAATGCAGATATCCTTCGGCGTTATCATGCTGGCCCTTGTGGACGGCAGGCCGGAGATTCTTGATTTGCCAAAAATCCTGAGGAAATATATTGAGTTCCAGCTGGAGGTCATAACCAGGCGAACCAAGTTCGATTTGAAAAAGGCCCAGGACCGGGCCCATATTCTTGAAGGACTTATGATAGCCTTGGACTTTATCGACGAGGTAGTGGCTATGCTGCGGGCGGCAAAGTCTATCCCGGAAGGCAAGGCAGCCCTGATGGAGCGCTTTGAGCTGGATGATCCGCAGGCACAGGCTATTGTGCAGATGCGCCTGGGACAGCTGACAGGCCTTGAGAGGTCTAAGGTCGAAGAGGAGCTGAAGGAGCTTAGGGAGAAAATAGCTGACCTTCTGGACATTCTCAGCAGTGAGCCCAGGCGGCTGGCAATTATAAAGGATGAGGCAATAGATATAAAGAAGCGCTTCGGAGACGAGCGACGCACTGAGATAGCGGCGATAAGCGGAGAGGTAGACATAGAGGACCTCATACCAGTTGAGGAATGTGTTCTGACTCTCACCAGATATGGCTATGTAAAGCGGCAGAAGATGGAAAATTACCGCACTCAGAAACGGGGTGGAAGGGGTATCTCCGCCATGAGCCGCCGTGAGGAGGATGCTGCCAGCCATATCTTTGTGACCGGAAGCCATGACTATGTGCTGTTCTTCTCGGATATGGGACGTATGTACAGAGTAAAATGCTATGAGGTGCCGGAGGGCTCAAGAACCAGTAAGGGTATGCACATACGCAATATGCTGCCGTTACAGGGAGACGAGAATATAACCTCTGTGCTGAGGCTCTCTGATATGGACGACGATAAATTCCTGGTGATGGTGACCCGGAGGGGTGTTGTGAAGCGCACGAAGCTTTCAGCGTTTAACAATGTGCGTAAGGCCGGCCTGATCGCGGTTGACCTGGACGAGGGTGACTACCTGGCCCATGTGCTGGTGACTGACGGCAGCGGCGAGCTCATATTCTCCACCAGAAAGGGTATGACCCTTTGTATGAGCGAGACAGATATAAGGGCTATGGGCCGTGCAGCCCGAGGCGTGAAGGTCATGCGCCTGGACGAGGGCGACGCAATAGTTGGCATGGACCAGCTGCGTAACGGCGGCATGGTACTGACTGTGACGGAGACAGGCTTTGGGAGGCTCTCCCCCATTGAGGACTACCGGGTGCAGAAGCGTGGCGGCAAGGGCCTGAAAAACTATCACGTTGATAAGTTTGGAGATGTGGCAGGCGTAAAGATAGTATTCCCTGAGGAAGATATAATCATGATATCCAGCGATGGGATAGTTATTCGTATCTCTGCCGGGGAAATACGCCAGTGTGCAAGGCCCAGTAAGGGTGTGCGCGTTATGCGGGTGCAGGAGGGTGAGAAAATAGTAACCCTTGCCAGTGCCCCGCCGGAGGGATCTGACGAGACAGACACTGAATCGGAGACCGAACAAGAACATTAAAAAGATAAAATGAAATTGTCCCCTGAGTAAATCAGGGGACAATTTTTTATGACGTAAATCAGCCTTTAGGTGTATCAGACATAGCGGGAGAAAAGTCAGGAAGCTTCCCTGTCTCAGCGAAAATGATCTCACAGAGAGTCTTGGCTGTTTCACGATATCTCTCCTCGATCAGCCGGGCAGAGGTTATCTTGCCATCGCTGCTGTCTTCATTTTCCTCCTGTATGGCGCTTATAATGTCGTCTATGGTATCTTTCCAAGTCTGCTGGTCCTGTTCTAACTGAACACGGTCTTCCTCTCCAACAACTTCCTTTGCCGCATTGTATGCCAAAGGAATCATTTCCTTCCAGTATTTTCCAGCAGTCTCGTAAGCTTTGAATATTGCTTTGCTTGACGAAGCTTCGCTCAGGTCATCAGAGAGTTTTGTATCAATGGGATTTTCCGCGAAGACCTCCTCAAAATCTGCCATTTGAGCGGGTCCCTCGGTAGCTTCAGGTCTCTGGGAGGCGGCTATTTCACTCTCTGGCTGAGATGATGGCTCTTCTGGAGGATTTTCAGTGGGTTCAGCTATGGATGAGCTGGATGACAGTGAAGCAGGCTCATTAATTTCACCACATCCTGAGAATAAGGCGGGCAGGAGCATGAGGACGCAAGCCAGGAAAAGGGCAGAAAATCTAGTATTTTTCATGAGCAACTTCCTTTCAAAAAAGTATTATTTTCACTAAATCAGGCCGTTTTTTACCAAAAAAGCGGTCTTTAATATGCCTATTTGAGTCTTTGCATCTGGAATTTCATTGGCGCATACCATCTCAACAGCCTTATCCAATGGTATACGCTCTGTGTCCAGGAACTCGTCCTCGTCCAGATGGAGCTCCTGCTGACCCCCTACTATCCTGCATGCCCAGAGGTGGATCATCTCGCTGCAATATCCTGGTGTCGGATATACCTCGCCCAGAGACATATAGTTATCGCCGCGGGTGCCGGTTTCCTCCAACTGCTCACGCTTCATGGCTTCGAAAGGGTCCTCACCAGGCTCAAGTTTACCGGCAGGAAGCTCTAAGAGCACTTTCTTATATGGATAGCGGAATTGGCGCACAAATATCAGCTCGTTATTCTCGGTGAGTGCGGCAACACTGACTCCGCCTGGATGGTCTACTACCTCGCGCTTTGATAAGGAGCCGTTTTCCAGCTCTACATCGTCTACATGTGCGTGTATTATGCGGCCATCGTATATAGGCTGTACATTTATGGTCTTTTCGTATAGCTTCATTTTAACGCCTCCCTCAGTTTTGTGATAGGTCGTTCATCACAAGGCCCGTAATGAGCTTAGGATAGAAATAGGTAGATTTCTGCGGCATTTTTTCACCGTAAGTAGCAACAGAGCATATTTCTTCAACTCTGGTGGAGTTGAGCAGGAAGCAGCAGTTGCTCTCGCCGCGTATGACAGATCGTACAGCTTCTTCAGCAGAGCGTGTGTAGGTCAGATTTATCTGTGCAGCCATATTTTCCTTGTCTATGCCGAGAAGTTTTTCTAAAATAAGTGTGTGTAGAATGCTCACATCCAACTCCCGGTAGGCGGAGCTTTTTTCCGGGAGGAGATCCTCAAGTATAGACGAGTCTTTTAAAGTGAGTACCTGCCAGTTTTCCCCATCGAAATATGCAAAAGCGTGTAGGTTCTCCTCATAAGCAGAATCCAGTGAGTCCTGTACACTGCATAAGTCTGCGGCGGTACTCAGGTCAAACCACTCTTTGCAGGACTCAATAAGACCGGCGCTGTCAAAATTCTCAAGTCCGCGTACCAACCTGTGGGTCGGGAATACCACCAGCCCATCATCGGACATATCAGCTAGTGTCATCATTACAAAATCTGCGCCATTACAGTCAGTCCCCTGCTGCTGCAGATATCTGCGGTAGTTGAGGGCAGTTTCATAGCGATGGTGACCGTCGGCAATGTATAGCTTACGTCCGGCAAAGTCCTCCTGTATAGCTTCAATAGCTGCTGGGTCGTTCACTACCCATAGCCGATGTGTAACGAGTCCGTCGGAAAACTCATAGCGCGGGGTAGAACAAGAAGCAAGATTGTCGATCCTTCCGCGGGTCACATGCCCAGGGTCCTGGTACAAAGAATAGATTTGACTGAAATTGCAGTTTGTGGCGCACATCAGGTCAAAGCGGTCCTGTTTGGCCTTACTGAGAGTTTCCTCATGCGGCAGCACCACTCCGGCGGCAAACTCCTCAAGGCGTACCCTGCATATAAGGGTGCGAAGCCTTTTTGTCTCCCCACTATCTACTTTTGTGAGAAACTCCATTTCATAAATATAGAGCCCTGGGTCCATGTCCAGCTTTAATATCCCGTTTTCGATCCAACTGTGCAGTGTTTCTCCAGCCTGAGTATATGGGTCACCACCTTTTGGTAGTTCCAACCGGACGATGTTATATGGATTGCGCATTAAATGATCCTGGCGCTGTTCCTCGCTGATAATGTCATATGGGGCGCAGGTAAGTTCTCTGATGTCTCCCGCTTTGGAGAGGTCGTACCGCAGGGCGCGGAAGGCTTTAATGTCAGCCATAATTGTCTCCTCCTTCATAGTTTTTTATTTAACTTATCTCATGCTGTTAAGGTATATTGTAAACTCAAGTTGGCTCCGCGTCAACAAGAATCACCCGGTCTTCACGTAATTTTCACAATTATATGGTATACTGTCTCGGAAAAAGAGTTTTTTGAATGGCAGTATTGGCTAATATTTTAGGAAGGGATGAAGAATAAGAATGATATTTGAATTTGAGCTTCTGAACAGAGAAAAAATCAACAGTGTCCTCCCAGAGCTGTTCAAAATTCTTTACGGCAATATGAGCCTGATAGCTCCGACAGGAGGAACATTTGATGAGGATTTCGCAATCTGGCAGGAGTATATAATCCCGGCAGTAAGAGAGGAGCAGCGGCAGATAGTGCTAATGTACTGTGGCGGTAAACTCGCCGGATACTTTCAGTATGATACTGGAGGCGGTGTGTTTATGATGGAGGAGGTACAGATTAGACCCCAGTATCAGGGAAATGGAATGTTCCGGGAATTATATAGGTGGCTTGAAGATAAAATACCAGGAGATATTGCCTATGTGGAGGCATATTCCAATAAAGACAATCTTAAGTCTCAGGGTATACTTGAGCGGCTAGGGCTTGAACGCGTGGGAGAGAATAGGAGCGGAAGCAGCTACCTTTATAGGGGAAGCTGTAAAAAGCTTTGGGAGAACTTCAAGTGAGGGGATATCAGGGCTTTTACAAAAGCATAAATGACTCAAAAATGGAGGATACCGGTATCCGGAGAGATATTTCATAAGTGTTACAGTTTCGTATAAAATTCCCCATACTCTTGACAAATCAACAATAGTTTGCCATACTATAAAGACTGGCTCCAAAATGGCAGCAAACTGCTATGTAATAATACTAAAGTATTATAATAATAGAGAGACATACAAACAGGAGGAATCACGGAAATGGTAGAGGTCAGGAACCTGACAAAGCGCTATGGCGCGAATCTGGCGGTGGACCACGTGAGCTTTTCGATTGAGGAAGGCTCTATTGTGGGCTTCCTTGGTCCCAACGGCGCGGGGAAATCCACCACTATGAACATTATTACCGGCTATCTCTCTGCCACAGAAGGCAGTGTGACGGTTTCGGGTAAGAACACACTGGACGACCCCAACGAGGTTAAACGGATGATTGGCTATCTTCCGGAGCAGCCGCCGCTGTATCTGGACATGACGGTGAAGGAATACCTAAACTTCGTCTATGAGCTGAAAAAGGCCGAACAGCCCAGAAAGGAGCATATCGAAGAGATATGCAGGCTAGTGAAGATCGACAATGTATATAACAGGCTGGTGGGAAACCTGTCAAAGGGCTATAAGCAGCGTGTAGGCATTGCCCAGGCGCTTATAGGAAATCCGCCGGTGCTCATTCTGGACGAGCCCACTGTAGGACTTGATCCAAAGCAGATAATCGAGATACGTACCCTTATAAAGAATTTGGGGAGAAACCATACGGTTATACTGAGCTCCCATATCCTGCCGGAGGTACAGGCGGTCTGTGAGCGCATTATAGTTATAAACAACGGCAAACTGGTGGCTGACGGCGCTACAGATACTTTAGCCCATGACCTGTCCCAGGACCATAGGCTTATTATGCGTGCTGAGGGACCTGAGCGTGAGATACTGCATGCTATCGAGGCTATGGAGCACGTTATGGACGTGTACTCCCTTGGGGAGAAGGAGCACGGAGCCTATGAATTCAGCGTAGAGTCTGCTCCGGATATTGATATACGCAGGGATCTATTCGCCCTTATGGCCCGCAACGGCTGGCCTATTCTGGCGCTTAGGAACACAGACCTTACCCTTGAGGACCTGTTCCTGCAGCTTACCAGCACGGACGCTTCATCTGATACGGGCGATGGGAAAGGAGAGGACTGATAATGACTGCAATATTTAAAAGGGAGATACGCTCCTACTTCAATTCACCTATAGGCTATGTATGTGTGGCAATTTTGATGGCACTCTACGGACTGTTCTACTTTATGGTGATGGCAAGGGGCTCGTCGGTTTATATATCAAGCTATGTATACGGCTCTATGTTCAATTTTTCAATGCTGGTGATACCGGTTATTACCATGAAGAGCATGACCGATGACCAGAAGAATAAGACCGACCAGATATTGCTGACGGCTCCGGTAGGGGTAACGTCTATAGTTCTTGGAAAGTTTTTGGCCTGCTTCTTTGTATTCTTTATTGCGTCTACATTGGGCCTTTTGCCGGCTATGGCAATGAACTTTTTCGCTGCCCCAAGCTGGGGAGAGATAATCGGCAACTACCTTGGCACACTTCTCTACGGAGGCGCGATGATATCTATAGGCGTATTTATCTCAAGCCTTACTATAAGCCAGATAATCGCCGCCATCGGCACATTTGCAGTGTCGGTTTTCCTGATGTATGTGGATTCCCTGGCAGCTTCTATAAATAACGCTGCTGTAGCTGCTGTGGTGAGCTGGGTATCATTCAGCAACCGCTACAGCACATTCACCCAGGGACTGTTCAGCATAGCCAGTACGGTATTTTTCCTGAGCGTTATGGCTATATTTGTCTTTCTCACCGCCCGCAGGCTTGAGAGCCGGCGGTGGAGCTAAGGAGGTAGAAAAGAATGGACGAGAATAAGCAGAGCCTGGAAAACCAGGAGGAGATAGAAGAAGTGTCCGGGATCGAAGAGGGCGCCGTACAGGAGCCATCCCCGGAGAAAAAACCTGAGCCAGGGCCGAAGCCTGAAAAGAAGGTGTCGGTATTCAAGGGGAATAAATTTAAGCGCGGAGGCATGGCGACGGTACTGACTGTGGTGTTTATAGCCGTTGTGGTCGTGGTAAACCTGCTGGTGTCGGTGCTCTCAGAGCGTTTTCCCTCAATGAGCATTGACCTTACTGCACAGAAGATGAATACCCTTTCGGAGCAGGCGGCAGAGATAGCCAAGGGCGTCCAGCAGGATACGGATATCTATCTGATAGGTAAGGAAGAGGCCTATGAAAATGATGCCATATACTCCGGATACGGACTGAAGTACAGCCAGGTCATGAACCTTGCAAAGCGGCTGGAGGAAGTGAACTCAAAGATACACGTACAGTTTATTGACCCTGATACCAACCCCGACTTTATCAGCAGCTATTCTGGCGAAAACCTTACTACCGGCAGGGTGCTGATAAAGACTGAGAAGCGCTATAAGGTGCTCAAAGTTGACGATATGTTCTCTATGTCCCAAAACCAGAATACAGGAGCCACGGATATGTTCTCCAATGTGGACAGCGCTCTGGCGGGGGCTATTGAAGTTGTAAACCTTGAAAAAATGCCAATACTGACTATAGCAACCGGTCATGATGAAATGCTGGCGGTTGACAGCATGAACGCATTTATTGATATGATGGAGAAGCAGAATTTTGATGTCAGGCAGATAGATATGCTCACCGAGGAGATCCCAGAGGACACCCAGCTGCTGATGATAGCGACACCCTCCACCGACTATACCATCGAGGAGATACAGAAGCTTAGGGACTTGCTTTCAGACCAGGAGAGGCAGGAGTCGGTATCCGTTCTGGTGAGCTTCTATCCCGGCCAGGGAAAGCTGCCTAATTTGACCGCATTTTTGGAGGAATGGGGCGTCTCTGTGGGAATGGGCTCCGTTGTGGCTGAAAGCGACGCCAGCCGGTACGCCCTTACAAACCCTCAGTGCGTGATGGTTGACTCCGTAGGCAATTCCATGAAGGAAAAGACGTATAAACGTCTGGTATCGCCACTCAGCGTGCCCCTGGAGGTTCTCTTCACCGGCAATGGAGACGTTGGCGTTGAAGAGCTATGGACCACCTCTGAGGGTGCATATGTAGTGACCGAGAACACCTCACAGGAGGAGATGGAGGATCCTGAGACCTCCAAGCAGACTGTTGCTACACTGTCATCTACTATAACTCAGTTTGGAAACGAGTTCTACTACCGCAGTGTCATGGTGTTTGGTTCTTCGCATATCTTCTCCGACAGCTTTATGGAGACGGCTTTTGACAACGCAGAATATCTCTCTGATTTGATGAAACGGGCGACTGATACTGACGGCAGCTCTGTATCTATAATGACAAAGAATGTGCAGACCAACACAATGGACGTGACAGCTTCACAGAACACTATCATGATGCTGGGGCTGGGTGTGTTTACCATTGCGCTGCCGGTACTTGTGCTCGTGCTGGGGCTGGGAATCTTCCTGAAGAGGAGGCATTTGTAAGCCAATGAAAAAAACCGCACGGAATATTATTATCCTGCTGGTAGTCCTGGTAGTCCTGGGCGGAGCGGTGCTGCTGCTTATGAAGCTGCCCGCGGAGGACAGTGGGGGCGAGAGCTCAGGCTCCAGCAGTTCGGAGGCAGTGGAACGGGCTGCCTTGTTTGACAGGGAGGACACGGATGTCGAGTCCGTGGAGATAAAAAACAGCGAGGACGAATATACGATAATACCCAAAACGGAGGATTCCAGCCTGGGATTCACTCTGCAGGGGTATGAGGACTTTGACTTTAACACCTCACAGGTGGCGGCAAATGTACGCACTGTACTGGGATTCGAGGCTTCAAAGGAGTTGGGCAGCCAGGAGGATCTGGACGCTTTCGGCCTTGGAAGCGGCGGGGCAAAGCTCACGATGAACTATAAGGACGGCAGCAGTGACCAGCTGGTGCTGGGGGATTTGTCGCCGGAAACCAACGGAAGATATGTTCTAAAGGATGGCCAGGTCTATATAGTCGCCGGGGTGCCGGGCTCATTCCTGGAGAGCAAGTTCAGCTATTTCTATACAGCAGTATATACGGTGCCTGACATGACTGAGGTGACAGTTGACGATGAAGGCGAGTCCACTGAAAGTGTTGTAGAGGACAGGCTGGACTATATGACCCTCAGCGGTGAGCATTTCCCCGAGCAGATAAGCGTCAAGCCCAGCTCGAAATATCTTAGCGGCTACGGCATTACCGAGCCAATCACGGCTGAGACAGGGAACACTAAGTTTACTGAGCTTATGACATCCCTAAAAAGCCTTTCAGCCTCGTCGGTGGTGGACGCTGGTGTAACGGATGAAAAGCTTGAGCAGTACGGACTTTCTGAGCCGGACGCGAGTATCAGCTTCTCGCTCAATGGAGTTGAGCATGAGGTCAGTGTCAGTGCCAAGGACAGCGGCGGAATGCGGTATATGATTGCTGACGGCAATAATATTGTATATCAGGTTGAGAACAGTGCCGTTACAAACTGGGCCGATGCCGGGCTTATGGATCTTCGTATGAGCTATGTTTGGATAGCAAATATTAAGGATGTGAAGAAGCTTACTGTTATCCTGGACGGGGACCAGGTATGGACATATGAGATAACCAGGGAGAAGAACGAAGAGAAGTCTAATGATACCAGCACGGAGTATGACATCACCAAGATAGTCGATGCCGGTGGCAATTCAATAGACTATGAAGTATATCAGCCATTCTATCAGAAGATGATAGGCGTGGCGGTGTTCACGGTAGAAGCGGCTGAATACAGCGGTGAGCCGGCGGTGAAGATTGAATACGAGTATTTCAACGGCGGCACAAATACAGTAGAGTACTATGAGATACCGGGTATGAGCCGGTATGCCGCCGTGCTGGACGGAAAGTACAATGGCCAGGTACGCGGGACTGACTTAGACGCCATGATCGAAATGGTGCCATAAGACTGCGGTAAGGCTTGAAAGGGAGTGTGCTCATGAAAAAGTTATTGTGTTTAGTGCTTGTACTTCTGCTTGCTGTAGGAGCTCTGGCAGGCTGCTCGAAAAAAGAGGAGAATGACTCGTCTTCAGAATCCTCGTCCGTTGAATATACGCCGGAGCCGCAGCTGAGCGGGCCGCATCAGGTGGGGCTGGTGCAGTATATGGACTATGCCCCATACGATGAGGCAAGAGCAGCCTTTATGAACCGCCTGGAGGAGTGGGGCTACGGGGACAATAGGCTGCAGGTTGACTACCAAAACGCCGGTGGAGACGCGGGGAAGCTGGAGGAGATCTGTAAAAAATTTGCCCAGGACAAGAAGGATGTTGTGGTAGCTATTTCCGCTCCGGCGGCTGAGGCTGCTGTAAAGGCTTGTGAGGGGAGCGATACCAAGGTCGTATTTATGGGGATAAATGATCCGCATGAAGACTTGAGTATTGAGGACCCGGTAAACCCTGACGGCAATGTAACAGGTGTCGCGGACCTGATAACAGCCCGGCCCACTATGGAGCTGGCGCTGCAGGCAAAAGGTACTATACAGACAGTGGGCCTGCTCTATGACCCTGCCTGCTCATTTGGCACGGACTATGTGGAGGCGCTTAGGACTCATTGTTCAGAGCTTGGGATAACTCTTGTGGAGAAAGAGGTTTCCGGCAAAGACCAGGTTGCGGCGGCTATGCAGGAGCTCTGCGGTCAGGTGGAGGCGGTATTCACACCAATGGACAGCACAGTGGCTGCCGCCGGCCAGGAGGCCGCTAAGGCCGCGAGGGATGCTGGGAAGCCCTGGTACTCTGCCAGCGAGGACCTGGTAGCTATGGGCGCTACAGCCAGCATAAATATCGATTATACTGACGCCGGTAATAAGACCGCTGATATGGCGGTGCAGCTGGTGGCGGGTAAAAGTGTACAGGAGCTGGCAGTGTATTTTTACCAACAGGGACGAGTCAGTGTGAACCAGGAGGCTATGAACGCACTGGGGTTGAGGTTCCCTGAGGAGGTAATGGAGACAGCCAACTATATCCAGGCACAGAAGCAGGAGTAGGCAACAGAATAATTCTTACAAAAAACCGTAGGCATTTTGCCTGCGGTTTTTTTGTGTTAAAAACTTTCTCTGTCTGAAACCTACACTATATGGAGCAGCTTATAGACACCAGCTACCAAAGATTGGTATCATTGATAGAAATAAATTGCAGCGGGCTGCTCCGGCCGGCTTGCAGGAAAGGATTTTGAGTATGGCAAATATACAGGCGAGAAAAAACAAGGAAGGCCAGGTGATTTCGTACAGCATCAGGGTATATAGGGGGCGGGACCCAAAGTCCGGAAAGCAGCTGACACCCTACTCACATACATGGCGAGTACCGGAGGGCTGGGGCGAAAAGAGGGCGAGAAAGGAAGCGGAGAAGCAGGCGGTGCTGTTTGAGCGGCAATGCCGGCAGGATATATTCTCAGGCGGAAGGCAGACCTTTTCGGAGTATGCGGAATATGTTATGACCTGCAAAACTACCATGGGCATGAAACATTTAACAGAAATTCACTACCGACAGAGCCTGAAGAGGGTGCTGCCGGTTTTAGGGCCAATGAAGCTTTGCGACATCAAGCCCCAGCACCTAAATTTACTGTATCAGGCATTGTCATCGCCGGAGGCCAGGAATGACAACCGTATGGAGCAGGTGAAGCCTACGCTGTGGAAAACTTTAGAGGAGCAGGGAGTAATAGGGGACCTGCCGGCTAAAGGCGGTGGGCTGGTAAGCCTGGCCCGGCTGCGGGAGGGAAAGCTGGTAAAGCCGGTTACTGCCCAGCGGATAGCCGACGCGCTGGGAATGCCTATAGGAGAGCTGTTTACCCCTGTATATGGCCAGCGAACACTGAGCTCAAGAACAGTGATGAACTGTCACCTGCTGGTGTCGGCGGTACTTGGACAGGCAGAGAAAGAAATGCTGATACCGTATAACCCTGCCAGAAGAGCGGTGCTGCCAAAGAGGGATGACGGCTCAGATCCAAACTATTTCCAGGAGGACCAGCTGGGGGAGATACTAAAGGCTCTGGAGTATGAGCCAATAAAATGGCGGGCGGCAGTGAACCTACTATTGGCTTCTGGGTGCCGCAGAGGGGAGCTGTTGGGGCTTAAATGGGATAAGGTAGATTGGGGGAGGAGGACCATTAGGATAGACTGTGCTATGCACTATGCTGCGGACAGGGGGCTTTTTGAAGGGCCGCCAAAGACCAGGGACTCTATACGCACGCTTGTGATACCTGAGGAGACCATGGAGCTACTTAGGGCACATAAGCTCTGCCAGGAGGAAGAAATATTAATACAGGGGTCTAAGTGGAAGGAATCGCCGTATGTGTTCACCGGAGAGCATGGGGGGCCTATGAACCCATCACAGCTGGGCAACTGGCTTACCCGCTTCGAGAAGCGCCATGATCTTCCGCATCTCAATCCGCACGCCTTCCGTCATACAATGACAAGCCTTCTGCTTTTCAGCGGAGTTGACAGCATTAGCGTCAGCCATAGGCTGGGGCATTCCAGCGTGGCTACCACCACGACCATCTACGGCCACCTGATGAAACAGGCTGAGGAACAGATAAGCGGTAGAATGGAAGAGATCATCAACCGTGCAAAAAATGCAGCCTCGGAGAAGGATGAAGAGAGTTGAATAATTGTTGAATTCCCTTGAGAAGTAATTTTTTTATACGTTGATGTGAAAAAATTGTTGAATTTTGGTGGAATAAGTCGAATTAGTTGAACAAAAGTTGAATTAATTCACTTTTAGCATATGAAATCAAAGGATTTTTTTACAAAAATGGGAGTATATAAATAACTTCCACTCGGCGGCAAAAGAGAGCCGCGCGAGAATCTAAAA
>CANPBX010000026.1 GCA_947572385.1 uncultured Clostridia bacterium
CAAATCCTGCACAAAAGTAAACAACTCCTATGTCCCCAATGCCCAGGCCCTCCCGGCAGCACACAATGTCCGGCTGTAATGCCCGTACCGGTCCGACCCCTTCCTTGTCTATGCAGGCCATACTGCCGGTCAAAGGCAAGCTCATGGATGTCATCGAACGAATCAATGAAAACGCGATAGTTGCTGCATGACGGGGCGATAATGCCTTACTCCTATAATGGCTGCGGATAACTCGCTTTTGCTTTAAAGCGCCCATTCCACACGGCCTCATAACAGGCGATCTTCATTAAAAACTACCGTGACTCACAAGGAGCCACGGTAGTTCACCTCACTTAAAGACTATCACATTATTCATAGGCCGCGACCTCGGCCCTGTATAGTAGGTCCCCTCCACATAGAGGTTTGCAGAGCCGCCGCCGTCCAGGTTTACCGCGCTGTAGCAGCCGAGGCTCACCATCACGTGGGAAAGCTTCGGCAGGGAGGTATTGGCTGTCAGAAGCACCAGATGTCCATCCGGCTTTATCCCCAGGCAGACCCGGCGGTCGTTGGAGAAGTTGTTTATCCCGCTCAGGCCCTCGGCGTTGTAGGTCGAGGCGTCGCCATAGAGCCAGCCGTCCTTTACCACCTGAGGGCCGACGCCCAGGGCAAGCTCGATATCCTGGGTCTTTGAGCCCTCGTAGTAGACGCTCTTGTTCACATCTGTGCCTACGGCTATTGAGGTAATGAAATCATTCTGATACATACGGTCGGCCTGCTGGACTATCAGATAGCCGTCGTTTGCGTTGGGGATATCCACGTCCTTATTTCTGTAGACTGCAACAACTCTCCCGCTATTGTCGACCCTGACGGCATACTTTGGCGTGAAGCCCAGCGTCCTTCCCCAGTCCCTGGTGAAAATTATGCGCGCGCCGTCCTTACTGCTGGACGGCCGGACATTCACCACCACGTTCTCTGCCTTCTTCGCGGTCCCGTTAGGATCATATACCTCAAGGGTCACTTTGGTGGTAAAGTGCTCAATGGAAAACCTTCCGGTGCTGTCCATAACGATAGTCGACTTTGCCGGGGAGTGGGCGTTGTATGTAGAGATGAGCCTGCCGTTTTTAACTATAGTCGCATAGGGCATATAGGTGTCGAAGCCGAAGAAGCCTCCGTTTACGGCTATCTTTGCCCCTGTACGGCTGATAATATTGGCTATATTTTCCCCGCCGTCTATCAGATCATTGCCCATGACAACATCAGGGGTATACCCGCTTGGGTCAAACTCCACCGCCGCCACGGACACATCCTCGACCCTTTTGCGTATGACCTTATAGTTCGGGTCCCGGCCCACCTTCAGGAACGTGGAAAGCATCTGGGCCGCCTCACAGCGCTGGCTGTTGTTCTTAGGCTTGAAGTAGCCCTCGTTGCCGTTAAGTATCCCCGCCCTGGCGCAGGCGTACACCGCGTCCTCGGCGTAGAGGTTTATGGCATAGTCGTCCTTAAAGTACATGGGCCCTTTTACAGGGGGAATGCCTATACCCATGGCCTTGGTATAGTTCACCAGCATAACAGCCATATCCTGGCGGGTGAGCCTGCCGCCGGGGTTAAACTTATTGTTGCCGGCGCCCTTGACTATGCCGTTCTCGCTGGCCCAGTTAATGTAGGGGTTGGCCCAGTAGCCTGTATTCACGTCCGTGAAGCTGCCCCTATAATTGTACTTTCTGAGCTCGCTCTCCGGCAGAGCGCTGTGGGCAAGCATAGTGGCAAAGTCCGCCCGGGTCAGGTATCCCCCGGGACGGAAGGTCCCGTCCCCCGCGCCGCTCATTATGCCCCTGTTTACCATATCCCGCACTGCCTCAGTGTACCAGGCGTTCGAGGGCACATCTGTAAACCCCGCCGCAGCGCCGGCCCTGACGCCGGCAAATACCGCCAGCAGCGACACGCACAGCATTACAGCTAACGCTCTAAGCTTTCTTTTTAACATGGGTATCATCTCCTTTTTTGTAAGTTCTTCATATATTTTAACATATTATAGTCGATTTGTCTACCCAAATATTACTTGGCAAATACTTCCAACCACTACCGCCGACACATAAAGCCCCCCGGCGATGGAAAAATTCTCCTTCCAGTTCCTATTGACCCTGAACAGTACCAGCAGCCCCAGCCCGGCCCCGGTACACAGCCCGGATACAGCCGCCCCAAACGACAGGGAGCCTCCAAGGTACAGCTCTGTCAGTATCACCGACGCGGCACAGTTGGGTATAAAGCCTATGAGCCCGGCAAGCAACGGCTGCCAGACGCTCCCCGCCAGCAGCAGCCTTGAAATATTCTCCTCGCCTACCAGCTCTATCGCCACATTCAGCGCTATATTTACTGCCAGCAGAAACAGGAATATTTTCACCGTATGCCCCAGCGCGGAACGCAGCACGCCCTTCTCCTCACAGCCGCAGTCCCCGCAGAGCTCATGGAACGGCTGGGACTCCCCTTGCTTTAAAAACCTGCCGTATACGATATCTGTCAATATGCCCGCCACTGCCCCGGCTGTCAGCTTCACTACAAGGAGCAGCCCCAGCTCCTTCGCTGCGCCGGGCCTTGAGAGCAGTATAGGAATGGCCTCGTCCGATGTGGCGATGAACACCGCCAGCAGCGTCCCGGGAGTTATCAGCCGCCCTGCGTAGAAATTTGCCGCCGCCACTGAAAACCCGCACTGGGGCACACAGCCCAGCGCCGCCCCTCCCACGGGCCCCAAAGGCCCCAGCCTCCCCAGGAGCCGGGCCATCCCCTCGCTGGCCCTATGCTCCAGAAGCTCAATGAGCAGGTATGCCCCGAACAGGAACGGCAGTGTTTTAAGCGAGTCTATTATCGCGTCAAGTAATATATCAAGCATATTTCGACCTCACATCTTTTTCAGTATTATACCACAAAGCTTTCTCTTTTTAAACCCCGAATAAAACCCTCCCATGCCGCCCATACTTTTCCCAGAATATGGAAAAACTGTGAAAGGTATGATCTTATGAGTTCCAAAAGCAACCTAAAATCCCCTCCTCTTTTCAAAGCCGCCCTCTGCGCCCTGGCCCTCACCCTCTCCCTCTCCTGGCTCACCGCCGCCGGGCCCGCCCAGCAGCTTCCCGAGAACATACTGCGCCTGCATGTCGTTGCCAACTCAGACGATGAAAGGGACCAGGCGCTGAAGCTCCAGGTCCGTGACGCGGTACTTACTGAGGCGGCCCGCTGGTGTAGTGAAGCCGAAGACCTTTACAGCGCCAACGCCGCCCTGTGTACGCATCTTGAGAGTATCACCCAGGCTGCCCAGCTCACTGTGAAGGAAAAGGGCTTTACGGATACCGTCACCGCCACTGTGACCGACGAATTTTTCCCCACCCGCAGGTATGGCTCCATTACTCTCCCTGCCGGGCGCTACCGCACCCTGCGCGTTGTGATAGGCGAAGGCAATGGGCACAACTGGTGGTGCGTGGTGTTCCCGGCCCTCTGCCTGCCTGCCGCAAGCGGGGAGGACGTGCTGGCCTCGCTGCCTCCGGACCAGCGGGCGCTGGTGGAAGATCAGGGGGTACAGGTCAGCTTTAAATTTATCGAGCTCTATGAGGCGCTGAAAAATTGGCTTGCCCAGGGAGCCTAAGGGGTGTATAATAGTATATCATCGCGCAGGCCCATGGCACGACCGCATATATCAAGGAGGCCCCCATGCTCCAGTTCATTCTCGGCCGCTCCGGCAGCGGCAAAACCGAATACCTTCGCCGCACCATCTCTGATCTCGCCAGCTCCTCCCCCGCGCCCTGCCTTATGCTCGTCCCCGAGCAGTACAGCTTCGAGACAGAAAAGGCCATGCTGCGGCTTGCAGGCCCCCAGCTCGCCAACTCCATCGGCATATACAGCTTCACCCGCCTTGCCGACTCCGTATTCCACAGGCTGGGAGGCCTTGCCGGCCACCGGCTCACTGACGGCGGCAGGCGTATCCTCATGTCCTCGGCTCTTGCAGCCTGCGACGGCCTTCTGGATGTGTACAGGGAAGCCGCCCGCTCAGGCAGGGTCACAGAATTGATGCTCACCGCCATAGACGAGCTCAAAATGTGCGGCGTAACTCCCCAGGACCTCTCCGCCACCTCTGAAGCGCTCAGGACCAGCAGCCGCGGGCTCTCACAGAAGCTCCGGGAGCTGGGCGCGGTCTATGCCGCCTACGACGCCCTGGTCGCCGCCTCATACCTGGACTCCCGTGACGACCTCACCCGCTTGGCCCAGGCCCTTGAGGGCACGAATATTTTCTCCGGCTGCACCATCGCCGTGGACTCCTTCGAGGGCTTCACCCAGCAGGAGCTGAAGGTGCTCGCAAGGCTAATGTCCCAGGCGGACACAATGCTTGTCTCCCTTTGCACCGACGGCCTCGCGGAAGACGGCGCCGGGCTCTTCGCTCTTGTGGACCGCACCCGCCGCCAGCTTACCGCCATTGCCGGAGAGCAGGATGTAAAGGTCCTGCCTCCTGTCATGCTCACCCACTCCCCACGCTTCCACAACGAAAACCTGAAGCTCCTGGAGGCCCAGCTTTTCTGCCCCGAGGAGGTCATGACCTCCCCAGACCACGAGGGGATCGTCCTCTACCGCGCCCGGGATGTGTTTGACGAGAGTGAGTTCGTCGCCTCATACATACGCCGCCTTGTGGCCGAGGGCCTGCGCTACAAGGATATTACGATCATCTGCCGCTCCCCCCGGCAGTATTACGGCAGCTTGGACATATCCCTGAAAAAGCGCGACATCCCATGCTTTATGTCCCAGCCCGTGCGTGTGGACGCTGAGCCGGTCACACGTTTTCTCCTCTGCGCTTTCGAGGCCGTCCAGAGCGGCCTTGCCACCGAGGACCTTCTGGAGCTCCTGAAAACCGGCGTGTCCGGCTTCACTGCCGGGGAGATTTCCGACCTTGAGAACTACGCCTATCTCTGGAAGCTCAAGGGCTCCCACTGGCGCGCCCCCTTCACCCGGCACCCCCGCGGCTTCGTCCACGAGATGTCCGACAGCGACCGGGCCCTGCTCGACAGCCTGAACGCCATGCGTGACCGCCTGGTGCCCCCTTTGGAGGCCTTCGCTCTCGCTACCGCCGACAGCTCCGGCGCGGAGATAAGCCAGGCGGCCTACGACCTGCTGCTCTCCTTCGGCCTGGAGGGATCCCTCCCTGAATACTGCCGCAGGCTGGAGCTTGCCGGGGAGGACGCCATAGCCGCCCGCCAGCTCCGGGTCTGGGACCTTCTGATGGAGACGCTGGACCAAATGCACAGCATTTTAGGGGACCGCAGGACCTCCCGGGAGCGCTATTACCGGCTTTTGAAGGAGGTCCTTGCCGGGGAGGATGTGTCGGAAATACCGGAGACCGCCGACCAGGTGATATTCGGCACCGCCGAGCAGGTGCGCCAGACCTCCCCCAAGGCCGTTTTTCTCATTGGCGTGTCTCAGGGCGACTTCCCCCTAAACCCCAGCTCCTCCGGGGTATTCTCTGACGCGGAGCGCCGGGAGCTGATAGAGCTCCGGCTGCCTCTTGGCGACCCATTAGAGCAGAAGGCCATTGAGGAACGCTATCTTGCCTACTCCGTGGCCTGTCTCCCCAGCGACCGGCTGATACTCTCCTGGCCTGCTTCAGCGGGAGGCCAGGACAAGGAGCCCAGCGAGCTGATCGCAGGGGTGCGGGGAGTCTTCCCCACACTCGCTCCTGAACGCGGACTCCCCGAGGATTTCTTCTCCTGCTCAAAGGAGGCCGCCTTCTCCCGCATGGCTGCCCGCTGGCGTGAGCAGAGCCCCGAGGCCGAGGCGCTGAAAAAATTTATCCGCGGGGACCCGGAGCTCTCCGGCAGGCTGGAGGCCCTGGAGCGCGCGGCAGGCCAGCGCCCCCAGCAGCTCACCGACCCGGAGCTCACCAGGAAGATCTACGGTGAGCGGCTCTTCCTCTCCCCCACCCAGATCGAGACATACCATAGCTGCCCCTTCAAATACTTCTGCCGCTACGGGCTGAATGCCAGGGAGCGCCGTCCCGCAGAGGTCGACATTTTGCAGTACGGCACGCTCATGCACTACCTTCTGGAGCAGGTCTTCTCTGAGCCGCAGTCTCAGCGCGCAAGGTGGACGGATGATGATCTGGAGGACTTCGTCACCCGGCTGATAGAGGTCTATGCCGCCGAAAACCTTGGCGGCATTGACTCCCTCACCAGCCGTCAGCGCTACCGCCTTGGACGCATGGGTTCCTCGGCCTGCAAGCTCATCCGGCACCTGGAGCTGGAGCTGGCCCAGAGCAGGTTCGTCCCCGAGCACACGGAGCTGAAGCTGGGCAGGGACTTCCCCACCCTCAGGATAGAGACCGCCAGCGGCGATACTGTCACCGTCGGCGGCACTATCGACCGGGTGGACGTGCTGCACACCGGCGGCAGGAGCTTCGTGCGGGTCATAGACTATAAGACTGGGGGCAAGGATTTCAAGCTCGGGGACGTGCTATACGGCCTTAATATGCAGATGCTGGTCTATCTCGCCGCCCTGGTGCAGAGCGGCAGGCGCTTCCCCGCCGGTATACTCTACGTCCCCGCCGCCGAGCCCAGCGTCAGCGCCGAGCGCGGGGCCAGCCCGGAGGAGATAGCAAAGGCCGGCATGAAGGAGCTGCGCATGAGCGGCCTCGTGCTCAGCGACGGCGAGATAATCGAGGCTATGGAGGCCGGTGCAAAGGGCGTATTTATCCCCGCCGCACTGAAAAAGGACGGCACTCCCGACAGCCATAGCTCGGTTTTAAGCGAGGGCGAGCTTCTGCGGGTGCTGGAATATTCAAAGCGCCTTATAGCCTCCATGGGCCTTGAGCTGCTCCGCGGCACGGCCCAGGCAAAGCCCAATATGAAAAACCGCAGCGCCTGCCGCTTCTGCCCATATTCCGCAGTCTGCGGCATGGAGCTTGGTGAGCGGGACGTTGAAAGCGAACGCCTGAGCCAGAAGGAGGCCATGGCTGAAATCGACAAAAGACTGGAGGAGATCAAATGAAAAAGAAAAGCGGGGCACGCCGCAGGCCCGGGAACGGCCAAAAGCTCGCCCTGGCTGTAGTCACCTTGCTGAATCTAGTCCTGACCCTGGTGCTTGCAGTCATGCGCCGCCAGGAGACCCTCTGCGCCATACGGAACGAGGACAGGCTGAAGGTGCTTTGGGAACAGCCGGACAGCTCAGGCAAGCAGGAGTAAAAAAAGAGGTCCTATGTGTACCCCACATAGGACCTCTCTTTTATTTACTCCTCGCTGCTTCCGTCCTCGTCGCCGCTGTCCAGCTCCTCGAAGCTTATATCCTCGTCCTCATCGTCGAAGTCGAACTCCAGCGTCTCCCCGCAGTTGGGGCAGACCATGGTATCTTCGTCCAGCATATCCTCCGAAAGCTCGATGGTCTCGCCGCAGTTGGGGCAGATGGCCTCGAACTCATGGTGGTGCCCGCAGCCACAGCCGCCGTGATGATGGTGGCCGCAGCCGCAGCTGTCCTCGCCTATGCCGTAGAACTCAGACTCCAGGGTGCCCAGGTCCTCGTCGACCTCGTCCAGCTGGTCGGCAATGCCTTCGACCTCGTCCTCCAGCTCGTCCACAGAGGTGCAAAGCTCTGAGAGCAGCTCCGCTACTGCATTCCAGAGCTTGGTCTCCTTGGCGTTAGGGTCCAGCTCCAGGCCGTCCATCAGTCCACGGATGTATGATGCGCGTTCTGAATTACTCATGATTTTCTTCCTTTCTTGGGGCGCTGCCCCAAACCCCGCAACCTTTGAAAAGGTTGACGAAACTTTTGATCTTACGGCTTTCCCGATCGGGTCTTATGCGCGCTCCATGTATTCGCCGGTGCGCGTGTCTATCCTTATCATTTCGCCCTCGTTGATGAACAGGGGCACGCGTACCTCTGCCCCGGTCTCCACGGTGGCGGGCTTCAGTGTGTTGGTTGCGGTGTCTCCCTTCACGCCGGGCTCGGTCTTGGTGACCTCCAGCTCCACGAAGTTGGGGGGCTCCACGCCGAACACGCTGCCCTTATAGGACAGCACCTTGCACTCCATATTCTCCTTCACAAACTTGAAATTGTCTGTGAGCACTGAGCCGTTTATCGGTATCTGCTCATAGCTCTCTGTGTCCATGAAGTAATAGAGGTCGCCGTCGCTGTAAAGGTACTGCATGTCCTTCCTCTCAATGAAGGCGGTGGGGTACTTGTCGTTGGGGTTGAAGGTGCGCTCGGTCACCGCGCCGGATATCACATTGCGTATCTTGGTGCGCACAAAGGCCGCGCCCTTGCCGGGCTTTACGTGCTGGAACTCAATGATGGAGTACACGTTCCCCTCCATCTCAAAGGTCACGCCGTTCCTGAAATCGCCTGCCGTTACCATAGTAAAAAACCTCCCGGAATATTCTTGACAGTTTAACGTGTACTTATTCTAATATATTTTGCCGTGAATTGCAAGCCCTTTTATAAGATAAGCGCATAAAAACACCTCACTCAAAAAAGTACACTTTTTGTGAGCAGGGTCTCTTGCGCTTGATTTGCTAAATTATACCATAATATTTACAGTTTTGCAATACTCCATTTTCAAATCATAGGGGAAAATGTCCTCAGACTGCCAGCTTTCAATAAGTGTACTATTTGAGAGCCGCTTGTGCGAAATCAAAATTTTCAGGAGGTTTTTAAAATGAAAAGGGTTCTATCAGTTCTCTTGGCGCTGTGCCTGGTTATCGGCGCGGTGCCTGTATTCGCTTTTGCGGCGGATGAAGATTTTGTTATCGAGGACGGCGTGCTTACAAAGTACAATGGCCCCGGCGGGGATGTGGTCGTCCCGGATGGCGTCACCAGTATCGGAAGAAGTGTTTTTGCGGGCCGCAAAGATATTACCGGTGTGAAATTGCCGGACGGCTTGATAAGTATTGGAATAATGTCATTCGAGGGAAGCGGCCTTACCAGCATAGATATGCCGGACAGTGTTACCATTATTAAGGATTCTTCCTTTGCCAGCTGCAGAAAACTAACTGACGTAAAACTGTCCAACAATCTGAAAACCATTGAGGGATACGCATTTCAATATTGCGAAAGCATTACCACAATAAAGCTCCCCAATAGCATGACCCGTATCCGCACGGACGCATTTACACTATGTAAAAACCTTGCAAGCATAGAGATCCCCAAAAGCATTACAGAAATAGAGGCATTTGCTTTTGTTGGATCTAATAATCTTCGGGATGTGTACTATGCCGGCACGAAGTCAGAGTGGGAGAAAATAAGCAAAGGAAGTAATGAACAGCTGGACAACGCCACCATACATTTTAACAGCGGATCCCCCGACCCCTCCACCGGCTTCACCGACGTAAGAGCCAACGCATACTATGCCGACGCGGTGAAATGGGCCGTGGAGAACAACATCACCGCCGGGACCGGCGGCGGGAAGTTCAGCCCCGACAAGACCTGCACCAGAGACCAGATAGTCACCTTCCTGTACCGCTCCAAGAACAGCCCGGCGGTGACTATCACCAGTCAGTTCACCGATATGCCCAAGAACCAGGAGTTCCAGAAGGCCATAAGCTGGGCTGTGGAGAACAGCATCACTGTGGGCGACGGCAAAGGCCACTTCCTTCCGGCGAAGGGCTGCACCCGCGCCGAAGCCATGACGTTTATCTGGCGGGCGGCCGGAAAGCCGGAGCCCCAAGCCGTGGCGGGCTTTACTGATATGCCCTCCAACTCCGACTTCCAGAAGGCCATAAGCTGGGCGTCTGAAAACGGCATCACCAGCGGCGTCGGCGGCAATAGGTTCGGGTCCAACCGGACCTGCACCCGCGGTCAGATAGTGACGTTCCTGTATAACGCGCGGAGCATATTTTAAAAGCAGCATAACTACAAAAGAGGGGCGCATACAGCGCCCCTCTTGCTTTGGCTTCTACGTATAAGCTTTGCCTGCTTACAGCTCGATAAGCTCTTTAGGAGACTTTGTAAGGCTCCTGCACCCGTCCTCCGTAATGAGCAGCATATCCTCTATCCTGACGCCGTACTTCGCCGGCAGGTATATGCCGGGCTCGTCGGTTATCACCATTCCCTCGGCGCACACGGTATCGTCCTTTGAGGAGAACGCCGGCCACTCGTGTATCTCGAAGCCGACCCCATGGCCCAGGCCGTGGCCGAAGGTGCCGGGATAGTCCTTCTCAATGATATCCCTTGCTATCTTGTCCACGTCCTTGCAGAGCATTCCCGGCTTCACAGCGTCTATGACCGCCAGCTGGGCCTCCAGGACAGTCTCGTAGACCTTCCTCTGCTCGTCGCTCACCTTGCCGAAGGCAACGGTGCGGGTCATGTCAGAGTGGTAGCCGTCCAGAAGCGCGCCGGTGTCCATGGTGATGAAGTCGCCCTTCTGCACGGTGTTCTGGCTTGGCACCGCGTGGCACTGGGAGCCGCTCCTGCCCGCGGCCACGATAAGGTCGAAGGCCACGCCGTCGGCGCCGTTTTTGCGCATGAAGAACTCTATCTCCAGGGCCAGCTCCCGCTCGGTCACGCCCTCCTTAATAAAGGGCAGTATATGCTCAAAAGCCGCGTCGGTAATGGCCTGGGAGGCCTCTATCTTTTTGACCTCCTCCGGGGACTTTATCATCCGCTGGTCCTTTATGGCGTTGTCCAGGGTCTCGTCCAGGACCACCTCGATGCCCTTCTCGTTAAAGGCCTTCTCGAACTTCCTTGAGTCGGCTACGGAGAGCTTGTTTATCTCCATATAGACCTGCTTCACGCCGTCCTGCTCCATGAGCTCGCAGAGCTTCTCCACAAAATTCTTGAAGCCCACCACAGTGCAGTTTTTGGCGCTGTAGCCTGCCGCCTCCTCATAGCGGAAGTCCTGCAGGAGGTACGCGCCCTCCGCGGTGATCAGCAGCGCCCCGGCGTCCGAGGGGAACTCCGTGAAGTACCGGCGGTTGCGCTCGGAGTACACCATAACGCCCTTCTGCCTGTCCCCGGCGATGAGCCTGTCGCGTATGCGCTCAACAGGGTTTTTCATTTTATTACATCCTCTCTCACTTTAAATTTATTTCTAAGCCCTTGCTCAAAGTGCCTTCGCGCCCTGAAGGTCCAGCCCTCCTCGGGCTCGAGGGGCTCCAGCAGCACGGATCTCATCCCGCACATATTTGCCCCTATCACATCGGTAAAGATCTGATCCCCGATTATAACGCAGTCCCGGCACCGAAGCCCCAGCATTTTTGCCGCCCGCACATAGCCGAAAGGCAGCGGCTTCATAGCAAAGCTGATGTACGGCAGCCCAAACCTTGCGGCAAATGCCGACACCCTCTTTTTATAGTTATTGGACACTATCACCACTTTGTACCCAGCCCGGGACAGCTCCCCGGTCCACTCCAGCGCGCCCTCGGCGGGCTCGTGGGATGTATAGGTGGCGATGGTGTTGTCCACGTCCAGCAGCACAGCCTTCGCTCCCAGGCGCCTTAAAAGCTCCGGACCCACGTCCCGGGCCCTCGGCTTCACGGCTGTCGGTATGAACACTCCCATGATTTGTCGCGCCCTCCTGTCCCCAAGAAAAAGGCGGGCGCCAACACCATGCGGAGCGCCCGCCTTTCATCAGGTCTGCAGCTTAACAGCAGACGGAGCATACAGCCCGCGCGCCCTGCAGCGAGGGGCCTGCACTCCGCTTCCCGACCCCTCGCTTACTTGTACTTGCGCTTGCGGGCCGCTTCGGACTTCTTCTTACGCTTGACGGAGGGCTTTTCATAAGCCTCCCGCTTGCGAACTTCCTGGATAACGCCAGCGCGGGCGCACTGCTTCTTAAAGCGCCGCAGAGCACTGTCCAGGGACTCATTTTCCTTGAGCCGTATCTCAGCCATTCATATCCCTCCCATCCGCCTAAAAGGCAGGGGTGTGCGATGCGATACTTGAAAAGTATACTACAACATAAACATTATAGCTCCAACCCCCGGGCTTGTCAACCCCCCATGAGAAGACTTTTTTGCAATGTTACGGAATGTTCACGGATTCTTCATGATTCGTGTAAATACGCCAGAGAAAACTCCCGGCCCCGCCAGTCACTTTCCGTCCCTCATGCTCTTCTTCCTCCCCAAGGCCTCGTCGTACTTCTTGCCCAGCACCCTGAAATATATCTCGAACCCCAAGCAGAGCACCACGAAGGCTATGAAGAATATCACCACAAAGGACACCCACGCCCCCAGGTCGCCCATTGGGAACCACTTGAATGCCCAGGCAAAGCCGGAGCAGACTCCGTATATGAGCCCCATGAATATCACAAGGCGCAGCCAGTAGCTGGGCTTTTTCAGCACCTGGCCGGAGAAGAAAACATACTGCAATAGGGTGATTATTCCGCACATGGCAAGCATCTGGACGACGAGGGAATAGCGGATATACTCCCCGCCGCAGAGCCAGTCGATGAACATATAGATACATATAGCTCCTGTGAAGCTCAGGCACCCCCAGGTCTTGAGCTCGCCTATAAATTTCAGAAATTTTTTCATATTATATTCAGCCTCCCTTTCAAATCGGACCTTTTAAAGTCAAAGCCCCAGCCGCTCCCTCAGCCCCGGAGCGTACTGTCTTGACACATAAACTGCCTCGCCGTTATCCATGGCGAGCCTTATCCTCCCGCCCATGTCCGGCCGCAGTGACTTTATGGCGTTGAAGTTCACCAGCGCCGATTTTGAGGCCCTGAAGAAGTCCCTTGCACGCAGGCGCTCCTCCAGCTCCCAGAGCCGCAGCTCAGTCTCATAGACACCCTCGGCAGTGTATAGGAACGTGCGCTTGTCGGCAGTGTCGGCATAGAGCACCTTCGCAGGGTCCAGCAGGTATGTCTGCCCCTCCAGCCGCCCGGTGAGCTTGCCGGTCCCTTCAGCCTCCAGCTCACTGAGCTTAGCAACCACCCTCGCCGCGTCCCCTCCGGCCTTGCCGCACCGCACCACGACCTCTGTCTCCACAAGCCCCGGCACCGATTCCACCCGAATTTTCATTTTCCGCCACCTTCTCGTTTTCTGCAGCTGCAAACATAGTATAGCCCCTTGCCATGGTTTGCGCAAGGGGTTTTTCCTGACCTGCACTGGATACGGCGTAAGAGGATAAATGCTGGCGGTAAGACGAGGATAAATTGACAGGATCAAGCACGGCTGATATGATGAAGCCGCTTTCACCCGAATGAACTCCGAAAGTGGAGAGTGGGTAAGGCTTTTGGCGAACCTTAAGGACCACTTATATATGGTATTATACTGCGCTCTCTTAAATACGACCCCCCTTTTGCCCCCCTCCGGATATTGACAACTCCCCACAATATGCTATAATAACCGAAATAGCTCCGAAAAGGACTGATACACCGTGAAACGCGATCTGACTATCGATATACTGCGGCTGGCGGCAGCCTTTGCCGTTGTGTGCCTGCACAATTTCAGCGGCTCGGGGGTGGCGGGCGCTGAGGAGACCGTAGCGCTGGCGCGGTTTGCTGTGCCCCTTTTCTTCCTGTTCTCCGGGTATTTCTGCGCCGTTATGTCACGGGAAAGAAAGCTCCGCCAGATATTGCGCATATTTGCCTGGGCAGTGTTAGCAAACCTCTGTTATCTGGCCCTGGACCTCTCCCGTCAGTCCAACGAATTCCTTATAAAATTGCGGATGCAGCAGATATTCCCGGAGGGTTCCGTAAAAAATCTGCTGCTCTTTAATGAGTCGCCTATCAGCGCGCACCTTTGGTTTTTGGGGGCGTTTCTGTACATCCTTATACTGGACCTCCTGCTGGGCTGGCTCTTTGATAAGCTCCCCCAATGGGTGAAATGGGGCTTTACCATAGCCCTGCTCCTGGGCGGCCTCACCCTCTATCAGCTTCTCACCCGGAATCCCGAGGTTAATTTCCATCTCTGCCACTACCGCAACTTCCTGCTCTTCGGCATGCCGTTCTTCCTTATAGGCAAGCTCATAAGGACCAGCTCATTTGATAAGCTCAAAATATCCGGGTTCCTCTACCCGTCCCTGCTGTTTTTCGCCGCGACGCTCACCATCTTCGAGTACCGGGCCCTGGGAGCCTGGGAGCTGTATACCGGCTCCATAGCCACCACGCTCCTGCTGGCGCATCTGGCGCTCAGATACCCGCTCACGGACGCGCCAAATGCTGTGCGGGCCATAGCCTGGCTGGGCCGGGAGACGGCATTTACAGTGTACATCATACATATATACTTCCTGGACCTTATCAGGGGCATATACTGGGCCAATCACCCCTGGCAGTTTGAGTTCGGGGTGTACCATATGATACCGCTGCTGGTGTTCGTCATATCCATGGCAGCTGCCCTGCTGATAGCCTTTGCAAGAATCGGGGCTAAAAAGCTCCTCGCTAAAACCATGAAAAAGCGTGCCCGGGCACAGGAATAGCGCTACCCCTCCTCAAAGCGGGCCCTAAGCTTCTCCAGGGCCCGCTTCTCTATCCTGGAAACATAGGAGCGGGAGATACCCAGCTTCGCCGCCACCTCCCGTTGGGGCAGCGCCTTGCGCCCCCCGAGCCCATAGCGCATGACTATCACATTGCGCTCCCGCGGCTCCAGGGCGGGCAGGTAGCCGTAGAGCTGCTCCGACTTCATGCGCAGGTCCAAATCGTCCACCACCGTGTCCTCGGCTGCCATGGTGTCCATAAGCGTCAGGGCACCGCCGTCCCGGTCGGATTCAATGGGCTCGTTGATGGACACATCCCGGGCGGTCTTGCGGCCCCAGCGGAAGGACATGAGGATTTCATTTGCTACCCTCACATTAGAGAATCAAATCTGGGACAGTTGTATAGTCCACGTCCCCTTCCGCGCCGAACAGCACCACATGGGCCAAATTACCGTCCCAGACCACCTTCTGCACGATGGTGCGGATGGCGGCGCGCTTTTCCTCTATTGACAGCAGGTCTATGGTGGTGCGGAAACTGCTGAGCATTTGGGTGAGTATGTCAAACTCCTCCGTACTTAGTTCATTTTGAGATGTAAGGCCCTCCAACTCGGTGATTCGGGCTTGGAGGGCTTCTTTCTGTGCGGTCAGCTCGTCAATGCGCTTTGCAACCTGATTCTTGGCGGCTGCACTGTTCAGCTCGGCGAGGGAATCAACTAAGGCGGTGAGCTTGGTTTCTACGTCCGCACATTCTTTGCGGAGTGCTGCTAACCGCTCGTCATACCCGGCCCGGTCGCCGGAATAAAAGCTCCTGCTCTTTTCCAGGAGCTTCACGAAAGTTGACTTATCCTCGGTAAGGCCCTTGATTTCCTCAATCACGGCGGCGTCCAGCCGGTTGCCGCTGACGTTCTTCTGGGCGCACTGGCTCCCCTGGCTATGCTCCTTGCGCTTGCAGATGTAGGTGTATAGTGGCTGGCCGTCCGGCCCCAGGCGCTTGGAGGTCTTGGGGTACATCCGGCTGCCGCAGGAGCAGAACAGCAGGCCGGTAAGGAGGGCCTGGTTGCTCCTGGGCTTGCGGTAGGACTTGGAGCGGTTCTGCTCCAGGCTCGCCTGCACCTTCACCCACTCGCGTCCCGGTATCAGCCCCTCATGCTGGCCCACGGTGACGATCCACTCATTGACCGGCAGGTAGACAGTGGCCCGGCCCTTCTCCTGGTCAGTGCGGTTGTAGGCGAGAATACCGTGGGCGCTGTCAAAGTCGGCAGGAGAGGAGAACAGGTCGGCCTCGTTCTCTGTGAAATATTGGTATGCCTCCCGGTCGGCTATCAGGTAGACCGGGTTTTGCAGGATATTCTTGACAGCAAACCGGGTGAAGTCCCGGCCCGTCTTGGTCTTGATATTCTGGCGGCGGAGCTCGGCCTCGGTCTTGGAGAGGGAGTCGGTCTCGGCGTAGAGAGCGAAAATTTCCTTGACCAGTCCGGCCTCCTCCGGGATAAGCCGGAGCTTGCAGGCTTTGCGTGCCTTGCCGTCCACCGTGACAGTCCGGACGCTCTTGGAGGCGTAGCCGGTGGGGGTGTTGCCTCCCAGCCAGCGGCCGGTCTTGGCCAGCTCGTGCATGTTGTCCCGGATGCGCTCGGCGATGGTCTCCCGCTCCAGCTGGGAGAACACGGAGGCTATGTACATCATGGCCCGGCCCATGGGACTGCCGGTGTCGAACTGCTCCCGAATGGAGATGAAGGCCACATTCAAGCGGCTCAGCTCCTCAATGAGCGCCGAGAAGTCGCTGATGTTGCGGCTGATACGGTCAAGGCGGTAGACCACGATGGCGCTGATCTCGTGGTTGCGGGCGGCTTTCAGCATCTGCTGGAAGGCCGGGCGGTTCAGGTTGCCGCCGGAGAAGCCCTCGTCCTCGAAGATTAGGGCGGTGCGGGCGGCCTCCTTGCCGGAGTGCAGTGCGATGTATTCGCGGCAGAGGTCGATCTGGTTGCCGATGCTTTCGCCTTTGCCTGTGAATTTGGATTTGCGGGAGTAGATGGCGGTGGGGGACATGGGGGCTCCTTTATGATAGGCATTTTAGTATAGTATAGCATAGAGTAGCGGAGGAGTACAGAATAAATTGGAAAAGATTTTACCACCTTATAACAGAAAGAAATATAGAACATCAACTATCCACACTGTATTTCGAAGGAAGATACCCGGATCACGGAGGTGCTAAATCTCTTCGCTAGAAGTCTTGAGCGCTCAGATTTACCTTTTAGTATGCTCAATATTTTTTTAGCGTGCGCTTGCATTTCTATTGCCATCGTTTTTGCCAAAAGAAGAGAACCATCCTTGAAACCAAAGATGGTTCTCTTCTTGTCTCTTAACAACAAGTGACAGAAGGCACTTGTGAAATGAATCCAGGCATAAAATAGTAGATAACTTTTTGGGGACTACATTTCAGTGGCTCGATAGGGCCATTGTATGATAACTCATGAAAACCAGAACGATAATATCCACTATAGCTGTCATACAACTTGAAACCAAATCGCTGTAGGAAAGAATCAAACTCAGTTACTCGCGGCTCTGAAACCGTAATGACGGGATGTCTGTCACCTAGTGTTATGATTGCTTTCTTCATAAACGCCGTACCAATACCGCGTCCACGGAAGTCGTCAGGAATGTATAACGTGCAAATCTTTTTTTCATTGAGAGTTCTCTTCAAAATCATTGCACCAGCCAAACGATTGCAGTCGCCTTGAGGCGACGCAAAGAAAACCATCCGATTGTCTCCAATGGAAGGAACAACTGTCTGATTATACCAGTGTTCAAAACCAGGATAATCGTCCCGCAGAAAAGCCAAGGAAGTACCAACCATCCGAACTGAATCCGAGTCAACTTTTCTAAGTTGCTGGATAGTTATATTGTCCATAAGTAGAGCCTCCCTTCCATATTACATTATACACCGTTGAGCCAATATTGTCAAGAAGGTAATATATTATATGCTTTTAGGTAGGCGGTGTCAAGAGAAATTTGCAAATCAGTTGCCAAATAATGTCTTTCAACGCCAAAATACCACTTCCTAAGAGTGATCCCACTGCACCAAGTCCGAGAGTAATAAGAACATACCGCCATATAACCTGCTGCTCAACTCTGAATTTAGCGAAAAGTTCACTGGAATCGATATATTTCGAGTTACTCTCTGTCTTGGGTTTGTCAGCATAATGGTAGGCCACCAAATCTTCTGTATCAAGTCCATCGACATAGTCTTTCCAAACATCTTGTTCGATTTTCCTGACTTTGAAATTTGTGTTGGATACATCGACGTATGCCTTCGTCATTAAGAAGAAATGAAGTTGTTGAACCGGAACGGGATGATTCAGTTTTTCGTGGAAACGCTCGACGAGAGTATTATGAAGTCCGCGAATGTTATGGTAACGAAAATCAATCATATATGTAGTATTAAATAGCCCTTGGATGACTCCGGTCGGCGGCTTATATCGATGAATCAGAAAATCAAGGGGTTGGTTTTTTATGCGAAATCGGAAATAGTAGTCCGATTCCTGCTCAGATTCATCCATATTACTTAGTATACGACCTGTTTTTATCTCGAGTATGGTTCCTTCACCAAAGGCTTCGAGACTTATGTCATTTACGATATCCAATTGATAGACTTTAAAATGATCACCCTTCGATGTACAGCGCACATCAATTTCTTTCTTGTTAGCAGAAATCGTAACGTGATGGCTATCATTGAATAGAGCATCAGCCAGCAAAGCGTTTTCAAGAAATTTTCTCCCAAGGTCCTCGATACATTGCATTTTTTTCGCTTCAGTTATAGAAAAAGGCAGGAAGAAAAATAATGCCTGTGCTTTTGAAAGTCTCTTCACCCGGAATCCAATATCCAAATACGGGTAATCAGTGCCTTGTAAGTGTTCCTTCTCTTTTTTCCAACCACATTCACACCATAAATTGAAATGCACATGCGCAGCCAATTCACCAGACTCATCTGACACAGATACACCAGATTCATTCTCACGTTCTTTATACCAAAAAGCAAAACTCTCCATTATTCTCACCTCATAGCCTATCACAGTCCGGCACACAGATTTCATGGTCAGTATTGATGTATATAAATGATTGCGGCGCATGATCTATGCCATAATCCAGAAGTTCCCTGGGACAATTGAATTTTATTACTTCTCCAATCTCATATGCGTATGCTATCTTAGAATTGGAAAAGTATCTCATGTATTCATCATAACTGATTCCTGCACCTGATTTAGTCATGTTCCATAAAGCATCTGGAGAAGCGCTTAATTGGCTGATGATCTTCGTATATGCAATTACTTTACTGACAGGAGCAGTACAATAGATAACCATTATGGAGGGTTTCTTACGAGCCATTTTTCTGCGGTATTCATATGTTTTCTCGCCAGATAATATCTTCTCAATGTATTTAGGCTTGATCGATATAAGAATAGCTGTCACGCATGTACCTCCGTCGAATAGTGATATAAGTTTTCAATCAAAAATGATGCCGTTTTTCGTAAGTATAGAAACGCAATGCGCTGAATCGTTTGCGTCATAAGACATATAATGGACATCAAGCGGACACTCTATGAGATTCGCAATATGTCTAGCAACAGTTTGTTCTTCTTTTTGCAGGCATACAACCTGTTCATAGTCGTAGAATTTCTTATCCCTTGACAGTAAATTGCTAATTATCTGGTTTGTATCAGCGTCCAAAAGCAGTATTTGTTTTATATGTAGCTTTTCAAACACCCCATATGGCAACACCTCAACATGATTCTGTTCATTAAAAATGCAAAAATGTCCTGCAAGCAAAATTATTGGATGCTTTTTCAGTTTTAGTTCGACCTCAGCAACAAGTACTTCTTGATTGTATACCGCATCCTTTACGGCCTTGCTTTGTTTGTAATCTTCGCCATTTATCTTGCTTATTAAATCTCCAGCAGAGAAAGATGGAATGTTTAAGGAATTGCCTAACGACCTACACAAGGTACTCTTTCCTACGCCATAAACTCCTGCGATAAAAATAGTTTCCATTTTCTGTCCTCTCTTCATTGTAATGACATTATAGTTTCATTTTATCAAATTATATCGCTTTGTCTATAGTGAAAATAGGTGTTAGACACAAACTGCACTATTTATAAGTAATTATACCATATTCGCAGGATATTTCAACTACGCAATGGGGATTTGAGGGAAAATGAACTTATAGACAAAAAACATTCTGTAAGGATGGTCACGGACATTTTGTCCGCGACCATTTTGTTGCAACGTCGCCGAAACAGTTTCGCCCACGTTGTTTTCTGGTGGTGGCGTAATCCGCAACCACCACCCCGCAAAATCAAAACGACAAATTGCCGTTCTGGTCAACGACTTTTTATCGCTGAGCAAATTACTGTCTTGACGTGACGGAAATTATTTCCGTCACGTTCTAAAACCGACAAAATGACGGTTTTAGCTCAGAGATATGATTTTCAATCTTTAACTTGCTCAGCTTTTAGTGTTTCGTAGATACTATCAGAAACGCTTTTCTTCTCTCCTATTATTTCAGTTTCCCAATCTCGAATAACATTCCCCAGGCTGTTTGTAGCGAGAAAGTGTTCAATGAAAACGGCGTTCAGCAATTTGTTTTTCTCTCTTCTTTCCATTTTTTCGCCCTCAACGATCTTCTGTACTTCCAGGCTAAAGCGGTATCTCAGCATACTTTTCATCACCTCACGGAACTCTTCACTGGCAAAGAGCGCGTCCAATGTTCCGGGATAGTCTTTTGAAAATTCTCCAAATTCTCGCAAAAACGCAACACTTTCCTCGCTCATATTGAGAAACTTACACACCCCAGCCAAATCCATATCAAGGCTCTTGGCCCCGCCCTGCCGCCCCACCAGCCAGTCACAGGACACATCGAAATACTCTGCTATTTGCAGCAGCTTGTCAGCGTTCGGCTGTCCTATACCCATGGTGTATTGGCTAACTGCCTGTCGTGATATACCCAGCTCCCTTGCAACCGCTGTGATGGTAGTAGGTTTTTCTTCAATTAGCTGTCTGAGCCGAGTAGGGAATATGTCATTATATTTGTCTGACAAGAAATCTACCCCCTTTTGTAGCGTGCGATTTTCTTGCGATTTTGTAAATGTAGAAAGAAACATTGACTTCATCTTTTTCTTGCTATATACTGAGTATAGCAAGAAATACAGCCACTGTCAAGCGGCTATCACAAAGGAGGAATTTCTATAGCAGAAACAAAAGCCATTCAAGAGCTGGCGCGTGAGGCCCAGCGAGAGTACAAGCGCCAATGGCGCAAGAAAAATCCCGATAAAGTGAGGGAGATGAACCGCCGCTATTGGGAGAAAAAGGCCTGGGAGAAGGCAAAGGAGGGGGTGAAGCGATGACAAATTTCTCTAACTGTCTGGTTAAATTCGCGCCTGAAGCTAACTCCCGATACACAACGACCGACATCGGCAATAGCAATCTGTTCGCCGATTATTACCGTGACGTCGCCCGCTACATCCCTGAGCGGAAGATGTGGTACATCTTTACCGGCAAGCTCTGGAAGCCGGACCCCTGCAACCTCCAAGCCATGGAGCTATGTAAAAAACTTGCGGATGAG
Organism: uncultured Clostridia bacterium; assembly: GCA_947572385.1. Lineage (GTDB taxonomy): Bacteria > Bacillota > Clostridia > Oscillospirales > Acutalibacteraceae > Acutalibacter. The sequence goes on from CANPBX010000026.1 coordinate 20,975, forward strand.
CTGGTGATTTATGCCCTCTCCCTACCCGAGGGCCGCGAACGCAACGAGTACCGCAAGGCCGTGGAGCGGTGGCAGATTCGCCACTACCGGGAGATAATTCTGAAAGACGCGATGGGCATTTACCCGGCAAAACTCAGCGACTTTGATAGCAAGCCAGACCTGTTCAACTGCACAAATGGCACGATGGATTTACAAATGAGGGTGTTCCATGAACACAACCCAGTCGATATGCTGGCGACCATTTCCGGTGTGAAGTGCGACCCCGAAGCCCGCTCAGAGCTGTGGGAGCGCACCATCCGGGACGTTATGCAAGGTGACGTTGACCTTGCCGCCTACCTCCAAAAAGCCCTGGGCTACGGCCTGACAGGGGACACCAGCGAGGAGTGCTTCTTCCTCCTATACGGCCCCACCACCCGCAACGGCAAGGGCACCGTGATGGAAACATACATGAAAATGCTGGGCGGCTACGGCAAGACGGCACGGCCTGAGACCATCGCTTTGCGGCAAAATTACAACAGCTCCGGGCCCTCTGAGGACATAGCAAAGTTGGCAGGAGCGAGAGCCGTGAACATATCCGAGCCGGACAAGCAGATGGTTTTGAGCGCAGCGCTGGTGAAAACCCTGACCGGCAACGACACCATGAGCGCCCGATTCCTCAACGAAAACAGCTTTGAGTTCAATCCGCAATTCAAACTTTTCATCAACACCAATCACCTGCCAAAGGCAAATGATGTGACGATTTTCAGCTCCGGGAGGGTGAAAGTGCTGCCATTTAACCGCCACTTTGAACCGGAAGAGCAGGATAAATCCCTCAAAAAGCGGCTAGAGAAGGAGCTCTCAGGAGTGCTGAACTGGTGTCTGGATGGTCTCTGGCTCATGCATGAAACAGGGTTTGATCCGCCGGAATCGGTGCAAAATGATACCGCAAAGTATCAGCATGACAGCGACAAGCTGACAAGATTCGTTGAGGAAATGCTCACGCCCGACCCAGACGGTGAAGTCAGAACCGAAGATGTTTACCGTGAATACCGGGACTGGTGTACGCAAAACGGTCAGTATGCGGATGCTTACCCCACATTCAAACAGGGTATGGAAGGGTATGCTCAAATCAGAAAAAAGCGGCCAAGAGGTGCCGGAAAAGCTGTCAATCCGACAGCTATGTTCTGTGGAGTACAGCTTAAAATGGGTGGCCCTTACTTTCAGCAAACATGATGGTGTTCCGAGTGTTCCAGGCAAAACATTACCTCCCACGCGAAAGCAACTATTTTTACCCCTATATTCCGCTGGAACACCTGGAACACGCAAGAGCCTTGACGGCTGAAATGGCCCCGTAGGGGCCGGAGTTTTGAAACCGAGAATTTTCGAGGTTTCAGAACGAGCCAGCATCGCATTTGTCCAGACACCCGTACGGACACGTGTGCGGACAATGCAGCTTGGACAGGGAGAACCCTGTAACCCCGATTTTTAGAGTTATAACATAATGGAAAGGATGATTTTTATAGGCAATCAAAAGAAATTTGACATGAGGATGACAGAGCAGGACTACAAGCGGCTTACCCGCAAAGCACGCAAATGCGGGCTGACAAGGTCAGGCTATATTCGACTCTTGATCCACGACTACAACCCCCGCGAGGCTCCGCCCGCTGATTACTTCGGTATGACACGGGAGCTAAAGGAGATTGGCGGCAACATGAACCAGATTGCGTTCATGGCGAACGCCACCGGGCTTGTGGACGAGGGACGGTACTATGAAGAGGTAACGCATCTTCGGGATGCACTTCGGCGGATTGAGCAAGCTGTTACTGGAGTGAAAGATGCTCAAGTTGACTTTGATGAAGAAAGTTAAGACACGGCACCATGAACAAGCATATTGTACAAGTCATCAGACATATGAGTAGCTGAAACGGAGGTGCCGCCTTTGCCCAAAAGCCAGCCCATCAAGCTCGTCATGCACTACCCCAAGACCGAGGAAGGAATACGCCAGTTGTCCCAGCAGGTTGCCGAAGCTCATGCGGAGGCAGTGATACATAAAATCAGCAGCACGAGAAGCTCTGTCAAAGAAAAAATCGCGATGATGCAGGCCGTAGCGAATGCCGTACAAACAGAACGGCAAATCTCAAAAGAACAAAATGAAATAGGCCGTTGACCTATCCCAAAGAAGAAAATTCCAACAAACTATGTTGTTAAAAAATAAATACACAAAAACAGTCCCGGAGGCTTTCATTCTCTCCGGGACTTCATTTTTATTGCAGAATTTTTACCAAGCTCTTGAGCCACTCAGGCGGGCTCTGAGTGATAGCCAGCAGCTCCCCATTCTCATACCGCGCCACCTCCACAAAGCCGTTGCCGTTGTCAAAGAACCGGGCCTCGTCACAGTAGGTCAGCACCTTCACAAGAGCATCGAACCGCCCTGCATACCGCCGCTCCACGTCCCGCTGAGGGATATTGTGCCCGCCCTTGCGGACCCGGTTCTCAATGCGCGAAAGGCTTTCCTCAAGGCTGTCCAGGCCGATATAGTAGAGCCGGATGGAATAACCTAACTCTTTCGCCCGCCGGATAGTGCGCTCCGTCCGCGCTCCGGCAAGGGTAGTCTCTTGAGTAAAGTTCAGACCCTTCTCAAGGCACTCGTTTATCTTCTCGACCGCCGCCCTGCCGCCTGCCCCATAGCCGCCCAACTTGGCCGACAGCTTGTCCGGGTCGATGATGATGCCCAGGTCGTCACGCTCCGCTTTCAGCGCGCCGGTAAGGCTGGACTTGCCACAGCCATTCACGCCGCCGATAATGGTGTATAGTTTCACGATGTGTACCCCCGTTTGTGCTTCATTATCTAAAATTATAGCACATCACGCTCGGAATAGAAAGGGGAAAGATACTCTTTTAGCTTCTCCCAGCTCTTTTTACTGACCTTTTTCCGTCCCATCTCCCAATCGCGCATAGATTTTCCCCCAGTACCTACCAGCTTGGCAAATGCTTTTCGGCTCAGCCCCAGCCTCTCCCGAGCGCACCGTATCTGGTCAGACGGCCCGTCATAAAGAAACCGGCTGTACTCATCCAGCAAGTCCTCTACCAGCACCTCATATAGCTCTGCCAGCTTGTCCATCGTCAGAGCGGGATACTCTTGGCAAGAGCCCCGCTCCATTTCCTCATATTGACTCAGGGGAATCCCGAGCTGCTGGGCCACCTCTTTCTGCATCAGCCCCAGCCGGTACCGGCACCAGCGTAGCCGCTCCGGGACTGTGCGCAGATCCTCGTACTTGCAGGAATACCTCTGAGCCTCTGAAACCTTCCGCACCTTTCCCAGCCGGAAAGAGAGCGCATACAGCGGCGCAAGCCTCCCATCCAGGCCCATCAAATATAGCCCATTCCCCAGGGACACTCTTGTCCGCCAAGGAGAAGTCATGTGATAATATCATTCTCAATACACCTCGAAGCATAGCTCGACAGCCTTATCCCCTTATCCGGGTCAAAGGTGTCCACTGCCTTAATAAGGCCGATCGTCCCGATGGAGATAAGGTCCTCCTGGTCGCTGCCGCCATAGTATTTTTTGACGATATGGGCCACCAGCCGCAGGTTATGCTCTATGAGCCGCTGCCGCGCCGCCTTATCGCCCTTTGCCATCTCGTCCAGGGCCCGGCGCTCTGCCGCCGCGCTCAGCGCCCGGGGGAAGCTCCCAGTCCCCGCCACGTGCAGCAGCAGGTAGAACGCCTGGGAGAGCATATCTATGAGATTTGCTAAAAACATATGGGTCACTCCTCTATACAGTTAGCCTTTGTGGTTTATGTGTATGAGGAGCGGCGGTGATATTTGCTTGTCTGCTTTGTATTCGGCAAAATGTCCTGCAGGCATTCAAGGGATCTGAGGAAAACTCAGCCATCCCCCATTTTCTTCGCCTGGTGGATCCATTTGCCGCTTTTCAGCCTGAATGCCAGCCATACCGATTTAATGATAAAGTCCACACGCAGGGCCACCAGCACAAGGGCCGGGGGCAGGTCCAGCACCAGCCCCGCCAGCGCACCCATGGGTATAGACGCCAGCCACTGAAAGATGATGTCGGCAACCATGAGGAACTTCGTGTCCCCGCCGCCGCGCAGTATCCCCTTTGACAGGGCGCTCTGGATCGCCTGGAAGAATACTATAATGGCGCTTGCCTCCATCATGCTGACAGTTATGTCCACCGTGGAGGGCTCTATCTCGTACAGGCCGATGGACCACTCCCCGAGAATGAGCACCAGCACCCCGCCAATAACGCCTATTATTGCCGACAATATGAGGAATGTCCAGCCCTCGGTCTGGGCCCTCTTGAACTCGCCCCTGCCAACAGTCTGCCCGATCACCACTCCCGCTGCGCTCGTGGCCCCCTGTATCGCCACAGTCGCCATGCGGTCCATGACCGTGACAATGGCGTATGCCGAGACGATCTCCTTGCCCATATGCCCCAGGATCATAGATATCACGCTTGCAGCAAGGGCCAGCAGGGAGTCGGATATTATCGCAGGCATACCAAGCCGCCTGAACTCCCCGAACAGTCCCCTGCCAGGAAGCCTGAGCAGGCCGGCAGCCTTATACTTCAGGGTCTTCTCATATTTCAGCAGGTAGATGGCGCAGAACAGGAACTCCACCCCCCGGGCTATCAGTGTGCCTACCGCCGCGCCCATCACTCCCAGGGCAGGCGCGCCCAGCTTGCCGAAGATAAATATGTAGTTGGCCCCGATATTCACAATAAATGAGGCTATAGAAACGTAAAGCCCAAGCTTTGCGTTTCCGATAGAGCGTATCACATTGGAGACCACCAGGCTGACCCCATGGGGCAGGTAGATAAACGCGGTAATGCGCAGATACTGTGCCCCCAGCTCTATCACGTCCTCCTCGGCGCTGAAAATGCGCATGATCGGCCTTGGCAGCAGGAAGGTAACGATAGCGAAAGCCGCCCCGCCGATAATGACTATCTGCAAAATAAGGTCGAACACCCTGCGCACTGTGCGCAGGTCATCGGCCCCGAAATACTGGCTGGAGAGCACAAGCCCCGCCGCGCTGATGCCCATACACAGAAACGTAAATATATTGTAAAACTGATTTGCAAGGCTTGAGGCTGAAATGGACGCCTCTCCAAGCTTGCCCACCATAACCGTGTCCATCATGTTTACCCCTTGGTTTATGATGGACTGCAGCACTATTGGAATTAGTATCAGCAGGACGTTTCTGTAAAACCCTCTGTCCCGCACCCAAAATTTATCTATCCACTCGTTCTTCCCCAAACCCATCAGCTTTCTTCCTTTCTTGAATTTTATCCTGCATCCTCCCGAGAAATTGATGGTATGAGTGTAACATGATTTTGACGAATATTCAACTATCCCCCAAGCTTCCACAGGGCAATACACGGCCCACTTATATCAAATATTTGACCGTTATTCCGGTTTGTGATATAATATGGATCTAAACGCGGGGTCTCAATAGCGGCTGCCGGCGTGATCTGGAGGTAGTAGCAATGGACAAACTAAAAATGCAAACGCCTGACCTGGCCCAAACCAATATCGAGAAGCTTGCCGCCCTGTTTCCCGCCTGTATTACCGAGGCCCGGGGTGAGGACGGCAGGCTGAAAAAGGCCGTCAACTTTGACCTGCTGCGGCAAATGCTGTCTGATGAGGTGCTTGAGGGCGGGGAGGCCTATGAATTTACCTGGGTCGGCAAGAAAGCGGCTTTCGCAGAGGCAAATAGGTCCATCCGCAAGACTCTGCGGCCCTGCCCGGCAGAGAGCGCAGACTGGGATGCCACCGAAAACCTCTACATTGAGGGCGACAACCTGGATGTGCTGAAGCTCCTGCAGGAGAGCTATCTGGGCAAGGTAAAGATGATCTATATTGACCCGCCCTATAACACAGGCAGCGACTTTATCTATCAGGATGATTTTGCTATGGGCCGCAGGGAGTACAGCGAGGGATCAGGGCACGTGGACAGTAACGGCGACCGGATGTTCCGCAACACCGACTCAAATGGGCGGTTCCACTCCGACTGGTGCAGTATGATGTATTCGCGGCTGCTGCTGGCAAGGAACCTGCTCTCTGATGACGGAAGCATTTTTATCAGCATTGACTTTAACGAGGTGGCCAGCCTGAGAAAAATAATGGACGAAGTTTTCGGCCCGAAGAACTTCCAGCGGGAGATCATCTGGCGTATCGGGTGGCTTTCAGGCTATAAAACAAAAGCCCCCAATTTCATCAGAAACCACGACACCATCCTGTTTTACTCCAAAAACTCCGCTAAGCTTGATTTTATTAAGAAATACATAGAAAATCGGGATTTCAAGCCCTTGGTCAAAAAGGGTACGGCGCTGACAGCTAAGCTCTCCTCCCTTGGGCTGGACGCAAAGGGACAGAAGGAGCTGCTGCATTTTATAAATCATGAAAACCGCCCTGAGCGCTACCCTATGGAGGATACCTGGAACGCCAATGAATATGACGACCTTAACAGCATTGCCATAGTTTCATTTTCCGGGGAAAAAATATCCAAGCTGCTTGAAACCGGGCAGGACTTCAAGGGCCAGAAGTCCCTCGGGCTAATGCTGCGGCTGCTTGAGTCCGTGACCCGCCCGGGAGATATCGTCCTGGATTTCTTTTCCGGCACTGCCACCACCGCCCACGCAGTCATGCAGCTAAACGCAAAGGACGGCGGGGATCGGAAATTTATCATGGTGCAGCTGCCGGAGCCCTGCGGTGAAAACAGCGAGGCATATAGATCCGGCTACAAGACTATCTGTGAGATTGGCAAGGAGCGTATCCGCCGGGCCGCGGATAAGATAGCCGCAGACAGCCCCGGCAGTAAATTTGACGGCGGGTTCCGCGTTTTCAAGCTGGACGACACCAATATGACCGATGTGTACTACTCCGCCGGTGAATACACCCAGGCAATGCTTGACCAGATGGTGGACAACATCAAGCCCGGCCGCTCGGATCTGGATCTGCTGTTCAGCTGTCTGCTGGATTGGGGGCTGCCAATTTCCATGCCATACACCTCAGAGCAGCTTGAAGGCTGCACCGTCCACACTTATAACGGGGGGGATCTGATCGCGTGCTTTAATGAGAACATCCCCGACGCAGTTATTAAGGAGATCGCAAGGCGCCAGCCCCTGCGGGCAGTGTTCCGGGACAGCAGCTTTGCAGACAGCCCGGCTAAAATCAATGTGGGCGAGATCTTTAAGATGCTGGCCCCCCGTACCAGAGTGAAGGTAATATGACCGGCACATTTAATTAAAAATTTAAGTATTTTGACCAAGGAAGTCTCGGATATATGAAACTCCAATTCAAGCACCAGAAATTCCAGGCCGACGCCGCCAAAGCCGTGGTGGATGTTTTCGCCGGACAGCCCTGCCTGACCCACTCCTATATGATGGACAGAGGCAGCGGGAGCTATCAGGTCGGCGTCAATGAGGAAATGGACTTTACAGGTTTCAGCAACCATAAAATCGTGCCGGAGCTGTCCGACAGGCAGATCCTGGAGCAGCTGAATAAGATCCAGCGCGCCAATCAGCTCAAGCCCTCCGAAAGACTTGAAGGCAGGGAGAATGGCTATAACCTCTCCGTTGAAATGGAAACCGGCGTCGGCAAGACCTACACCTATATAAAGACCATGTTTGAGCTGAATAAGCACTATGGGTGGTGCAAATTCATCGTGGTTGTCCCCAGCGTGGCTATCAGGGAGGGCGTGTATAAATCCTTCGAGATGACTCAGGAGCATTTTGCCGAGGAGTATGGGAAGAAGGCGCGCTTCTTTATCTACGACTCATCCAAGCTGAGCGAAATTGACCGCTTTGCCTCAGACAGCTCCATCAGTGTGATGATCATTAACTCCCAGGCGTTTAACGGCAAGGACGCCCGCAGGATCTATATGAAGCTGGACGACTTCCGCTCACGCCGGCCTATTGATATTATCGCAAAGACCAACCCCATTCTGATCATTGACGAGCCGCAGTCAGTGGAGGGGAAGCAGACCAAGGAGCGCCTGAAGGGGTTTCATCCGCTTCTTACCCTGCGCTATTCCGCTACCCATAAAAGCGGCAGCACCTACAACATGGTATTCCGTCTGGACGCTATGGAGGCCTATAACCGGCGGCTGGTCAAGAAAATCGAGGTAAAAGGGATCGCCAAAAGGGGCAGCACCGCCACCGACAGCTATATCTATCTTGAGAGCATCAACCTCTCAAAAAGCGACCCAACCGCTACCCTGCAGCTTGAGGTCAGGCTGAGCGGCAGCGCGCCCAAGAAAAGGAGCCGTATTGTAAAGGTCGGGGACGATCTTTACGACTGCTCCCGCGGCCTGGAGGAATATAAAGACGGCTTTGTGGTCAGGCAGATCGACGGGCGCAGCAACTGCGTGGAGTTCCTGAACGGGATCAGGCTCTTTGCCGGAGACATCATAGGTTCTGTGGATGAGGACCAGCTGCGGCGGATACAAATACGCGAGACGATCCTCTCCCATATTCTGCGGGAGCGCCGGCTGTTCTACAAGGGTATCAAGGTACTCTCCCTATTCTTTATCGACGAGGTTGCAAACTACCGCGAATACGATGGGGCGGGCAAGCCTGCCAACGGAAGATACGCCGTCATGTTCGAGGAAGAATATAATGATGTTATAGCCAATATGCAGCCTGCCGCTGGTGAAGACGCTTATTTCAGGTATCTTCAGTCTATCCCCGCGGCTAAAACCCACGCCGGATATTTCTCAGTGGACGGCAAGGGCAAAATGGTAAACTCCAAGGCGGGCGGGAAGGAAAACACCTCCGACGATGTGAGCGCATACGAGCTGATCATGAAAAATAAGGAGCTGCTGCTCGACTCTGACCCGGTGCGCTCCCCTGTACGCTTCATCTTCTCCCATTCCGCCCTGCGGGAAGGCTGGGACAATCCCAACGTCTTTCAAATCTGCACCTTGAAGCAGAGCCGCAGCAGCCTGCGCAAGCGGCAGGAGGTCGGGCGCGGCCTGCGCCTTTGCGTGAGCCAGAGCGGCGAGCGTATGGACACAAACGCTCTAGGCAATGATGTGCATAACATCAATATACTCACTGTCATTGCAAACGAGAGCTATGATTCATTTGCAAAGGGCCTGCAGACAGAAATGGCTGAGGCAGTTGCCGACCGCCCCCGGGCCGTTACGGTTGAACTTTTTGTCGGCAAGGTCATTAGTGACAACGCGGGAAATGAGCAGGTCGTTGACTATAATACGGCCTTTGCCATCCACTTCGATATGATCGTCAACGGCTATATTGACCGCAATGGTATGATAACTGACAAATATTACGAGGACAGGGCAAACGGAAATTTGAAAATAGCGGAAGAAGCCGCAGATTCCGCTGCCTCGGTATTTGCAATTATCGATTCCATTTATGACCCCCGGAGTTTGCAGCCCGAAAATGCCCGCGGCAATAACGTGGAGCTCCAATTAGACAGAACCAAGCTGGATATGCCTGAGTTCAAAGAGCTCTGGTCATATATCAAGAAAAAAACCGTCTATACCGTGGACTTTGACACCGAGGAGCTGATCCAAAAGGCCGTTGCCGCGCTGAACGGCAAACTGTTTGTTTCCAAAATCCACTTCCAAGTGGAGAAGGGTACGATGGACACGATCAGTTCCAAAGACGAACTGCTCTGCGGATCATCCTTTGTTAAAGACGGATCCAGCAGCTTCAGCGCCGCAATCACTGTAAACCCAAATGTGAAGTATGACCTGATCGGAAAGCTGGTACATGAGACCGGCCTGACCCGCAAGGCCCTTGCCTCTATCCTAAAGGGCCTGCGGCCATCTGTATTCGGCCAGTTCAGGGATAACCCCGAAGAGTTTATCATGAAAGCCGCCGCGCTGATCAACGATGAAAAGGCCCTGGCGGTGATCGAGAATATAACCTATGACGTTCTGGATGACGCCTACACCACGGATATCTTCACCGGCCCGGCTATCAAAGGCAGGCTTGATGTAAACGTGATGAAGGCCAAAAAGCACCTGTACGACCATATCGTATATGATTCGGCTGTGGAGCGGGATCTTGCCGCCCAGCTTGACGCAAGCAAAGATGTTGCGGTCTATGTGAAGCTACCGGACAGCTTCTATATTGCAACGCCCTTGGGCCGCTATAACCCGGACTGGGCCATCGCGTTTTATAAGGATACCGTCAGGCACGTTTATTTTGTCGCGGAGACAAAGGGCTCCATGCGCTCCATGCAGCTGCGGCTGATCGAGCAGTCAAAGATCCAATGCGCAAGAGAACACTTCAGGGCTATCTCCGGCGGCAACGTAGTATATGATGTTGTGGACAGCTGCCGATCGCTTCTGGAAAAGGCAATGGGGTAACTGTTTGCCTATGCGGCAGCAGGTCCCCTCAAGCTGCCTTGAAAGCTCTTTATTTTCCCACATATCTGTGGCATACTTTATTTTGTGCCATACCATATAATGATCGTGGAAGGGTCTGTCATGAAAAAGGCGTATTATAACAGAATACTGCTCATGTATTCCAGCGTGCTGTTCTGCCTGCTGATAGTGCTTGTGGGCAGTTATTTTTATCAGCGTAGCTCGGCTTCCCGGAGAATGATAGAAGAACAGGACCGTATCATGTTCAGCGAATATATCAAGCAGGAGGAGAGCATTCTGGAAGCCCTGGTTACCCAGGCCCATACCATTCGGAATATGGATCCTCTAGCCAGCTATGCCCTGAGCTCTTAAGAAAACTATTACAGCAAAATGACCGAGCTCCACAATGAGTTCTCAAAACCCGGCTGGGGCCAGGATCCTATCTATATGATCCACAAGATAAACGACACCCTTGCTCCCACTACCCTAAGCTCCACTCCAGTGGCCTCCCAGCTGAAAACCTACGGCATCGATGATGATATTACTTCCCCTATAAAAGACAGGAAAGACGCGGATGGAGGAAAAGACGAGAAATCTTAAGGGGTTTATGCTGAAGGCCGCGCATAAAAGAGTAAATTTCATGGGAGATGTCCTGAGCGGTATAGGGAAGCTTCCCTGTATGCACGTAGTGCTTTAGAGCATGGTCGAGGTATTCGTCGGGATCGTATTCCGGGGCATAAGGCGGCAGAAAAAAACACCTCAATTTTATCTTTCCGTTTCTCCAGCCATGCCGAAACCAGCTTCCCATGATGCACTTTCAAGTTATCCAGAACCAGAAAAGCTTTCCGCTCAGATGTGCCGGTCAAACGCTGCATGAATCGAATCAGCCGCTGATCCATGCTTTCCCGGTATACCATAAACCGTACGCTGCCCTCGCTGCTGACCGCCGAAAGCATATTCACCCGTTCC
>CANPBX010000027.1 GCA_947572385.1 uncultured Clostridia bacterium
TGCATGGTGTCCATTTGGCCCTGCATGGTGTCCATTTGGCCCTGCATGGTGTCCAGCCGCCCCTGCATTTGGGATTGAGAGGCCTCTACTTTTTCCAGCCGGGTGTCCATCCTGTCCAGCCGGTCATCAATTTTATCCAGCCTGTTGTCAACCTTGTCCAGCCGGTCCACGACCTGACCCAGCATTCCTAAAATTTTTTCTTCGTTGTTCATGATGCGTACTCCTTATGTTTTCCTATTTTTACTGAAAGCGTCGATCCCCCGCCATCCCCTGACCTTCTCATAGCTCAGCGCCTTCTCTGAGACCTTAGGCAGCCTTGACAGCTCCTTTTTGGAATTGTGCAGCACTGTCTCAAGTGCATCTATATATCTGGCACAGCTTATGATATATACCTGTCCTGTCTGCGAGTTGATCAGCGCTGCGGAGTTCCCCCCTCGGGCCCGGCGCGCATTTCACTGGGGCCCAGCTCCTGGAAGCATTTCTGTACTGCCGGAAGCGCTTCAGTATCTCCAAGAAAATCAAGCCCGCTACCCGGCAGGCCGTTTTGGATAAGCTTACTAAGGGAAGCCCTGAGCCCGGAGGGTGCGTCAAGCCGCGCTTCTTCAGCAAGCTGTTCCCGTTCCCGGTATTTTTTCTCCAAAAGCCCGGGAGTCATGGCGCCGATTCCCATAAGCTCCGAGACAGAGGTATTCTGCGTGGCTGTGATCTTCGCCAGGGTCCTGTACTTGGAGATCAGCTTCCCAAGCTCGTACCACCGTATGGTGGGCTCGGCAATGCCGCAGGCCTCTCCCAGGACCTTTGGGGTCAGGCCCCTTGCCTTGCGCGCCGCCCGGATGCGCTCTACCACTGTCATAAGTCTATCACTTTCTTTTATAATAGCATATCATAAAAGGCTGCATACAGCAAGAAAAATTTCTGTTCTCTCTAAATCCCTTGACAGAAACAGAACTTTCTGATAAAAAAAGTGGCAGAACATAAGTTTATAAATAAAGGATGGGAGATGAGGCGATTGCCAAAGGGGGGCGGGGAGGGAAATTTTAATAAATTGATTTTCAATATATAATACATAGAGAGCCTATCAATTTTGATATGATAGACTCCCCTTGTTTTGCACCATGTTTGTCAGCGTTAATGATAAGTTAGTTTCTATACTTACTTATCACCATAAACATCAGCCTTCTTGGTTTTCCCTTGTGCTCACTTGGACAACACAACCACAATATATAGTATAGAACACTTAGCAGAGGATCAAAAGGACATCTGGCGGGAAAATTACAGCGAAGGGGAAACGCAGCTATTCCCCCATCAGCCCCTCCCCGATTTTCTTAAACACCTCCGCAGCGCTGCCGCTGTCCGCTGTGCCCTCCCTGAGCACGGTGATACAGTACCTGGGCCCGGAGCTGTCGCTGACGAAGCCGCAGTACCAGAAGTTCAGAAGCTCATGCCCGTCCTCATATACGCCGGTCTGGGCGGTGCCGGTCTTTATGCCGCTGACGCAGTTATCGGGGGCGGCTTTTGTGCCGGTGCCGTCCTTGGCGGCGGCCGTCAGGTACTGCTGCAAAAGTTTCGCCGTGCGGGAGCTCATTGCGGTCCGGGACACGTCGGAGACAGGGCTGGTCTCAGTTAGCTTCCTGTCTCCGCTGACTGTGCCCGCTATGAGCTTTGGGGAGCGGTACTCCCCGCCGGAGGCTATGGCGTTTATTACCCCGCACATCTGCAGGGGCGTGACGGTCAGGTCCCCCTGGCCGAAGGAGAAGTTTGCCAGGGCCCGGAAGTTCTGCAGGCCGGACGTATCCGGCAGGCTGCCCTCTGAGCTGAACAGCCCCCTGCCGAACTCCTGGCCCTCTCCAAGGCCCAGGTCATAGGCCATGCTCAGCACAGGCTGTCCCCCCAGGGCCCGGGCGGTGCTGATAAAATAGCCGTTGCAGGACTTTGATATGGCCCCCTGCAAATCTATCCTGCCGTGGGGCAGGCCGTCGTAGCAGTGGAACATTAGCCCCCCGGCGTTTATGGAGCCGGTGCAGTCAAAGGTCCTCAGCACCGAGCCCTCCTCCAGGGCTGCGGCGGCAGTCACAAGCTTAAAGACGGAGCCGGGGGCATAGGCGCTGAAGGCCCGGTTGAGCAGGGGGGAGGCGGGGTCCCTTGCGGCCTCGTCTATTTTGTCCTGCTGGAACCCCGGCAGGCTCACAAGGGCGCGTATCTCGCAGTTCGGCACCTCTGTGACCACCACTGCGCCCTTCCCCAGGCCCTCTGAGGCCTGCTCGCACAAAAGCTGTATATCCCGGTCTATAGTGACGGCCACGCCCCCGGCGGTGTATTCCAGGCTGTTTTCGGTAAGGCGCTCGGCCCCGGCGATGGCCCTGCCCAGGGCGTCCACCTGGTAGTACACGGTGAGCTGCCCGCTGTAAAGGGACAAGGCGTCGTCCATACAGAGCTCCACCCCCGAGGCCCCCCGGCCCATTCCGTCCAGGTACCCTATTACATGGGGGCAGAGCTGGCTCTCTGAATATCTTTTGGGCACGGGGAAGCAGTCTATGCACTGGTGCTCTATGGGCTTTTCCAGCTCCAGGGTGAAGGGCTTGCCGTCCTCAAGGGCCAGGGCCAGGCGGTCCCGGAGGCGCCCGTAGGTGGCGGTCTCAAGGGCCCCTATGGACTCTATGGTGGGGGCAACGGCGGCGGCCCACCGGCTGGTGGTGCCGGTGAGGGGGCGCAGGCGGCAGTCGTAGATGGTCCCCCGGGAGCTTGCAACGTCCAGGCGGTAGAGGCTCTGCCTGCCTGCCGCCGCAACATACTCCGCTTTTCCTGACACATGGGCAATGGTGTGCCCCCCGAAGGCCAGCAGCATTATAATGGCCAGCAGGGTGAGATAGGCCCGAAGCCTTATGGGGGAGCGGTCTTTCCTTTTTTTCACGGTATCACCTCGGGGTCAGTATATGTAAAAATCCCCCGGGAATACGTATTTTCCGGGGATTTTGTGGAAGCTTATACCGAAGAAAAGGGGGTAAAAGGGTATGGACAAAAAGTGGAGGTACTGTATAACCGGGGGCCTTGCAGGGCTTGCAAACGGGCTGTTCGGCTCGGGGGGAGGGCTCTTTCTCGTGCCCATGCTCACCCGCTGGACGGATATGCCCGAGCGCAAGGCCTTCGCCACGTCCGTGGGGGTGGTGCTTCCCCTGTCGGTGATATCCGCGGGGGTGTATTTCTTAAACGGCGCTGTGGACCTCTCCCTTGGGTGGCCCTATATTATAGGCGGGGCGGTAGGCGGGCTGCTCTCCGGCAGGGTGTTTAAAAAGGTGCCGGTGAAGTGGCTGAGAAGGGGCTTCGGGGCGCTGATGGTATACTGCGGGGCAAGGGCGGTGCTGGGGCTGTGAGCATGGTTATAGGCGTGATTATAGGGGCCCTTACAGGGGTGCTCTCGGGCTTCGGCGTGGGGGGCGGCACGCTCCTGCTGTTGTGGATGACGGCAGTGCAGGGGATGGGGCAGGCCCAGGCGGGCGGGGTAAACCTGCTGTACTTTATCGCCTGCGCCCTCCCTGCCAGCTTTGGGCATATAAAAAACGGCCTCATTGAGAAAAAGGCCGTTTTCTGGTGCGTGATTTTGGGCGTTCCAACCTGTATAGCCGGAGCCCTTTTGGCGGCGGGAATGGACACGGAGCTCCTGAAAAGGCTCTTCGGCGGGTTCATACTCGCTATAGGACTGAGGGAGCTCTTTTACAGGCAGGGGCCTCAGCCCCGGTAGAGCCGGTCGGCAAGGATGGTGTTCACAAGGGTCGATACGCCGTCAAACACAAAGCCCACCCCCACAAACCTTATAAGTGCCTCCAATGTCCCGAAGGGGTTGAGCACCATCACCGCCCCGAACATCGCCAGGACCAAAGCGGATATAAAGGACCCCCACCATTTATCAAAGCCCAGGGCCTTCATGTCCAGGGCCCGCTTTATGGCGGACGCGCTGTCCACCAGGATATAAAGGCCCAGCGCCGCCGGGATCATAGACGCAACAAACCTTGGGGATACCAGCAGGAAGGCTCCGAGGACTATCAGCGCCACGCCGATAAATAGGTCAAAGCGCTGCCCGTACTCCATGCCGGATTTCCTATAGGCCATTATACGGGAGATGCCATACCAGAGGGTGACGGCCCCGATGAGAAAGCAGGCCCAGCGGATAGCCTTGCCCGGGGCGGCTATGAGCACCAGTCCCAGAAGGGTGTACAGTACTGAGGTCGTAATAAGGCTGTTGCGGAAATATTTGAGCATATTCATGGTCCTTTCATGGTTTATTTCTGCTGTATCCGTTTCACGGACTGCAAGCTCTCCCCCGCCCCGCACTGCTCTACATATGGCCGAAGCTCCTCATATGCCTTCACAGGGTCAGTCTCATCAGAGTAGAGGTATGTCCACTGGGACAAATTGCTGTGGGCATAGTTGCAGTGGATATTGCCGGTGTACACCTGTACCACCGGGTCGGTTATGGAGCCGTTCTCGCAGACGATATCCTCCCGATAGACCGGGTAGCTCTGGCCGTCCTCCACGTAAATGATGTTGACGGTAAGCTCCTCTTCGGTAAGGTCCGAGCGCTCGCTTAGGCCCGCGTCCTCGTTATAGCTGTTCTCGGCCGTCACCTTCTCAAAGTAGAACCTGGCCCTATAGGCCTTTATTATGTCCTGCTCCCGGTCCTTGAATTTCTCGGGGACAAGTATATTCTGGGTGCGGTCGTCTATGACCAGGCTTTCACTGGCTGGCGTGCCGCCGGCAGCTTTTATGCCGTGGAGGTCCAGGTAGTTCCTGTCCACGCAGACACAGTGCCCGGCGGGGTCTATCTCGGCGGGCAGGTCCATTCGGTTCATCTCCCAAAGGGGCGTGCCCTCGCCGTCAACGTCCTGAAAGTTATAGGCGTTCATTACAAATACGCCGGCCTTCTCCTCCAACAGGGACAAGAGCTTCTGGCTCCGTGTCGCTATCTCAAGGTATGCCTTCGGGTCGTCCTCGCCGCTGTACGTCAGGGCGGTGGCATAGAGGTACTGCCCGGGTTTCCCCTCATCCTGCCGACACCCGAACAGGGCCAGTGCGCACAGGCAGAGCGCTAAGAATAGAGCCGTCTTTTTCATGGGGTATCACTCCTCCTGTAGATTCTGGGATAATGATACCTCAAACTGTGAAAGAATGGCTTGCGGGTTTCTGAAATATTTCTTACTCTTACAGCTTGCGCATCATGATGTACTCGTTACGGAAACCGCCGTCCTTCATCTTGAAAGCGTCCGGCCGCACGCTGACTATACGGAAGCCCATCTTCTCATAGAGCGCCCGGGCCCGGGTATTGCCCTCCACAAATTCCAGCTCCATCTGGGTAAGGCCGTCCCAGCCCTCGGCTATCCGTATCAGCTCGTTGAACATGGCCGTGCCTATTCCCAGGCCCCAGAACTCCTTGGTGAGGGCAATACCGATATTGGCCCGGTGGCGGGTCTTCAGCTGGGTGTGGCGGCTTATTTCGCAGTTTCCGGCGATTTTACCGTCCACCTCGCAGACCAGCACGGCGCTGTTTTCGGAGGCGTTCATGTTCTCCACCCACTTAACCTCGCTCTCAGGGGTATACTTGCCGCACTCCTCCGGGGAGCGCAGGATGAACTCGCTCTCCCCCGCGGACTTCACCAGGTACTCCAGCAGTCCAGGCACATCTTTTTCCTGTGGGTTCCGAAGAATAGCGCTCCTGCCGTCCTTCAGCGTGAATGATAGCTCTCTTGTAAGCATTATTTATCTTCCTCTCTTATCTGCACACGCCTTATCTTGCCGCTGATGGTCTTGGGGAGGTCGTCTCTGAACTCAACTATGCGGGGGTACTTATAGGGCGCGGTGTGCTTTTTCACATAGGTCTGTATCTCTTTTTTCAGCTCCTCTGTGCCAACCGTGCCCCTTGTCAGGACAATGGTGGCCTTTACCACCTGGCCGCGGATGGGGTCCGGGGCGGCGGTGACCGCGCACTCCAGGACGTAGGGCAGCTCCATTATCACGCTCTCTATCTCGAAGGGCCCGATACGGTAGCCGCTGGACTTTATCACGTCGTCCGTGCGGCCCACGTACCAGAAGTAGCCGTCCTCGTCCCGCCAGGCGGTGTCGCCGGTGTGGTACATACCGTCGTGCCAGGAGGCTTTTGTCTGCTTCTCATCCTGGTAGTACCCAAGGAACAGGCCGCAGGGCACGTTCTCATCCGTGCGTATGACTATTTCGCCGGTCTCCCCCACAGGGGCGGAGGTGCCGTCTGGCAGCACCACGTCCACGTCGTATAAGGGGCTGGGCACCCCCATGGAGCCCACTCTGGGTATGGAGCCCACAGGGTTATAGATTACGCAGGTGGTCTCTGTCTGGCCGTAGCCCTCCATAAGGGCAAGGCCGGTGGCCCGCTTCCACTGCTCATAGACCTCGGGGTTCAAGGCCTCGCCGGCGGTGGTGGAGTATTCTATGCCGGAGAGGTCATACTTTGAGAGATCCTCTTTTATAAAGAAGCGGTACATAGTTGGCGGGGCGCAGAAGGTGGTTATCTTGTATTTTGCGAACATCGGGAGGATATCGTGGGCGTCAAACTTGTCGAAGTCATAGGTGAAAATGGCCGCCTCGCACATCCACTGGCCGTAATACTTGCCCCACATGGCCTTGCCCCAGCCGGTGTCGGAGATGGTGAAGTGCAGGCCGTCCGGGTTCACGTTGTGCCAATATCTTGCGGTTATATAGTGTCCCAGGGCATATTTATAGCTATGCACGGCTATCTTGGGGTAGCCCGTGGTGCCCGAGGTGAAGTACATCAGCATTGGGTCGCTGCCCGAGGGTGAGTCGGGCTTTCTCTCGTACACCTCCGAGAAGGCGGCCATCTCCTTGTCAAAGTCATGCCAGCCAAGCCGGTTTGCTCCCACCATGATCTTCACCTCCACCCCGGGGCAGTTCTTAGCGGAGCGGTCTGCTTCGTCAGCGGTCTGGCCGTCCGAGGTGCAGAGTATGGCCTTGACCCCCGCCGCTTTAAAGCGGTAGTCAAAGTCGTGCTCCATCAAAAGGTGGGTGGCGGGGATTATCACCGCGCCCATCTTGTGGAGTGCGGTGATCACATACCAGAACTGGTAGTGGCGCTTTAAGACCACCAGCACCCGGTCGCCCCGCTTTATGCCCAGGCTCTCAAGATAGTTGGCTGTCTGATTACTGAGCCTGCTGATATCCGAGAAGGTGAACCGGCGCTCGTTCTTGTCGTGGTCCAGATGGAGCATGGCGAGGCGCTGGGGCTCCCTTCTGGCTATCTCGTCCACCACGTCGAAGGCGAAGTTGAAGTTCTCCTCGTTCTTGAACTTTATGCCGTTTAATATGCCGTTTTCGTCCAGGCTGGTCTCAATAAAGGGGTCAATGACGCCCTCCCTGGGCTGGCGGGCCAGCTTGCGGTCTATAAGGGTCTGGAAGCGGTCGGTTTCCGGGGCCTGGTCCTCGGTGCCCTTCATGACCATGGCGTACAACTGACAGTCCTCCCCGCCGGTGGCTATCATGCCGTGGGGGGTGCCGGAGTTATAGTAGATAGAGTCCCCCTCGTTCAACACCTCGATATGGCTGCCTATCTGGGCCTTCATGGAGCCCTTGACAACTATATCGAACTCCTGACCCGCGTGGCTTGCCAGCTTTATGGCCACGTGCTGCTCAGCCTCAGAGTAGGGCATGGTGACAAAAAAGGGCTCGGCGGTCTTGTTCTTGAAGAGCGGGGCCAGGTTCAGGTACTTGAAGCCGTGGCGGCGGGTTATGGGCAGGCCGTCCCCATGGCGCACGATGGTATAGCTGGAGAGGGTGGGGCTCACCCCACGTATCAGGTCGGTGGGGTCCACGCCGAAGCGTTTTGCGCACTTGTAGATGAAGGTAAAGCTGAAGTCCTGCTCCCCCTCCTCACAGTGGGCGTACTCCTCCGTGCTCACACCTGTGCAGCGGGCCATCTCCTCCTCAGAAAGGCCGGTTATCTCCCGCATGGTGCGGATACGCTGGGCCACCTCTCCCAGCTGGGCCTTCAGATCTGTTTTTTCCATTTGGCATCCCCCTAGTTAAGTATTATAGTAATTTGCCATATATCTAGTTTGCACATTCCTGCCGATAAAAAAACCGTCCCATAGGAATATACCTATGAGACGGATATGCTCCGCGGTACCACTCATATTGCGAAACTTGCCGCCAAGCAAGGTCTTCTTGCCGTCAGGTAAGTATTTCGCCGCTCTCAAAATGTCAGGCTCCAGCAAGCCCCTGCTCTAACGCGGCGTACACGGAAGACGTCTACTACCAAAGAATTGGCAAAGCCAACTCCACGGGTTCGGGTCTCCAGCTCAGAAGGGATAAGCCCATTGGGGACGTCACGCCGGCTCGCAGCAGCCGCCAGCTCTCTGAAGAGACGGACCCCAGGCTGTCTTCGTCATAGCCTTTAGGGATATGCAGTTAAAATATATTTTGATAATTATAGCCTGGTTTGAAAGAAATGTCAATACTCTCCGGGAAAATTTTTCCCTCTGTATTTGCGCTCCTGCCGCCGTGACTTCGCAAGAGCTTTGCTGGGCTGGCCCTGCTTCCTCCGCACGGCGCCCAGGCGGCGGCTCCTCTCTGACTCGCCGTTCAAAAGCTTATAGCTCTCCCACCGCTCAGGGTCCAGCTCCCCGTTCTCAATAGCGGCCTTTATGGCGCAGCCGGGCTCGCGCTCGTGCTTACAATCTGAAAAACGGCATTTCCCCAGGTATTTTTCCACGTCCGGGAAAGCCGTGCTGAGCCCCTCTCCCGCGTCCCACATACCCAGCTCCCTCATTCCGGGGGTGTCTATCACCAGCACGCCGCTCTTTAAAAGGAGCAGCTGTCTGTGGGTGGTGGTGTGCCGCCCGGCGGAGTCGTATTCCCGCACGCCGCTGACGGACATTATCTCCTCGCCCGCCAGGGCGTTGATAAGGCTGGACTTGCCCACGCCGGAGCTGCCAAGAAAGGCGGCGGTGGTCCCGGGGCGGAGATAGGGCGCAAGCTGCTCCATGCCCTCCCCGGTCTTAGAGCTCAGGGCGAACACCGGGGCCTCCCCGGCAACGGCCTTGGCTTCCCTGAGCATTTCGCCGTGGTCCCCG
This sequence comes from uncultured Clostridia bacterium, assembly GCA_947572385.1. GTDB lineage: Bacteria > Bacillota > Clostridia > Oscillospirales > Acutalibacteraceae > Acutalibacter. Next base: position 9,111 of record CANPBX010000027.1, read on the forward strand.
GGCAGGTCGGCCTTGGTAAGGATTACCACGGGCCTTGCGCCGCTGTTCCAGCCAAGGGTCAGGTATCGCTCCAGCCGCTTCAGGCTGAAATTCTCGTTCAGGCTCTGCACGGCGAACACCACGTCCATATTGGCTGCCACGGCCTGCTCGGTGCCGTGCCAGCCGTCCAGCCGGGAGAAAAAGCTTTTTCTGGGAAGCGTGCGCACTATCTGCCAGTCGCCGGGGGCCGGCAGGGCCAGCACATAGTCGCCGGTGGTGGGAAACTCCTCGCCGCTCTCATAAATATACTCCTTGGTCTTGAGGGTGGCGTACTGCTGGCCCGCCGGCGTGATAAGCTGCCAGCGGCCCTTAAATACCGCCGTGACCCTGGCGGGCAGGGCGGGGCCCTCCGGGGGAATAAGTTCCTCCGGGAAGCCGTAGGTTTTTATATCTGTCATTTAATGCCTCCTGATAGAATTCGTTTTTCTTTGGGCCATGGTCAAAATTTTGCATAAAACCTCTCTCCTTTCAAAAGTAAAGGACCAGCCCCAAAAACAGGGCCGGTCCTACCGTTTTTTCTGCTGCTCAGACAAAAGCACAGCAAGCGGCGGATCCTCTGCTTTCCGGGGAAGTATATGGTAACATCGCCGCTCACCGCCTTTCTTTAGAAGTCTGTAGGGTCATATTAGCACATATAAAGCCGTATGTCAAGCCAAAATTACATACACACCTCGTCCCGGCGCACGGAGCCCAGGTATACCGGCCCCGCCGAGTTTAAAACCTCCCGCACGCGCCCGCGAAGCTGGAGGGGCACAAGGGGCAGGGTTTCCGCCTCCTCCGGCGTGCTCCAGACGCTGCCGGTCTGCTGGAAGTCCGTCTCGGTTTTTTCGCGCACCCTGTCGGAGACCGCGCGGACCAGGAATATATGCAAAGTGCGGTGGCAGTATTCCGGGTATCTCCGGCGCATATCCGGGTCTGTGAATATCTCTTCGCAGAGGGCCGCGAAGCGCACCGGCTCCACCGCAAGGCCGGTCTCCTCAAGGACCTCCCGGACGACGGCCTCCTCCATGGTCTCATACACGTGCTGCCCGCCGCCGGGCAGGTCGAAGTATTCCTCCCCGGAGCTGGTCACGCAGCGGTTCAAGAGGACCCTGCCGTCTGTGGAGAGCAGCAGGGCCTTTGCGGAGTTTCTTATCATCTCCATGGACTACGCCCTCTCGGCTATGCTGAATATCAGGCTCCGCGTGTCCGCCCAGCCGAGACAGGGGTCCGTGATGGACTTCCCATAAGTGCGCTCCCCTTCTATAGGCTGGCAGCCCTCCTCCAGATAGCTCTCTATCATAACGCCCTTTACCAGCTTATGGAGCTCCCGGCTGTGGCTGCGGCTGTGGAGTACCTCGCTGGTTATGCGTATCTGCTCCTTATATTTCTTGTCGGAGTTGGAGTGGTTCACGTCCACTATCACCGCCGGGTTCAGCAGATCCCTCTCGCCGTACAGTTCCAAAAGGCGCATAAGGTCCTCATAGTGGTAGTTGGGCACACAGGTGCCGTACTTGTCCACCCCGCCCCGCAGGATGGCGTGGGCCAGTGGGTTGCCGCCGGTGGTGGCGTCCCAGCCCCTGTAGAGGAAGTTATGGGAGCTCTGGGCGGCCTGGATGGAGTTGAGCATAACGGACAGATCTCCGCTGGTGGGGTTTTTCATGCCCACGGGGATATCCATGCCGCTGGCGGTGAGCCTGTGCTGCTGGTTCTCCACCGAGCGGGCCCCCACGGCCTCATAGCTAAGAACGTCGTCAAGATAGCTGCGGTTCTCCGGGTACAGCATCTCATCTGCGGCGGTGAGCCCAGTCCCCTCTATGACCCGGATGTGCATACGCCTTATAGCGATTATGCCCTCCAAAAGGTCCGGGGCCTTGTCCGGGGAGGGCTGGTGGAGCATACCCTTATACCCCTGGCCGGTGGTGCGGGGCTTGTTGGTGTAGACTCTTGGTATCAGCAGGAGCCGGTCCTTCACGGCCTCGTTTATCTCCGCAAGCCTGTGGACGTACTCCAGAAGGGCCTCCTGGTTGTCGGCGGAACAGGGGCCGATTATAACTATGAATTTGTCGGACTTCCCCTCAAAAACCTCCCTTATCTCCCGGTCCCTCTGGGCCTTGCGCTCCAGGACGGCGGGGGACAGGGGATGCTGGGCCTTCAAATCGGCGGGCATGGGAAGCTGGCGGTTTAACTGCATGGACATTGGCATCACGCTTTCTTATAGTTTATGAGCCTTACGCAAAGTATTCTACCCCGGACTTGAACAACTTCTGATCCTTATGCCCGGGTACGTTTTTAAAGAGCCCCTTTGTCCAGCGCTCGTTATGGCCCATCTTCCCGAGTATGCGTCCGTCGGGGCTGGTAATGCCCTCTATGCCGCAGACGGAGCCGTTGGGGTTCCAGAGGATATCCCCGCTTACGGCGCCCTGGGGGTCCGCGTACTGGGTGGCAATCTGACCGCCCTCTATGAGGGCCTTCAAGGCCTCGTCATCGGCAACGAACCTGCCCTCTCCGTGGGAGATGGCTATGGTGTGCATATCTCCGGCGTTTGTTCCCCTAAGCCAGGGAGACTTGACGCTGGTTACCCGGGTATACACGAGCCGGGAGGCGTGCCGCCCCAGAGAGTTGAAGGTCAGGGTAGGGGCGTCCTCGCTGGGCTCGGTTATCCTTCCATAGGGCAGAAGCCCCAGCTTTATAAGAGCCTGGAAACCGTTGCAGATACCAAGCATCAGGCCGTCCCTGTTATCTAAAAGGTCCATGACCGCCTCGGCTATGCGAGGGTTGCGGAAGGTGGTGGCGATGAACTTGCCGGACCCCTCCGGCTCGTCGCCGCCGGAGAAGCCGCCGGGTATCATAATTATCTGGCTCTCCCTTATGCTCCTCTCCATCTCCCTTATGGTCTCCTCAATACCGGCGCGGGTCAGGTTGCGCACCACCAGCACATTGGCCCTGGCCCCGGCCCGCTCAAAGGCTCGGGCGGAGTCCACCTCGCTGTTGGTGCCGGGGAAGGCCGGGAGGAACACCCTGGGCCTTGCGGCCTTTATCACCGGCGATGAGCTGTTCCTCTGAGTATAAAGAGGCGTGTCGGCGGGCATGGGGGCCGGGGCGGCGAAGCTGGGGAATACCCCCTCGAGGGTGCCGGACCAGGCCTTTATAAGCTCCTCCACGGGAACTTTCTCCCCGTCTATGTGCACATTCTCCCCGCCGGTAGTGTGCCCCAGCAGTATGCCGCCCTGGAGCTCCGCCTCGGGGGAGAGGGCCGCGACTATCGCGCCTTGCATGGGGGCATAGAGCGTCTCGGCGGAGAGCCCGGGCTGGAACTTAAAGCCCAGCTTATTGCCCAGACACATACGCATGGCCGCGGCGGCCGCGCCGCCCTCCCGCACCACGGCGGCGGCGGTTATCTCCCCGCAGTCCATGGCGGCCAGTATTTTACTGTACAGCTCCTTCAGCCTTGGCCAGTCCGGCATACCGCTTTCCTCCTGGGGCACAGGTATCAGCACCAGCTTGGTCCCCGGATGCTTCACGCAGGCGGAGAGGGTGCGGCTGGCCTTTGTCATGGAGAGAGCGAAGCTCACAAGGGTGGGGGGCACATCTAGATCCTCAAAGGAGCCGGACATACTGTCCTTGCCGCCAATAGCCGGCAGTCCCATCCCTATTTGGGCCGAGAGCGCGCCCAACAGCGCCGCGGCGGGCTGGCCCCAGCGGGAGGGCACGGCGTGCAGCCGGGGGAAATACTCCTGGAAGGTAAGCCGGGCCTTTAATGGATCCGCGCCCACGGCCAAAAGCTTTGAAAGGCTCTCCACCACCGCGTAGGCCGCGCCCATAAAGGGCGACCAGCGGGAGACCTTCGGCACATAGCCGTAGCTCATGGCGGTGGCGTCATCGGTCTCGCCGGAGAGCAGGGGCACCTTCGCCACCATGGCCTCCTCCGGGGTAAGCTGGTATAGCCCGCCGAAGGGCATAAGCACCGTGCCCGCGCCTATGACGGAGTCGAAGCGCTCCACAAGCCCCTTCTGGCAGCAGACCTCTAAGCGGGCCATATTGGCAAGCAGCGCCTGGGCCCCGGACTTGCCCTTCAGGGCCTCCGGCACCTCCTTCATAGCGCAGGGGCCCTGGGGGGCGGTTATCCTTGCGTCGGCGTTCTGGGTCACACCGTTGGTATCAAGAAACGCCCTTGAGAGGTCAACGATCTGGTCTCCACGCCACTGCATTTTAAGCCTTGGGCTCTCGGTCACCACGGCCACACTCTGGGCGTCCAGGTTCTCCCTTGCGGCCAGGGCTTTGAATTTTTCCACGTCCTCCGGGGCCAGCACCACAGCCATGCGCTCCTGGGACTCGGAGATGGCAAGCTCGGTACCGTCTAACCCCTCGTACTTCTTGGGCACGCTGTCCAGGTCTATCAGGAGCCCCGGGGCCAGCTCCCCGATGGCCACGCATACGCCCCCCGCGCCGAAGTCGTTGCAGCGCTTTATGAGCTTTGCGGCGGCCGCGTCCCTAAAGAGCCGCTGTATCTTCCGCTCGGTGGGCGGGTTGCCCTTTTGCACCTGGGCCCCGCAGACCTCCACGGACTTTTCAGTATGCGCCATACTTGAGCCGGTGGCTCCGCCGATGCCGTCCCGGCCTGTTGCCCCGCCAAGGAGCACTATGATATCCCCGGGAGCGGGCTCCTCCCGGCGCACGTTCTCCTTGGGGGAGGCGCCGACTACGGCCCCTATTTCCAGGCGCTTCGCCACATAGCCGGGGTCGTAGAGCTCGGTGACCTGTCCGGTGGCAAGGCCCACCTGGTTGCCGTAGCTGGAATAGCCCGCCGCCGCGCCGGTGGTTATCTTCCGGCTGGGCAGCTTGCCGTGGAGGGTCTCGGAAAGGGGCACGGTGGGGTCCCCAGAGCCGGTGACCCGCATGGCCTGGTACACATATGCCCGGCCGGACAGCGGGTCCCTGATGGCCCCGCCCAGGCAGGTGGCCGCCCCGCCGAAGGGCTCTATCTCCGTGGGATGGTTATGAGTCTCGTTCTTGAACTGTATCAGCCAGGTCTGGGTCTCGCCGTCTATAGTGACCGGGGCCTCGATGGAGCAGGCGTTTATCTCGTCGCTCACGTCCAGGTCGGGCACAAGTCCCTTCTTTCTAAGGTACTTGCCGCCTATGGTGGCCATGTCCATGAGGGATATCGGGCGGTCGGTCTCCCCATACATCTCGTCCCTCAGGGCAAGGTAATCCTTCAGGGCCTGCTCCACGGCAGCTTTAAGGGGTCCGTCCTCTATCTCTATATGGTTGAGCCTTGTCAGGAAGGTGGTGTGGCGGCAGTGGTCGCTCCAGTAGGTATCTATCACCCGAAGCTCCGTGACAGAGGGATCCCGGCGCTCTTCATCTCTAAAATACTCCTGGCAGAATATCAGATCGTCAAGGGTCATGGCAAAGCCCATGGACTGGAAATATTCGGCCATCTTCTCCCTGTCCCAGGAAATAAAGCCGGTGACCCGCTGTACGTCCGCAGGAGCGGGGGCGGTCAGTTCGAGAGTTTCGGGCTTGTCCATGGAGGCCTCCCTGGATTCCACCGGGTTTATAAGGTAGGCCTTTACTCTCCGAAAGTCCTCGTCAGACACGTCCCCCAGAAGGCCTATGACCTTCGCCGTGACAACAAGGGGCCGCTCACCCTGAGTCAGAAGCTGCACGCACTGGGCGGCGGAGTCGGCCCGCTGGTCGTACTGGCCGGGCAGGTATTCCATTGCAAAGGCCCGGCAGTCCAATTCATAGTCCTCGGGATAGACATTATCAAGATTGGGCTCCGAGAGAATAGTTTTGGCCGCCATCCTGAAATCCTCGGGGGTAAGTCCCGATACGTCATAACGGTTGAGGAGGCGCACGCCTTTAAGTCCCGTAACGCCCAGCACGTCCCGCAGGTCCGCAAGCATATGGCCGGCCTCGATATCAAAGCCGGGCTTCTTCTCTACAAATACTCTGGTGACCAAGTTAAACCCTCCAAGCAATATACTTTGATTTGTGGGGATATTATAGCACAACGTGCCGTAAAAGTAAAGAAAAAGCCCCGCAAGGGTCCCGATCTGCCGGTCAGTTTATTATAAAGCAACGCCCGCCGAAAAGCGATCACTTTCAGCGGGTGTCAACTTCCTTACGGTGTATCTCCCAAACGCTGGGGTCCAAATTCTATACAGCGGCCTTACCTGACAGTATGTCCCTATAGTCGGCAAGATTGGCCTTCAAAAGGTTCGGCGTGTCCAGGCCGTAGGGGCATTTACTCTTACAGTGGCCGCAGTCAAGGCAGTTTTCGATGTTCAGCATCATCTTCTGTGACTCCTCGGTAAGCCATCCCGCAGAGGGGCTGCGGCGTATCAGCTGGCTCATGCGGGCGCACTGGGGGATGTTTATCCCGGCCGGACAGGGCAGGCAGTACCCACAGGAGCGGCAGAAGTTGCCCACCAGCTCCCTGCGGTCCTTCTCGATGACGGCCTTTATCTTTGGGTCGTCCATGCTGGGGGGATTGTCGATGTAGCTCAAAAACTCGTCCAGCTCGCTCTCCCTCTGCACGCCCCAGATGGGCAGGGCGTTGTCGAATTGGTCCTGCCAGGCGTAGGCCGCGGCGGAGTTGGTAATAAGCCCGCCGGAGAGGCCCTTCATACTGATAAAGCCCATATCCTGCTCCTTACAGCGGTTCACAAGGGCCACGTCCCTATCGCTGGCAAGATAGCAGAAGGGAAACTGCAAGGTGTCGTACAACCCGGACTCAACGGCCTCCTCGGCCACGTGGGGGCGGTGGTTGGTTATGCCGATAAAGCGTATCTTACCCTGAGCCTTCGCCTCCTGCATGGCCTCGTACAGCCCTGTGCCGTCCCCGGGCTTGGGACAGAAGCTGGGGTTATGGAACTGGTAGATGTCTATGTAGTCAGTTTTTAACAGCCGCAGGCTGGTCTCAAGGTCCCTCCAGAAGCCCTCCACAGTGGTAGAGGGGGTCTTGGTAGCGATAAATATCTTCTCTCTTACGTCCGAGAGGGCAAGGCCCATCTTCTCCTCGCTGTCGGTATAGGAGCGGGCGGTGTCAAAAAAGTTCACCCCGGCATCATAGGCCTTTCTCAACAGCATCCCCGCGTACTCCGCGCTGACGCGCTGTACGGGCAGGGCTCCAAAGCCGTTCTTGCAGACAGTTATGCCGGTGCGGCCAAGGGTCACAGTTTTCATTTCAGGTCCTCCTTTTGGGTTTTATGTAGTGCGATAATATAAAAGACTGTCAATAGAGCAAAGCCTATAATAAACGAGCCCCAGCCCATGAGGGAGTATATCAGGCTTACATACCTGTCCAAAGGCGCCAGCAGGACCGCCAGCGCCGCCGATAGCAGCATACCGGCTATAGAGCCCGCCAGGATCCCCCGGTGCTTGAAGTGCGCCAGTATGTACAGATAGAAGCGGGTGGCGTACATCCACAGGGCAAACACCATAAGCGCGCGGGAGGCCCGCCGTCAAAATTATAACTGGCATAGGACCATCTCCCAAGCTTGTATTTACTATGATATATCATAGACCCCGCTCCAAGTCAAGCGCTTTCAAAAATTTTTTCTCAAAATGAGATATTCCACCCTCGAAAATGGTATTATAGGTGAAAAGCTTTTCAGAAGAACGGCGGAGGGGGGCGCGAAATGACAGCGGAGGAATTTGCAGGGTACGCGAAAAGGTACGGCGACACAGTCTATCGGGTAGCGCTCAACTGCTGCAAGAACGCCGCCGACGCCGAAGACATTATGCAGACGGTGCTTTTAAAGCTCTACCGGGAAAAGACGGAGTTCGATAGCGAGGAGCACGTGAAGCGCTGGCTTATCCGAGTAGCCGTGAACGAGGGCAGGAAACTCAGAAGCTCCGGGTGGTTCAAAAGGCGGGCGTCCCTGGAGGAATACGCCGGGACGGTGGACTTTGAGAGCCCAGAAGAAAGCGAGCTCTTTATCATAGTCATGGCCCTGCCGGAGAAGTACCGGGTGCCGCTCTACCTCTACTACTACGAGGACTATACCATAAAAGAGGTAGCGGCCCTGTGTAAGCTCAAGGAGTCCACAGTACAGACACGCTTACAGCGGGCCCGGGAGAGGGTAAAAAAGGCGCTTACAAAGCAAGAGGAGGATTCATAATGGAAGAAAAATATAAAAAAATGTTTTCCAGGGTGAAAGCCTCCCCGGAAAAAATACAGGAGGTAATCGCAATGACAGAAAGCAGGAAGCCCAGAAGGATAGTGAGGAATTTACTGGTGACGGCGGCTATAATGGCCCTGGCGGTGCTCACGGCAATGGGGGCCAACGCCGCCTCGGGCGGGGAGCTGTTTACCTATGTTGTATCCTGCACCTTCAATGGTCAGGACAGCGAAACAGTGGAGTACCATCTTGACAGCGGCGATGTGGTCAAGGGCGGCCTTGGCAGCTATGTGGTCATAGAGGGCGAAGACGGCAAGGCCGTAATTACCTATACCGACGGCGACGGAAATGAGGTCTCCAACAGCATAGACGCTTTCAGCTTTGAGGCGAAAACGGCTAAGGCGGTCACAGAGTAAATGTTCTGCACGCGAGCGCTCCGAAAGGGGCGCTTTTTCCGTTGACGGCATTCCCGAGCTGTGGTATAATATATGCTAAAAGGAGCATACACAAGGGAGGCCCGCAAATGCAGCCGAAAAAGAAAATGATGATTGTGGGCTCACACACCATAACAGAGCCGGACCATAGGGTGAAGATGATGATATCCAGGCTCTGCTCAGAGGGCTGGTACATACTGGTGGGGGACCACTCCGGGCTGGACAGGGCGCTGCAGGAGTACCTTCGGGATATGCACACCGACTGGGTGCGTATATACACCGCCCGGCCCCAGCCCCACCATAACCTGGACCGCTGGCCTGTGCGCCGCCCGCCAAAGGAAGGCCGCTGGAGCGGGGTGCCAAGGTACCTGCAGAATACCCTGGCTATGGCGGACGCCGCCGGCTGCGGCATGGTACTGTGGGACGGCAAGAGTATGGGAACTTATTTCGTCATGGCCTCCCTTATAGAGCAGGGAAAGAGCGTATGGGTCTATCTCCCAAGTCACGCCGCCGCCCATACCATCCGCACCTCAGGGGAGCTCGAGCGCCTGCTCAGGGCCTATGTGTTCCCAAAATAATATTATCCCCCCGGAGCCCGGGGGGATCTTTGCTCTTACTTTACTTCTATACTGAGCGGGCCGTCCGTGCCCTTGGCCTGCTCCGCGCCTGAAAGCTGCCGGAGGAAGCTCCAGAGCCCGTCGGCGGTGAGCTCCTCGCTGAAGACGGCGGTGACGTAGTAGTCGTCCCAGGTAAAGTTGAAGGTGTAGTGCATGGGCTGGTCCCTTTTATAGACGTCGGCGGAACGCGCGCTGTCCATAGCGCCCCTTTGAAGCGCGTACTCCTCTATCACCGCATCATACTCCAGAGCGTCCAGGCTCCCCATGCTCTTGTCTTCGCCCTCGTAGTTATCCAGGCGGTTTATAGAGTATCTCTCCAGGGGCCTGCCGTCATAGCCGTAACGGTAATCCACCTCCAGGCACAGGACCGTATGCCCGTTTTGGTTCTGTCCGGCCCGGCCTGTGAGCCCTGCGCTGGTGCCGCCTATAGGCGCTGCATAGTCGTTGGTCTGGGGGGTGGGGATATAGGGATAGACCTCGGGGTTATAAGCGCCCAGGGGGTGTATAAGCTCCAGCAGCTCCGGCCCGGAGAACAGCCAGCGCAGTATCGCCGCCATGTCCTCGGGGGGTATGCCGCCGCCGCCGGCGATCCGGCACCATATGTCTGTAAATGGCAGCCAGGTGTAGAGGCACCGGTCGCTGTCCAGCCCGCCAATGGCGAAGACTGTCCTTCTCCCGCCCTGGTCGTCCTTTGGGAATACCGCCACGGTCTCGTTGGTGAGGGCCGTAAGCTGGGCAAGATAGGCCGGGTCCACCGGGTCTCTCTCGCAGATGTCAACGGTCAGCCTGCCGTCTGAGCTATCGTCGCGCCAGGAGGTAAGGAGCCTTGCCTGTATGCTTATGCGCCTGCTCCCGCCGGACAGGTCTGCGTAAATAACCGGCTCCTCATAGCCGCCGGACAGCAGGCCGGAAAACTCCTTGGTCCATTCCCTTGCTTCGGGGGCGTCCAGGGGCTCTATATCGTCTGATACCCCGCTCCAGAGCCCGGGGACAGCCCCAAGGCCCTGGACGTTATACTTAAAATAGTCCTCTGCGGGCAGCTCGTCAAATACGCTGGTGTAGTCCTCGCCAAGGGTGTATCTTGTCCAGACGTACTCATCGCCGTAGCCCGCGACGCTCACCTTAGGCTCCAGGTCATAGGGGCCGTCCAGCAGCGGGCCGTCCATACCCCCGCCCTTATTTGGCTCACGCCGGGCATTGCCCTCGCCGGAGCCGCCCTCGGGCCCGGACTCCCCGGCTGACGCCTGGTGGGAGGTATTCCTGCTGTTGGCCCCCGGGCCTCCGTACTCAATGGTGGGGGCGGTGCCGTTTATCAGGTATGCAAGGGTCAGGGGCAGGGCGATGGCTACAATGCAGGCCGCGGCGGCAGTCAGGGCCGGGAGCCACCACCGGTCCTTTTGGCGCACCCTCCCTGAGGGGGGCGCGGCGGCCCCTGCCACAAGGTTCAGGTCCAGATTTTCAAGCTTGTCAAGTAAATCGCTTCCTCTCATATATCGTATCCCTCCTTGATGAGATATTCCCGCAGGCCCCGGCGCACCCGGTAAAGGGTGGTCTTCACCCGGCCCTGGGACGTGGAAAAGAAGGCGGCCACGTCCTTTATGGAGTCTAAGTACCAGTACCTGCGGATAAACATATTCCGCTGTTCTTCCTGTATGGAGCGCAGATACCCGGCTATCAGCTCCCCCAAGAGCACGCCGTCCACCTGGCCTGCCGTGTCGCTGGGGGAGGGTATGCACTGCTCCAGCTCCGCCGTGAGCTCCAGCACCGGGGCGCTGCGCTTCTTCCTTGAGCGGGCCCGGGCCACGTCTATTGCCAGCCGCCGGGTTATCTTCGCCAGGAACGGGAAGAGGTATCCCCAGGGTTCGTGGGGCGGTATGGCTGCCCAGGCCTGCATATAGGTGTCGTTCTCACACTCCTCGGCGGATCCCTGGTCCCGAAGGAGGCTGTTTGCAATGGCCCGGAGCTTCAGGCCGTACTTTGCCGCCGTGAGCCCCAGGGCGGCCTCGTCCCTGCGCAGAAACAGCGCCACGATCTTTTCATCATCCATGTATCAGCACCTCCTCTGAGAGTACCCTCACTTTACATATCGCCGTTTGGGGCGGGGTGGTTACAGGAGGGCCTTGAATTTTTTCCGGTACCGCCGCCCTTCTCTCTATTTCGTCAAGCGTTAAGAAATTCGTAAGAAATTCATCACGTTGGACTTAATTTGTTCATATTATCCTTGTAGGCATAAAGAGCAGGGGCCGGGCGCGGCCGCGTGAAAGGACGGAAAACATATGAAGGCTTTAACATACATAAATCTTGCCATAGCGGCTGTGGTGGCGGCTTGCTGCTGCTATCAGGTGCTGTTCACCCTTGTGAGGGTGCGGGGCCTTGGGAGGCGGTTCGAGGAGCGGTCCCTCTCAAGGTTCGCGGTGCTCATTGCCGCAAGGAACGAGGCGGCGGTTATCGGCCAGCTTATCGACAGCATAAAGGCCCAGGACTACCCCCCGGAGCTTATCGACATATACGTGGTGGCGGACAACTGCACTGACAGCACCGCAATGGTGGCGGCCTCCCACGGGGCGGCGGTCTATCAGCGCCGGAACAAGGACCAGGTGGGCAAGGGCTACGCTCTGGAGTTCCTGCTCTCGAAGATCGCCCAGGATAAGCCTGAGGGCACATACGACGGCTTCTTCGTCTTCGACGCGGATAACCTTCTGGACCCCCGGTATATAAGGGAGATGAACAAGGTCTTCTCCAACGGCTGCCCGGTGGTCACAGGCTACCGCAACGCCAAGAACTTCGGGGACAACTGGATATCCGCGGGCTATGGGCTCTACTTCCTCCGGGAGTCCGAGTACCTGAACAGGCCCCGGGACTATCTGGGCACCAGCTGCGCGGTGTCCGGCACAGGGTTCCTGTTCTCGGCAAAGCTCCTTGAGAAGGTGGGCGGCTGGCACTATTACGCCCTTACGGAGGACCTGGAGTTTACCCTGGATTTGGTGTGCCGGGGGGAGAAGATATCCTATTGCAATACAGCAATATTATATGACGAGCAGCCCACCGGCTTCAGGCAGTCGGTGGTGCAGAGGGCCCGGTGGATGCGCGGCCTCATGCAGATAATGGGCAAAAACGGCAGCACCCTGCTGCACAGCATGTTCGGCTCCGGGAACTTCGCCTGCTATGACCTGCTGATAAACTCCCTGGCCGCGGTGCTCATGGGCCTTGGGTTTATTATGAATACCATCATGTTTGCGGTGGGCCTGGCGACCCCGGGCTTTGAGACCGGGCCTGTGGTGATAGCGGCGCTGCTGGCGCTGGCGGGCACATATGCCGGCCTGTACTTCACAGGGCTTCTGACCCTTATAACCGAGTGGCGCAGGATCCCCTCCAGGGCCTCAAGAAAGATACTTTTCAGCTTCACATACCCATTCTTTATGGCAAGCTTCATGGCGGCCCTGGCTGTTGCAATGTCCGGCGGGACACAGTGGAAGCCCATCAGGCACACCGTTGCCGTGAGCCTCGGGGAGCTGGACGGCAGGAGGTAAGATAGGAATAGCAGGAGCCCCTGGCGACCCAGGGGCTCCATTTAATTCTTCAGGCTCTGCAGAGGTGCTGGTATCTTCCCGCCCCGGGCGATAAACTCCGCCGGGCTCGCCATATTCACTGGCATGACCGGCCCCCGGCCCAGAAGCCCCCCGAAGTCCAGCTCCTCACCGGCGGACTTGCCTATGGCGGGTATCACCCGCACGGCGGTGGTCTTGCTGTTCACCATGCCGATGGCGGCCTCGTCCGCTATAATGCCCGAGATCGTCTCCGGGGCCACCTCCCCGGGTATCACTATCATGTCAAGACCCACCGAGCACACCGCCGTCATGGCCTCCAGCTTGTTAAGGGTCAGGCAGCCGCTCCTTGCCGCTTCTATCATCCCCGCGTCCTCGGTCACCGGGATAAAGGCCCCGGAGAGCCCGCCCACGCTGGAGGAGGCCATCACGCCGCCCTTTTTCACCGCGTCGTTCAGAAGGGCCAGCGCCGCCGTGGTGCCGAAGGCCCCGCACTGCTCAAGGCCCATGCCCTCTAAAATATGGGCGACGCTGTCCCCTATGGCGGGGGTGGGGGCCAGGGACAGGTCCACTATGCCGAAGGGCACGCTGAGCCTGCGGGAGGCCTCCTGGGCCACAAGCTGGCCCATGCGGGTTATCTTAAAGGCGGTGCGCTTTATAAGCTCCGCTATCTCCGTAAGGCTCTTTCCCCCGCCTTCTTTCTCTATGGCCGCGCGGACGACCCCCGGGCCCGAGACCCCCACGTTTATCACACAGTCCGGCTCCCCGGGGCCGTGGAAGGCGCCAGCCATAAAGGGGTTGTCCTCAGGAGCGTTGCAGAAGACCACCAGCTTTGCCGCGCCTATGCACTCCCGGTCCGCGGTAAGCTCGGCGGCGCGCTTCACTATCTTCCCCATCTTGCCCACGGCGTCCATGTTTATCCCGGCCTTTGTGCTGCCTATATTCACCGATGAGCAGACAAGCTCCGTCTCGGAAAGGGCCTGGGGGATGCTCTCGATAAGGGCGTAATCCCCGGGCCCGAAGCCCTTCTGAACCAGGGCCGAATAGCCGCCTATAAAGTTGACCCCTACCGTGCGGGCGGCCCTGTCCAGGGCCTTGGCAAAGCGCAGGGGGGAGGCCCCGGGGCAGGCGCCTGAAACCATGGCGATAGGGGTGACGGAGATTCGCTTGTTTATAATGGGTATGCCGTACTGGCGGCTTATGTCCTCGCCGGTCTTTACTAAGTTCTGGGCATAGCGGCATATCTTGTCGTAGACCTTAACGGCGCTTGCCTCCGGGTCCGGGCCTGCGCAGTCCAAAAGGGAAATGCCCATTGTGATGGTGCGCACGTCCAGGTCCTCGTTGTCTATCATGTTTATCGTCTCTAATATCTCTTTGGTGTTCAAATACTATTCTCCCTTCTTATCAGGCCAGGGCTTTTCCATAACGTCCCAGCAGAGCACGTCGCCGTACATTTCAGTCTCGGTGAGCATATCCACCACCCTATAGCCCCGCTTCCAGTATATCAAAGCTGCCGGAAGTGATGCCTCGAGCCTTATCCTGCCGTACCTCTCCCCGATATTCCTCTCGGCAAAATCAAGCAGCGCCCGACCGTAGCCACGGCCCTGGAGGTTCGGCACTACATAGAGCCGGGTGATCTCATCCTCGTGCAGGGTGACGGTCCCCGCCGCCATGCCGCCATCGAACAGCAGGTAGACCTCTCCGGCATCTATGTCGGGAAGAATACTCTTGTCGCTGTGCCAGTCGAGAAAGAACTCCACCGCGCCCCTGGGGTAGTAGCGGGGGTATACCTCCTGTATGGTGCGCCGGGTTATAAAGCCCACCATCGGCAGGTCGTCGGGGCTTGCCTTGCGTATCTCCATAGATCATACCTTATGCATGGAGTTGAAGATGTCCTCGTGCATAACGTGTATCTTCAGCCCCAGCTCGCCGCCGAGAGCGTCCATCTGCTCCGACAGCGCCGCCACGTCCGAGGACGACCCCGCCATGTCCACCAGCATGACCATGGCAAACAGGTCCTGCAAAATGGACTGGGTGACCTCCAGCACGTTCACTCCGCTTTTGGCGCATATCTCGGTGACCTTTGCCAGGATCCCCACCATATCTTTCCCTATAACGGTTATGACCGCCTTTTCTGAACTCTTCATTCCTGTTACCCCTCTCTCCTAAGTGGTTTTGCAATGCTAATATTATGAAGCAGACGGGCGCGGTTGTCAAGACCGTATATTTCATAAAGTAACTTGAAAGGAAGGCTATCGTATGCTATAATTGGATAATATAATTTGAACATAATGTAATGGAGCGCCGAACATGGAGATTACTTTTGACGATATTACCTTACGGGATTACAGGCTTTCGGATGTGAAAGACGAGGTCCGCTGGACAAATGAGGATACCGCGTGGTTTTACGCTGACACTCCCTGGATGGAACTGGAGCCGGTAGACCCAGACGAGCTGCGCGAGGATATGCTGCAAATTATTTCTGGGCTGCCGGATATCCGGTGGAGGTTTGAGATAGAAACTGCTGGTCGGCATATCGGCATGGTATCGTCCTATTACCTGGACGAGAGCTTTGAACCTACGCCCTGGGCGGTTATTGACCAGAGTAAAAACGCGCGGGAGAACCACTCGGTGCGGGGGCTCGGCATAGAGATATGCGAGATGGATTTCTGGGGCAGGGGGATAGGAGGAAAGGCCCTGACCGCTTTTATGGAGTATTACCGCGGCCTGGGTGAGAACAGGTTTATTTTGGAGACATGGAGCGGCAACGCACGTATGCTGGGGTGCGCCGGAAAACTGGGTTTTACACAGGTGAGACGGAAGAAGGGCGCTTATACCGTGGACGGCAAGGAGTATGACGGGCTTATATTGGAAAAGCTTATATAGCCAATAGATAGGCTGTGTTAAGGATAAGGGAGGACGCAAATGGCTAAGAAGAAAAAGCAGAAGCTTACCAAAGAGGAGCGGGCCCTGCGGCACAGGGAGGAGATACAGCAGGCCAAGAAGGAGGCAAGGGAGCACCCGGCGCTGTTCACCGTTTACGTGGTGCTCAGGGTGCTGGTGCTGGCGGTGCTGGTGCTGCAGCTTTTTAACGGGGAATATTACGATGTGTTCCTCTGCGCCCTTACACTGACGCTGTTTATGATACCGAGCTTTGTGGAGCGGCGGCTCCATATAGATGTTCCGAACACCCTTGAGGTGCTGATACTCCTGTTTATATTTTCCGCGGAAATACTGGGGGAGATACAGGAGTATTACCTGACCTACCCCTTCTGGGACACTATGCTGCACACCATAAACGGCTTTTTGATGGCGGCGATAGGTATTGCCATGGTGGACATCCTCAACCGCTCCCGCAGGTTCAAGGTGCGGCTGTCCCCGGTGTTCGTGGCGGTGGTGGCCTTCTGCTTCTCCATGACTATAGGCGTGCTCTGGGAGTTCTTCGAGTACGGCATGGACACCTTCTTCCAGATGGACATGCAGAAGGACACCTGGATAAATGTTGTGAACACCGTCAGCCTGAACCCCAATGGGGAGAACTCGCCGGTGCACATACACATCGAGAGCGTGGTGGTAAACGGCGAGGAGTGGCCCGGGTACCTTGACATAGGCATACACGATACCATGAAGGACCTGTTTGTGAACTTCATCGGCGCGGTGGTGTTCTCCGTCATCGGCATGATATATATTATGGGCCGGGGCACCGGGCGCTTTGCCCCGAGATTCATCCCCAGGCTCAAGGAGAACGAGCTGCCCGCCCCGGAGAAGAGGGAGAAAAACGAGGAGCGCCCAGGCCTGCTTGAGCCCATCCCCCTGGACGGCCCGGAGAGCTCAGGGGGCCCGGAGCTCCAGGACCTCTACACCAGGGACGGCAAGTTCACCGGCGGGACCGTGGAGCGGGGCGGCGATAAGGGGGAGTATTTCACCCTGGGCGTCCACGCCTATATATACGACGGGAACGGGCGCTTTCTGCTCCAGAAGCGCTCTGAGAGCAGGAAATTCAGGCCCGGACAGTGGGAGATAACCATGGGCCACGCCACTGCCGGGGAGACCGCCGCGGAGTGCCTTGTCCGGGAGATAAGGGAGGAGCTGGGCGTGCAGCTCCCCGGGGACGATATTATCAAGGCATACCGCTGGATAGAGACGGAGAGCCACAGCTTCACCGACGTCTTCTTCGTCCGGGCGGACCTTGACGACAGCGCCCTCACAATGCAGACTGCCGAGGTCTCGGGGCTGCAGTGGGTGTCAAAGGCCGAGATGCTGGAGCTGGTGGGCAGGATGGATTACAGGACGGAGAACTATAGGACGGTGGTTGCGGAGTATATCAGGGAGTGCATTGTGTAAATATTTGTAAAGAATATTTGCAAAAAGGGGGGCGCGGGTCTGCGTCCCCCTTGACTTTTTTGATGCAATATGTTAAAATCATGTAAAGAATTTATACATAATTTGCTAAAGGAGGGCCGCATAATGACAGCTTCAAAAAGAAAGATACTTTTACTGTTCCTAAGCTCTTTCGTTGGCGTGCTGCTGGTACACCTGGCCTCTACTTTGCCCTTTTACGTGATTATCTCGGGGGAGGTTGCCGGGAATGGAACCGGGGGAATCCCGTATGCAAGCTTTCTTGCCCGGGCCGTCAGGTTTGCAGCCTGCGCGGGCCTCTGCTGGATGGTCCGGGGGAAGGGGAGGGATATTGACAGCCCTGTAAGGCGGCGGGCCTTCTATTGGGCCATGGCGTGCCTGGTAATTTTCGTGCTGCTGTGCCTTGGCGGGCAGGCCGACAGGTTTTTCGTCTTTATGAATTCAGGCGGAATCCTTTACCGGGAGGGTGCGCCGCTGATTACCAAGGTTTTGTGGGAGCAGATATTTACCACCGACCTCGCTGCCGGCGTGCTGCTGGGGTTTGTAATTGTGGCCTGTCCCGGGAGGGCCCGGCTTGAGGACAAGCTTTAAAGAGATGAATAATGAAAAGCCCCGCTCCCGATCCCGGAGAGCGGGGCAGCTTTTATAGGAACTGCGTCAACTTATATGTCACAGAATAAGGCTTACCAGCCCAGGCCCTTTAGGTACTCCCGGCTCATGGTAATTGCCTCCATAGGCGTGCGGCCGTTGGACTGGTCCTGCTCGACCACCACCCACTTGGCCCCGGCCTCCAGAGAGGCCTCCAGGATGGAGGGGAAGTCCTGCATACCGCTGCCCACAGGGCGGAACTCGAAGAAGCCCTTGTTCTCCTGCTCCTCCACGTCGGTGCCGATAAGCTGGTACATATTGCCGGGCTTGCCCTCTTTGTAGAAGTCCTTCAGGTGTACCACAGGGGCGCGGCCGCTGTATTTCTTCACAAAGGCGGCGGGATCCTCACCGGCGACGTTTACCCAGCAGGTGTCTATCTCGGTCTGCAGAAGGTCGGCGGGGATGGTGTCGTAGATGTAGTCCAGGGCATAGCGGCCGTCGGGCATTTTCTGGAACTCGAAGTCGTGGTTATGATAGAGGGTGCCAATGCCGTGGGCCTTGCAGACCTTGGCTATCTCGCCGAAGATTTTCACATTCTCCTCGAACTTCTCTCCGCCGGGACGGTCCTCCTCGGTAAGGTAGGGGATGGCGATGTATTTTACGCCTATCTCCTCATACTGGCTCACAACGCCCTCCATATCCGCTTTAAGCTCCTGGAAGGGCACGTGGGCTGAAACGGCCTCCAGGCCGGCGTCCTTAATGGCGGCCTTTATCTCAGCGGGGGCCAGGCCGTACATGCCGGCCAGCTCAACGCCGTCGTAGCCTATCTCTTTGATTTTCTTCATGGTGCCGGCGAAATCCTTCTCGGCGTCCTCCCGGACGGAATAGACCTGCACGGCAACGGGCAGCTTGTTCATGGGAAAAACCTCCTGGATTATAATAAAGTATAGTGGGACTAATAGTGGGGACTATGGAATAATTTTAACTTAAAAAAGCCGAAAGGTCAAGATAGCGGTTGAAAAACCCGGCGCTTTTTGGTAAAATATTTGGGTATATTAAAGCTAACTTAGATAGGAAGGAACCAAATGAAACGCACCCCTTATTTTTATCTTGTACTGTTCGTCTCGAAGCTCGTGCGCTTCCTCCTTTTGAAGCTGGGCCGCAACGCCACCAACTTCCCCGGGGAGCTGGCTATCTGGCTGTGCAGAAGCTTCATAGGCCGTATGCCGAAGCCGGAGAAGGTGGTATGTATCACCGGCACCAACGGCAAGACCACCGTGGCAAACCTGGTGGAGGACGTGCTGGAGAGGACCGGCGCGGATTTTTACTGCAACAGGAACGGCTCGAATGTGTATTCCGGCGTGGCGTCCCTGCTGATATCAAACTCCGACTGGCGGGGCCGGCCCACAAAGAAGCTGGCGGTATTCGAGCTGGACGAGCGCAGCTCAAACCTGATACTGCCCTATATGCGCCCGGATATAATGCTCTGCACAAACATCTTCCGGGACTCATATAAGCGCAACGCCCACCCTGAGTTTATCCTGGACTTCCTGAATAAGTACATCCCCGACGGCGTGCCCATGGTTCTCAATGCCGACGATATGATGTGCTCGGAGCTGAAGCCCGGGAACCCCCGGGCCTATTTCTCCATTGCCAGGCAGCCCGGCGACGGAGAGGGGAGCAGGAATATTGTACAGGACGTGCCCGCCTGTCCCCGCTGCGGCGGCGAGCTGGAATGGGACTTTAGGCGGTACCACCATATTGGCAGGGCTGTTTGTAAGGACTGCGGCTTCTCCTCGCCCAAGGCCGATTACACGGTCACCGGGCTCACGGAGACGGACATGCAGGTGGATATAGGAGGGGAGAGCTTCCGCTTCCCCCTGGCGAACAGCGCCTATATAAATGTATACAACTCCCTTGCCGCCGTGGCCCTCCTATGCGAGCTGGGCCTGGAGCCCGGGAAGATAGCCGGGGCCCTGGGCTCTGTGGGGATCAGCGCCACCAGGTATATGGAGGAGGAGGTAAACGGGCGCAAGGCCATCCTGCACCTGGCAAAGGGCCAGAATCCCGTGGCCTGCTCCCGAGCCTTCCAGAATATCCGGGACTATCCGGGCAAAAAGGCCGTGATATTGTTCCTGGACGACTTCTTCGACGCCCAGCACACGGTAGAGAATATCTCATGGCTGTATGACGCGGACTTTGAGTTTTTGGCCGACGGCTCGGTAGTCCAGCTGATAGCCGCCGGGGCGAGGCACTGGGACGTGTACCTGCGGCTGCTGCTTGCGGGGGTACCGGCTGAGCGGATAGACCATATGCCCGGCACCGGCGGGGCCGCCGAGGCCCTGCGCCCTGGGGAGCCCGACTCGGTGTTCATACTCTACGACGTATATACCATCCGGCTGGCTGAGGACACCCAGAGGCTTGTGGTGGAGCGCTTAAAGAAGGAGGCGGCGAAAAATGCGGATTGAGGTGCTTTTCCCGGAATACTGCAGCCTGTTCGGGGACCTTTTCAATGTAAAATACCTGCAGGCCTGCCTGCCGGGGGCAGAGCGGGTCGACATCTCCCTAAGAGAGGAGCCGGAGCTCTCCGGGGGAGGGCTCGTGTATATGGGCCCCATGTCCGAGCGCACCCAGGAGAAGGTGATAAAAAAGCTCATGCCATATAAGAAGAGGATAGGGGAGCTGATAGACAGCGGCACGGCCTTCCTGCTCACAGGCAACGCCCTGGAGGTGCTGGGGAGCCATATCATCCGGGAGGACGGCTCAAGGCTTGAGGGCCTGGGCCTTCTGCCGGTTTACGCCAAGCAGGACATTATGCACCGGCACAACAGCGTCTTTTTAGGGGAATGGAACGGCGCGGAGGTCACGGGCTTCAAGTCCCAGTTTACCATGGCCTGGCCCACTGAGGGGGCGAAGGGCCTCTTCACCGTAAAGAAGGGGGTTGGGCTCAACAAAAAATGCCCCTATGAGGGGCTGAGGGTCAATAACCTTTTCGCAACCTACCTTCAGGGGCCGGTGCTGCCGCTGAACCCCTGCTTTGCAAGGGGCCTGCTTGAGGCAATGGGAGCCCATGGGGCGGAACTGGCCTTTGAAGGAGCGGCCCAGGAGGCGTATAAAGCCAGGGTCGCGGACTTTTACTCGAAGGTCAGATAAGAAAAATACCCCAAAAAGTGAGGAAAAGAACCGGGGGGACCGGTTCCTTTCCTTCTTTTGGGGAGGAGTTGTATTGAAACCGCGGTGAATTAACAAGTAATTCGCCGCAAACTTGTTATCTTCTCTTACAGGAATATTTTACTAGATTCTTAGTGCAAAATCAAGCTTTTTCGACAAAATCTGCGTTTTTGATATCGATAACAAAATATCTTTAAATAAATTTGTGAAACCTATATAATTAATTGCCTTGGGACTGGGGTAGCGGAGGTATATATGACTCTCAAAAAAAACCAATACATTGAAATGGAGTTCACCGGTATGACTGCAGAGGGCGCCGCGGTGGGCAGGCACCAGAGGGAGGCAGTGTTCGTGCCCCTGGGAGCTCCCGGGGACAGGGCGCTGGTAAAGATAGTGAAGGCCGCAAAGACCCACGCCTTTGGGCGGCTTGAAAGGGTGCTGGAGCCGGGGGAGTGCAGGCGGGAGCCGGACTGCCCAGTGTACAGGCTCTGCGGGGGCTGCTGCTACAGGCATATCACCTATGAGGAGGAGCTGAGAATAAAGGAGCAGCGGGTGCGGGACGCCCTGGAGCGGATAGGAGGCCTAAAGGGGCTGCCTGTCCGGCCCATAACCGGCGCTGTGAGCCGGGACGGCTACAGGAATAAGGCCCTGCTGCCCATCGGCCCGGGGCCGGACGGCGGGGTGGAGCTGGGGTTTTACGCCAGGAACTCCCACAGGATAGTCCCCTCCTCCGGCTGCAGGCTCCAGCCGGAGGAGTTCACCATAGCGATGAGGGCCTTCAGGGAGTGGGCGGGAGAGTATGGCGACCCGGTCTACGACGAGGCTACCCATAAGGGGCGTATGCGCAGGCTGTTTTTGCGCAAGGCCGAGGCCACCGGGGAGATAATGGTATGCGTGGTGGTGAACGGCAACGGCCTGCACCATGAGGCGGAGCTTGCAGAGGCTATGCGTAAGGCCGTGCCGGGGCTCTCGAGCCTTGTGATAAACTCCAACACCCGGCGCACAAACGTGGCCCTGGGCAGGCGGTGCCGGACGGTCTGGGGCCGGGACAGTATCAGGGACAGGCTCTGCGGGCTGGAGTTTGAGATTTCCCCCCTGTCCTTCTACCAGGTCAACCGAAGCCAGGCCGAGAGGCTCTACGGCATAGCCGCGGATTATGCCGGGCCGGGGGAGGGCAGCCTGCTTTTGGATTTGTACTGCGGCACGGGCACCATCGGGCTTTCCATGGCCCGCCGGGCGGGAAGGCTCATAGGGGTGGAGGTGGAGCCCCGGGCGGTGGAAAACGCCATAGAGAACGCGGGGAGGAACGGCATAAACAACGCCGAGTTCCTCTGCGGGGACGCGGGGGAGGCGGCAGAGGAGCTGGCCCGAAGGGGGCTTCGCCCGGAGGTGGTGATACTGGACCCACCCAGAAAGGGCTGCACTCCGGATGTGATAGAGACCGTGGCGGGGATGGGGCCGGAGCGGGTAGTATATGTTTCCTGCGACCCTGCGACGCTGGCAAGGGACCTGAGGGAGTTTGCAGGCAGGGGATACATGGCGGAGGAGGCCTCGCCAGTGGATATGTTTCCGGGGACGGGGCATGTGGAGACGGTTGTAATGCTTTCCCACAAAAAACCTGACAGCGTAATCAACGTAAAAGTCGAGTTTGGCGAGGGTGAGGGCAAAGTGCCGCTTGATAATATCGCCAAGAGAGCCG
>CANPBX010000028.1 GCA_947572385.1 uncultured Clostridia bacterium
GGTGGAGGAGCAGGACCTGGCATATGTGATAGAGCTCTGGACCGGCATACCCGCATCAAAGGTGGAGGCCGGGGACCTACAGAAGCTCAGCGGCCTTGAGGATGTGCTCAGGAAGCGCATAATCGGTCAGGAGGAGGCCATAAAGGCTGTGTCGGCGGCGGTAAGGCGCAGCCGGGTGCAGATAAGCCCGAGAAGGCGCCCGGCGTCGTTTATCTTTGTGGGGCCGACGGGCACCGGAAAGACGGAGCTGGTGCGGGTGCTGTCTGAGGAGCTTTTTGACGCAACTGAAACCATGATACGCCTCGATATGTCTGAATTCATGGAGAAGCACTCCGTCTCCAAGATAATCGGCTCGCCCCCCGGCTATGTGGGCTACGACGAGGCCGGGCAGCTTACAGAGAAGGTGCGGCGCAGGCCCTACTCAGTGCTGCTCTTTGACGAGATAGAGAAGGCCCATCCGGACGTTATGAATATACTTCTGCAGATACTGGACGAAGGGCATATAACCGACGCTCACGGACGCACGGTGAACTTTGAGAACACAGTGATAGTCATGACCTCGAACGCGGGCAGCGAGCGTAAGGAGGGCTCCCTGGGCTTTGCAAAGACTGCGGAGGATATCAGCAGGGAGAAGGCGATGAAGTCCCTATCTGAATTCCTGCGCCCGGAGTTTTTGAGCCGCATTGATGAGGTGGTGATCTTCAAGCCCCTGACAAAAGAGGACTATGTGTCCATTGCAGGGCTCATGCTTGAGGAATATGTGGGCTCCTTAAAGGAGAAGGGCATAGCTTTCAGGTATGATGGGGCCGCCTGCGAGGCCCTGGCTGAGAAGTCACATAACGGCAAGTCCGGGGCCAGGGACCTGCGCAATGCCATACGCCGGGATGTGGAGGATAAGATAGCCGCCCTTCTGATAGAGCGCGGCAGCGGTATCAGTGCTGTTGGCATCACTGCGCAGGATATGGAACTTAAGGTGGAGGCGCTTTGATGGAACTGAGGCTGGCTGCAGAGAGCGATGTGCCGCAGATAGCCCGGCTCTATGATTTGGCCCGGGCTTCCCTGAGGGACGCCGGAGTGCCCCAGTGGCAGGACGGCTACCCAAACGGTGAGGACGCGCTCAGCGATATCAGGGCCGGGCATGGCTATGTGCTCACAGAGAATGGAAGGGTGGCGGCTTTCGCATGCCTGGCATTCGGAGTCGAGCCCACATATAATATTATTGAGGACGGCGCCTGGCTGGTAGAGGGCGAATACGGCTTTCTGCACAGAGTAGCCGTGGACCCGGAGCTCAAGGGCCGCGGCGCGGCGGGGATATTCTTTAGCGAGCTCAAGCGCCAGGCGAAGGAGCGGGGCGTAAAGACCATCCGCGGCGACACCCACCGGCTCAACCTCCCTATGCAGAGGGTCATGGCTAAAAACGGCCTGGAGCCTAGGGGCGTGATACACGTAGAGGACGGCAGCGAGCGGCTGGCGTATGAGTGTGTACTTGAGTAAAATAGATGTATGCGCAAACAAAGTCCGCACCCTAAAAGGGTGCGGACTTTTAGCCTTGACGCTGTAATACAACGCCCTCTGTTCCTGCGGGCACGTTAGATATTTCCTGGATCTATTCCAGGCCAAAGTGCTTAGCCAATGCCGCGAGCGTTTCTTCTTTTGTGTCATTTTCAAAATCAGAGCGGGTATATGTAAAAAAGCCGGTATGATGCCAGTCGGTTTCCATTGGAGGATGGTATAACGCCCATGAGTTGAAATTTTTCAGAGCTGCGTCAGGATTACGGCAGAGCTTGATCTGGTCCATCATAAATTTTTTGTCGGGGTCGTCGCGCTCAAAAAAACGCGTTGCGCAAATGTCAGGCGGTTCACAGAGCATGATCGCTACATGGGCATAGTCGGAAATATCCCGCAAAACATCAGGCGGGATATTTGTATCAACGATGATCTTCTTTCCCTTGGCGGATAGTTTTACTAATTCCATTATTTCAATTTCAATACACTCCTGCGACACATGATGTACCCAGCTCCAGTGCTCCTCAGGCGTCATGTTCAACCATTCTTCCCAACCGCTCATTGTGTCAAAATAGGATAGCCCGGGCTGTTTCCACCGCGACAGCTTTTCCCGCGGAAACGCATCGTGGTAGTTCTCGCCGCAGGGCATCATATCATATTTTTCAGCCAGCATTTTCACCATTGTGGATTTCCCTGCATAACTGTGCCCGTTGATAAAGTAAGCATTGCTCAAGTAATGCTTAATAATATTGTCACTGATTTGAATTTTCATATTTATTGACCTTTTCGGTTTTTAAATTATTATACTGCTATTTATAATAGGGCTGAGACTTTTCGTCATGCTTATTGCCCAGCCGGAAAACTCCAGGGTCCAAAGCCGAAGAAGTGCTTTTGAAGCAGGCCTCTCATGGGAGATTGCAGTCAATAAGCTCTCCGTTATAGACGATTCGGTAATCCCTGGAGCGCAGGATATCCACTAGCTCTTTCCCAGTGCGGGCCCTTCTGGGCAGGGCTATCCCTGCGTTTTTGATGCCGCCGTCGGTATAGATATGCACGTCCCCTCCCGAGGTCCCCGGCAGGCCGGTTGCTCTCGCCAGCTCCACAGCCTGTTCGTTTTCCTCAGGGTAGTTATGGTAGTTATAGACCTCCAGAGCGTCCAGATACTCCGGCTCAGGCCCAACGCTCATATCTATATAGTCCCGGTCCCTGAAGGGGTGGGCCATAGAGATAAACCCTCCCCACTGGTGGACCAGCCTGGAATATTCCGACAGGGGCAAAAGGTGTATATCGGGATCACTCAGCAAAAAGTCAAGGTCAATGCCATAGGTCAGCACTTCCTTTCCGTGACCGTAGTTATGTTCAATGCCAAAGAGCACGTCGAAGTCCTTCCCCTGGGCCCACTCCCGGGCAGCAAGGTACACGGAATAATACCGCTCCATCTTCTCCCTCCAGGGCCATTCCCTGGGGACAGCAGAATTGCCCAAAAGGAAGTGGTCGGTGAACACCATCCCGGCGTACCCGGCCTCATAGTAGGCCCCGGCCATCTCATAGGGCGTGCTCACCCCACAGCCGCTCCCCCAGCAGGTGTGGCAGTGAGTCTCGTAAAGATACGGATATTTTTCGTCTCTCATTTTTATCCCTCCGGCAAAATATAAACTTCACAGCTTCCCGGCAGGAGCCGGGGCTATCTTTTAGATAAGGTCACATGTACGGTATCACCCTCGGATTTGCCAAGGCGCCTGCGTATGGACTTTAAAACCCCGATGATATAGCAGATATTTCCCTGCTCATCCTTCACGCCCATATTTACAATGCTTCCGTTGTACGCAATGCCGTCAAATTCAGCGTGTACCTTTACGCGCCCCTTCCCGAACTCCTGACGGATATCCCAGGGGAAGACCACGTACGCGCCGCCCTTCTCGGGCACCTCATGGATGACCGCGTCAAAAGCATATTCCTTTGCCATAGTAAACGTATATTTCCTTTCTCAGGCATTGACCACATTCTTGGCCCAGATTCCAGACTTGAGCATAATGAGCGATATGACTGCCTTAAGCCCGGAGTCCACGCACTGCACCAGGAAGAACATCCAGGGAAGGCTGATAGAGGTAAAGCGGCTGAGAAAAAATGCCACGGGCAGGCAGACCACCCAGGTGTAGGCGCAGTCGAAAAGGAAGGTGATGAAGGTGCGCCCGCCGGAGCGTATGGCAAAGTACGAACAGTTGGTAACAGCCCCCAGGGGCAGGAAGGCCCCGGATATTATGAGCATTTGGGCGGCAAGCTCACGCACGTTGGCCTCGGTATTGTATATCATGGGTATCGACCCGGAGCTGGCGATCAGCAGCAGGCCCATCACTATGTTTAGGGCTACGCCAAAGGCCGTAAGCTTGCGCACAGAGTCCTTCGCTCCCTCTATGTCATTGGCCCCAAGCTGCTGCCCGCAAATAATGGCAACAGCGCCGCCCATGGACATGAGGAGCATAGAGAACAGGTTAAAGGCAGTGCCGTTGATGTTGCTGGCAGCCACAGCCGCCAGGCCGCGGGTGGCATAGCAGGCGGTTATCATGGAGATGCCCATGGACCAGAGGCTCTCGTTGAGCATTAAGGGCGTGCCGGTCATAACTATGCGCTTAACAAGGGGCAGGGGCACTTTGAGGCTGCTGAGGGCGCCCTCCATAAAGGGGAACTTCTTTTTGTGCCGCACACTCTCAAGGATAAGATACCCCATCTCTATATACCGGGCTATCACCGTAGCCAGCGCCGCGCCTGCGACGCCCATTTTCGGAAAGCCGAAGCTGCCGAAGATAAGCAGATAGTTCAGCACCAGGTTTACGGCTATGGAGATAACGCTTGCCACCATTGGTATAAAGGTCTCGCCTGTGTCCTTCAGGACGCTTGCATAGCAGTTGGACACGGCAAAGGGAAGGAGCCCCCAGAGCATTATCCACATATAGCTTCTGGCATAGCTGAGGGTGGAGGCTATCTCCTGGGGCGTTGAGGCCTCGCTGTGCAGGAACAGCATGAAGAAGCTCTCCCCGAAGAATATCAGCGCCAATATTCCCAGCCCTCCCATAGCCACGGCGAATATGAGCCGGAAGCGCAGGGTATGCCTGAGGCCGTCCATGTCCCCCTTGCCGTAATACTGGGCCCCGAAAATGGACGCCCCTGACATGCCGCCGAAAATAGTCAGGTTGAAGATAAAAATAATCTGGTTTACGATCGCCACGCCGGACATAGGCTCTGTGCCGAGCCTGCCCACCATCACATTGTCCAAAAGGTTTACAAACTGGGTAATGCCCTGCTGTATCACCATTGGCACCAGCAGAGCTATGACCGACATGTAAAAGGCCTTAGTGCCTATAAATTTCTTTATGTACTGCATGGGAATAAACCTCCGAAAAGATGTGTCGAATTTGAATATTATAGCACGTATTGATAAGAGATTCAAGGGAGTTTTCAGAATAAGAAAAAAGAAAGGGGCGCCCGGGGCGCCCGATATAGCTTATAGATCCTTTGTCCGCTCACTGCTGGGATCGGCGCTGCTGTCATCGTCAAGGCCGCTTACATCGCTGCTCACCTGGCCGTCGCTCTCTGTGCCGTTCTCAATATCGTCGTCCCCGCTGTTGATACCGCCGCCCTGGCTGCTGGAGTAGTCGGGCATGCTGCTTTTTTCATCCTCGTCGGGGAAGCCGCTGGAGTTATCGTCATGGTCCGGGTCCAGGGCCGACTCGACCCGGCTGACGGTATTGCTGATATCGTCCCCAAGCTTGGAGGCCGCACTCTCTACCTTGCCGTTGCCGCAGCCGGTGAGCATCAGGGCCATAAGGCAGCAGGCGGAAAAAATCAAAAAACTTTTTGTTTTCATAGCTTATCCCTTTCTTCCGTAAGGTTTTTGTTCCCTGATAGTGTGGCCCGCAAGTCCGGGGAAAATACATATATGACTCGATTGCAAAAAGTTTTTTTACATGTTAAAATACTATATTATTGCAATTAAGTATAAGGAGGTAATGACCTTGGTATACACCGTGACCCTAAACCCGGCCCTGGACATGTTCCTGCGCCCCGGCAGATTCGATCCCGGCGGCGTCTGCCGCTATAACAGCCCGGAGTTTATCCCTGGAGGCAAGGGGATAAACGTGTCGCTCGTGCTAAAAAGCCTGGGCATAGACACAGCAGCCGCGGGCATATCCGCGGGCTTCACCGGGCGGGAGCTTGCCGCGCTGCTGGAGCGCGAGGGCTGCCGGACAGACTTCGTGGAGCTAAAGGACGGGCTCACCCGGGTGAATGTGAAGATCCTCCCCGGCAGCCAGCCGGAGACTGCCCTGAACGGCGGCGGGCCCGATATAGCTCTCGGTGACCTGGAGCCGCTGGCGAAGAATATCTCAGAGCTCAGCCCGGGGGATTTTCTGGTGCTGGCGGGCAGCGTGCCCGGTTCCCTGCCCGATAACGTATATGCCTGGCTAATGGACTCTGCTCCCGCAGGGGTGAAGATAATTGTGGACGCCTCCGGCCCGGCGCTCACCGAGGCGGCGCGCGGGGGGCCCTTCCTCATAAAGCCCAACCTGGAGGAGCTGGGGGAGGTGTTCGGCACAGAGCTTAGAGAGGCGGGGGAGGCCGTAGAATACGGCAGGAAGCTCCAGGCTATGGGAGCCAGAAACGTGGCTGTCACTCTTGGGGGCGGCGGGGCGCTGCTGCTCACCGAGGAGGGCTGGGCAGTGGAGCGTGAAGCTATACCGGGGGATGAGATATCCTCTGTCGGGGCGGGGGATTCCTTCGTTGCAGGATTTATTTACGGCCTCATACAGGAGGGGAGCCTTACAGGGGCCTTGGGCTGGGCAATGTCTGCGGGGGCCGCCACGGCCTTCTCAGTGGGGATAGCAAAGGGCGAAGCGGTGAAAAAGCTCCATTCACAGTATATCTTAATAGAAAATTAAGTTGACATGGGGCCCAATAGAACGTAAAATAATAATGGTGAAATATCCGGGAAGTTTCCAAACC
The DNA here is from genome assembly GCA_947572385.1 of uncultured Clostridia bacterium. GTDB lineage: Bacteria > Bacillota > Clostridia > Oscillospirales > Acutalibacteraceae > Acutalibacter. The sequence continues at coordinate 6,505 of CANPBX010000028.1, forward strand.
GAAAGGAGACCCTGATGAATCAGAATAATAGGCCCGTGGAGAATGAATACCGCTCCTCCCAAATGTACAAGACCCTGAGCGGGGCAAATATACCTGGCGCCGACAAGCTGGCTGAGGGCCTGGGAAAGGCGGCGGCAGGGCTTGACCAGGCGCTGAACACAGTGGGCCCGGCGGTGCAGTCCGCCGCCCGGACAGTCCAGGAGGAGGTAAGGCGCGCCCAGTCCCAGCAGGATAAGCCGCCTGACGGCAGCTATCGATATACCTACCGGTACCAGGGGAAAAACGCGCCGCCCCCGAATGCTCAGAGCACAACGCAGACAAGGCCTCCACAGCAGCAGGCGCGGCCTTCCCCACAGCAGCAGGCCTATACCCAGCAGGGGCATTACCGCCCTCCACAGGGTGTGACCCCTGTGCCGCCGCCGAAAATGCCCCATCAGCCCCAGCCCCAGATGAAGCTGGTGCGCACGGGAAGCCCTGCAAAATATTATATCACAGGCATAGCGGCGCTGCTGTACGCTATGAACGGCCCCATGACGGAGCCTGCCAACTTCGCAGCATTCGCCATTGTGGTAGCTCTGGTGTTCTTCCTCTCAGGAGCGCTCTTTAAGGGAAAGAAGCAGTTCGTGCCCATAGAGGCCGAGAAGCCTCAGCCAAAGCCCGAGCCTGCCCCTGAGCCGAAGAAGGAGCCGGAGCCCGAGAAGAGATCCCGCACCGGCAACCCCGAGGTGGACAAGATAATCGACGACGGCTACGGGTACCTGCGCCAGCTCCGGGCCGCCAACGACGCCATCCCGGACGAGGCACTTTCTGCGGACATCGACCGCATGGAGCGGGCTTCCGCCGATATCTTCAGCTATATAGCAAAGCACCCGGAGAAGGCCCCGCAGATACGCAAGTTCATGAACTACTATCTGCCCACCACCCTGAAGCTGCTGGGCAGCTACGAGCACCTCTCAAAGCAGTCCGTGAAGGGGGAGAACATCACCTCGACCATGTTCAATATTGCCGGCATGATGCACACTGTAGCCGACGCATTTGAGAAGCAGCTTGACTCCCTGTTTACCGACGAGGCCATGGACATCTCTGCGGATATCACCGTGTTTGAGACTATGCTCAAGCAGGAGGGGTTTGTAGAAGAAAAGGGGACGAAGCTGGGGTAAGAGAGGAGCATATGTTGTTATGAAGGTCATAGCAGTCTTGCTTTGTATTTCCTTGTCCTTTTTCTGCCTAATTGCATGTGCCGAAAAAACGGAGCCGATCTCGACGGATCCATCCTCGCTTTTTCCAGACGGTTACCAGCCAAATGGCTGGAAAGGCTATAAGCAGTACGGCTCAGACGCGGACGATGGGTATGACCCGTCAGTGATACTGACAACGGACGGAAAATTTCTTTTCACCTTTTATAGTTCTGAGCGTGGCACAGAGGAACTGAGGGGCGCCTATAGCGAGGAGGAGAGCGAGTATATCCTCACGCCGACAGAGGGAGACAGTGAGGAGTTTTACAGCGGGCACAGTGGAGAGATCAGATTAAAAAAAGAGAGCGATACATTGATATATTTCGGAGAGCCCAATGGCGTTACGAAGGAGGGAGATATATTCTCGGCGGTAGTTGACTTCAATTATACTATAGATCTTGATAAGATACCCTAAGATTTTTGAATATGTGAAGCGGGAAGCTAAGTTAATAAACCCGTAAGAATTTATACCAGAAGCCGTAAAATTCACATACTATAATAAAAACCAAAGGAGTTGCGAGACGATGGAAAATGAAATAAAACTGACCCTTGAGCAGGAGGCTCCACAGGCTCCGTCACTTACTCTTGAGGGCGTGGCTGAGCCCGAGCAGCCTCAGCAGGCCGAGGCCGGGGCGCAGGCCCTGGACGAGAGTATGCTCAGCGATGAGGAGCGCAAGATGGTGGAGGATTTCTCCCAGAAGATAGACCTGCACAACAGCACCATCGTTATGCAGTACGGCTCCGCGGCCCAGAAGAAGATAGCCAGCTTTTCGGACACGGCACTGAATAATGTGCGCACAAAGGACTTGGGCGAGGTGGGCAACCAGATATCCAGCCTGGTCGTTGAGCTCAAGGGGTTTGACATTGATGAGGAGGAGAAGAAGGGCTTCTTCGGGCGCTTTAAAAATACCGGCAACAAAATACTGGCTATGAAGTCCCGGTATGACAGCGCCGAGACCAATGTGAACAAGATAGCCGCGGCCCTTGAGAGCCACCAGGTTCAGCTTATGAAGGACGTGGTGATGCTGGATAAGCTCTATGACATGAACCTCAACTACCATAAAGAGCTCACTATGTACATTATAGCGGGCAAGAAAAAGCTGAACCTTGAGCGCTCGACGACCCTGGTAGAAATGCAGAACAAGGCCCGCCGGAGTGGGCTGGCAGAGGACGCCCAGGCAGCAAACGACTTTGCCCAGCAGTGCGACAGCTTTGAGAAAAAGCTCCACGACCTGGAGCTCACACGCATGGTGAGTGTGCAGATGTCGCCCCAGATAAGGCTCGTACAGAATAACGACAAGCTCATGAGCGACAAGATACAGTCAACCTTGGTGAATACTATACCCCTCTGGAAAAGCCAGATGGTGCTGGCCCTGGGGCTTGCCCACTCCGAGCAGGCCGTAAGAGCCCAGCGTGAGGTCACCGACATGACAAACGAGCTGTTAAGGCGCAACGCCGACAAGCTGAAGATGAGCACTATTGAGACCGCCAGGGAGACCGAGCGCGGCGTAGTGGATATGGAGACTCTGAGGCACACCAATATGTCCCTGATACAGACTTTGGACGAGGTAGTAAAGATACAGGACGAGGGCAGGCAGAAGCGCCGTGCTGCCGAGGCCGAGATAGGCCGTCTTGAGGGCGAGCTCAAGCAGAAGCTTCTTGACATCCATACCTGATAAGACAGAATAAGATTGGAGAGGGTGAAGTTTCATGAGAAAAAGGAACGTGGTGGCGGGGATATTTATGGGTGCGGCTATAGCCGTTTCCATACCCATTGGGATAAACCGCTCCCTTGGGCGCCTTAGGGAGGATATGAGCGGCTCGTTTTACTACGACAAGGCGGGGTATTCCATCTGTGACGGCCTTGAGGAGCGCCGGGCCGCCGCCAAGGACCTGCTCACTATTGCCGGGCGCTATAGCGACAGCTCCCCGGAGCTTGCGGAGCTGATAGACGAGCTGGACTACCAGGTCAGGCTCTCTGAGAACACCTGGTCCGAGGACGGCACCTTTTTATCGGAGGCAGCGGCAAACCGCGCCCTGGACGCCCCGGCAGAGGAGCTGGCGGCGGAGCTGAATAAGGCCGGGCTCAGTGAGAAGGATAAGAAATATCCGGATCAGCTCATTCTGCAGATGAGGTCCGAGCAGGACAAGATAAGCCGCAGCAGCTATAACGACGACGCCATGGAGTTCAACCGCAAGGTAGACCGCCTGCGGCCTATGGCGATGGTGTCGAAAATGGCGGTGTTCATCTCAAATACCTCATCTGTTGATGAGACCAGTGCCGGGACTGTCGGCAGGGCTGAGTTTAAGGATGCGGCGGAGCAGTGGGCCGATGGTTTTGGCAGCGCCGTTGAGGAGGGCGTGGACGGTTTCATGGACGGGATGAGCGATATGATAGACAGCATGTTTGACTGAGAAAGGAAACGGCAGCTTAATGAAAAGACGCGCTGTATCTGTTTTGAGCCTGATCTTTGCACTGATATTCTCTATAGCAATGGCTCCCGGAGCCCTTGCCGCCATACCCGACAGGCCTGAGAACAAGTATGTGCTGGACTCTGCCGGTGTGCTCTCCAATAGCACTGAGCGCAGGATGATCTCAGAAAACCAGGAGCTTTTCGAGGACTGCGGCGCCGAGATAGTAATAGTTGCCGTGGATTTCCTGGGGGGAGAGAGCATTGAAGACTACGCCTACCGGCTGTTCAATTCCTGGGGTATCGGCTCCGCAGAGCGTAACAATGGGCTTCTCCTGGTGCTTGCCATAGGCGAGGAGAACTACTACGCCCAGGCGGGCTACGGCATTGACGACTATTTCAGCGAAAAAGAACTGGACAATATATTGACTGAATACCTGGAGCCGGACTTCGCAAAAGAGGACTACGAAGCGGGAGTGGAAAAGACCTTCGACGTAATGCTCTCAGAGATGCGCTCCTACTATGAGAAGGGCCCCGGCAGGAACGACCCGTTCCCCGAGCCGGACTATGAGTACAGTGACGATAACTGGAATGATGACGGCCATTTCAGCGGCTGGAACCCCTTCCGCACAATAAAGACCATAGCCTTCGCCATTATCAGGGTGGTAGTCGTAGTGGCGATAATACTGTTCATATTCAGCTTCTTTAGGGGCCCGCGGGGAGGCGGTCCCGGAGGAGGCGGTGGCGGCGGCTTCTGGCGGGGTATGTGGCTTGGGAGCATGATGAATAGCCGCCGCAGGACTTACTGGGGCGTACCCCCGCCGTCGGGCCATAGGCCTGGAGGCTTCGGAGGCTTCGGCGGTCCGAGAGGCGGCTTTGGTGGTGGACACCAGGGCGGCTTCAGCCAAGGCGGCAGGTCCCACGGAGGCGGCGCAGGCCGCGGCTTCGGCGGTGGAGGAGGCTTCCACGGCGGGGGCGGCTCACATGGCGGCGGCGCAGGACGGCACTAAATAAAAAATGGGCTCGGGGAAAATACCCCGGGCCCTATTTTTTACTATCACTGACGCGGCCAGAAATGCAGCCCATAGAGTATCAGGCAGACGGATATCAGCGCCGCGGATGCTGCCGCGCCTATAGCCAAGGAGGTGTGCCTCAGGGGGCCGGCCACCATGCCGACAAGTATTGCTGAACCGTCAACCAGTAAGAGGAAGCGGTACAGCTTCCGTTCAAGCTCACTCATTCCCTTCACCCCCAAGCATATCATCGGTAAGCGCGTCCGCCAGAGCCCCGAACTGCTCCAAAGTCAGTTGTTCGGCCCGGATATTCTGTGCAAGCCCCGCCTCGGACAAGCGCCCCTCTATCAGCGCCTTAGGAAGCCGCAGGGCCCCTGCCAGAGAGTTTGCGGCGGTCTTTCTCCGCTGGGCAAAGGCGGACCTTGCGACCCGGAAAAATACTCCCTCATCCCGGACCCTTACCGGCGGATCCTTAAGGATGTCAAAGCGTATGACCGAGGAGTCCACCTTGGGCGGCGGCATAAAGCTTCCCCGGCCCACCCCGAATAGCGCCTTAGGGCGGCTGCGGTAGTGTACGCTCACACTTACCGCCCCGCATTCACGCACCCCCGGCGGGGCGCAGAGCCGCTGGGCCGCCTCCCTCTGGACCATGACGGTCACGGCTTTTAGGGGGAGGCTGCCCTCCAGAAGCGCCATTATTACCGGCGACGTGATATAATAGGGAAGGTTTGCGCAGACGCATATTGGCCCGCCGCCGAATTTTTCCTCTATAAGCCTGTGAAGGTCAAGCTTGAGTATATCCCCTTGTACTATCTCAACATTGTCATACCCGGAAAGAGTTTCTTCAAGAATAGGCAGCAGCCTATGGTCCAGCTCCACAGAGACCACCTTACGGGCCGCTAGGGACAGCTCCCTGGTGAGCACACCGACCCCCGGACCGACCTCCAACACCCCAGCGCAGCCCTCGGCTCCGCAGGCCTCCGCCATCCGCGGGCAGACCGAGGGGTTTATGAGAAAGTTCTGGCCCATGGCTTTTGACATACGCAAGCCGTGGCGCTGGAGAAGCTCACGCAGAACCCCCGGGTCTGATAGCGAAGCGGTCATATCCACACATCCTTTCATGATTCGGCCCTCACCCCATAAAGGGCCCTGCCGCCGTCGTCGAATACCTTGAAGAAATTCTCCTCAAACCAGGCGGTGTCTACGTTGTATGAGCTGCGCTCAAAGTCGCTTATGAGCACATAGTCTACCTCATACCTCTCAAAGAGGGGGAGGTTTTCCCCCGGAGCCTCATACATAGGCCGCAGGTCGTGTTCCCGCTGGTAGTAGTTGAGGCCGTGGTAGTAGAGGTAGATGGGAGAGCCGCAGACGATATTCCTTCCGCTCAGGGCCGCTGCCTCGTTATTATGCCGCTGGTCGGTCATTATAACGGCGTCCTTTGGAAGCTGGTCGTCTATAAACAGGCTCAGGCCCATGGCGCCGGTGCCGTATATCTCATACCGGGCCATGAACTCCCGGCCTAAAGTCAGCGCCGCCGGAGCAGCCAGTATCACAGCCAGGAGCACTGCCGTGGCATACTGTGCCGCCCGCTTGGGTATTAGCTCTATGGCGCTCCAAAGCCAGTCAGCCGCCGCGCAGCAGAGAAACAGGAAGCCCACATACAAAAGCTTGTTATTGTCATAATCATTTGGCTGGAACTCTACAAGCTCCGCCACAAACCATATTGCCATACAGGGGCAGTACCGGGCGAAGGACTTTTTATCAGCCGCCAGCAGCCCCAGGAGGGCGAAGACCCACACAAGTCCTATATTCTTCAGGTAGAACCAGAGATAGTTGTCATCCCCTATGATCCAGCCGAAGTGTCCCCGGACCATGCCGCCGCTTGACACCTGCCTGAAGGTCCAGGTGAAAAGCTGGGGCAGGGCCAGCAGCAAAGCCGCCAGCAATAGTACGCCCCAGGTGAATATAATGGATCTAAGCTTTCGCCTGCGCAGGGAGTTTATGATAAGCAGCAGAAGCGTCCCGGCCCAGAGAGAGAACACAGAGAAGAACAGCCCTAAAAGCCTGTCGGAGTTATTCCTGTCTTCCGGGGAGAGTATGGCCTGCATTATCACCATGGCTATGAGCCCCAGGGGTATCAGCAGCTTACCAATGCGCACAGCCAGGCTGGAAAGCCCGCTATCCCGAAACAGCCGTGCCGTGAGCCAGGCGCCGCAGACTAGGCCCAGGGCCAGGAATGAGTGGGTGTGTATCATGGGCATGGCTCCGGCCATGAGCCCGGCATAGAGGTAGTACCGCCGCCTATGGTGGAAAACAGCCCTTGTAAGCAGATACAGGGCCGGGAACAGCAGGGTCCAGCCAAACAGTGTCGCCCGCTGAGGGAGCATCATGTCGGCTATAACATTGACCCAGCGGATATTTTCTGCGGTATAGTTGGTCGGGGTCTCATAGTAGGCATAGAATATCCGGGAGAAATTACCCTCACCGCCGCCAAGAAAGTACATAAGCCCCAGCCCGCCGTTGAGAAAGAAGAAGGTAAAGGCCAGCCCGGCCTTCTTATCACTGTTTAAGAGCGTGCGGAGGAAAAGCCAGCCCCCGAAAAACACCTGGCAGCCGGCAAGGAGCATGGGCAGACAGTAGGAGAGCCTAAGGGAGGCCCCAAGGAGGTAGAGGCTGGAGGAAATACTGTCGGAGAGGAAGGGGTAGCTCAGCCGCGTCCCGGGCAGCAGGGAGTAGTTGGGCGGGAAGGTCCCCTGGCGGGCAAGGCTGGTGATAAAGCTCAGGTGCATGGACATGTCGCCGTAGGTGGCCTGGCTGCTATAGATCACATTGCCATGCCAGCAAAAGGAGCGCGGGACGAGAATGCAGTAAACCACAGAGAGGGCAAGCACAAAAAATAAAAACTTATGCCTGAGGAAAGCGCGGGGGATCTCCTTGATACCTATAGCCACAGCCCGGCCTGATTTTTTAGCCCATATCAACGCCCCGCAGGTGATAAGCGCGGCTATAACAGCTGCGGCCAGATGGCCTGCCCGGGTGAAGCCGAGGGCAAAGCCTGTGAGCGCCGGGAGCCATTGCATACAGACGCTTCCGAGCACGCTGCCAAGGAGTACCCTGGGCCCCGGGGATTCCCGGGTAAATATAACAGCGCTTAGGCACAGGCCGCAGAGCTGGAAAAAGCAGATAAAGCTGACGGCGGCTAAGCCGCCCGCAAAGGAGCCGTACAAATATCCTCACCCCACAAAACTTACTTCTGATATTTTACCATCTTCCGGCAGAAAAGTAAAGTTGCCTTTCTCCTTCATATATGATAAAATATACGAAAACCTGTTTCGGGAGGCAGAAATATGGAAGCATTTGAGCGCCGGGATAAAATAAACTACTATTTGGACCTGGCTGAGACCGTGGCCCAGCGGTGCACCTGCCTGCGGCACCACTATGGCGCGGTGATCGTAAAGGACGACGAGGTAGTGTCTACAGGCTATGTAGGCGCGCCAAGGGGCCGGGCAAACTGCTCGGACCTGGGCTACTGTCTTCGCCAGAAGCTGGATATACCAAGGGGACAGCGCTACGAGCTCTGCCGCTCGGTACACGCCGAGGCCAACGCCATAATCAGCGCCTCCCGAAAGGATATGATAGGCGCAGACCTGTATCTCACCGGCATGGAGGTCCGGGACGGCAGCTATATAAAGAACGCCGTATGCTGCTCAATGTGCAAGCGCCTGGTTATAAACGCCGGTATAGCCCGTGTCATCGTCCGGGACGACAGGGAGAGCTATAGGGTCATAGACGTTAAAGGCTGGGTTGAGGACGATGAGTCCCTGAGAGGGGAGCTGGGCTATTGAGCCGGGAGAGGTACGACCTCCTTGATACCGTGAGAGGGGTGCTCATAATAAACATGATACTGTACCACGCGCTATATGACGTGGTGCATATAATGGGTATACCCATAGGCTGGTACACCGGTCCCGCGGGGTATATCTGGCAGCAGAGCATCTGCTGGGGCTTCATACTGCTCTCCGGCTTCTGCTTCCGCCTCTCAAGGAGGCCCATTCGCCACGGCCTGACGGTTTTGGGCGCGGGGATCCTGGTGACCCTGGCAACGGCCCTTGCAATGCCCTCAGAGCGCATTATCTTCGGGGTGCTCTACCTGCTGGGGCTCAGCGCCCTGGTGCAGTGCGCGGTATGGGCCCTGTGGAACAGGCTGGACCTGCCGCCATTTCCTGCGGGCCTGGGCCTTACCCTCTCCGCGTTGGCCTTCTTCCTCACCCGGGAGGTCCCCTCGGGATATATCGGCTTCGAGGGCCTGAGGCTCTGTCCGCTTCCCCCATGGCTCTACCAATGGGACTTTTTGGCGGTCCTTGGCCTGCCTGGCCCGGGCTTCTGGTCGTCGGACTATTTCCCGCTGATACCGTGGCTATGCCTGTACCTCTGCGGCTATTTCCTGTGGCGGCTCATAGGCTCCCGCCGGAAGGTGATGGACAGGCTGAGGCCTGGGGTCAGGCCGCTGGCCTTTGTAGGGCGGCACAGCCTGGTAATATATCTTTTGCACCAGCCTGTACTTATGGGAATATTTACAGCCGCGCAGCTGGCTATGGGAATTGCACTGTGAAATCCTCAGGTTTCTATTGCCTTTCTCCATCCAGTTGTGTATAATACAATCAAAAATTGGAGGTATTGTCTTATGGATAAAAAATTTGCCCGCCTGACCCTGGACCCGGATTTTCAAATCAGCCGCATAGATAAGCGCGTCTACGGCTCCTTTGTGGAGCACCTGGGCCGCGCGGTGTACGGCGGCGTGTACCAGCCCGGACATGAAAGCGCCGACGAGGAGGGCTTCCGCCGGGATGTGCTGGACCTGGTGCGGGAGCTCCAGGTGCCCATTGTCCGCTACCCCGGCGGAAATTTTGTCTCCAACTTCTATTGGGAGGACAGCGTGGGACCGGTGGCAGAGCGTCCCCGCCGCCTGGAGCTGGCCTGGCGCAGCACCGAGACAAATGAGGTAGGCGTAAACGAATTTGCCCGCTGGGCAAAGAAAGCGGGTACGGACCTGATGATGGCAGTAAACCTTGGCACCAGAGGCATTGAGGCGGCCTGCGATCTGCTGGAATACTGCAACCACCCCTCAGGCACCAAGTACAGTGACCTGCGCGCCGCCCACGGCGTGAAGGAGCCCCACAATATCAAGACATGGTGCCTTGGAAACGAGATGGACGGTCCCTGGCAGGTGGGCCATAAGACCGCCCGGGAGTATGGGCGCCTGGCAGATGAGACGGCTAAGGCCCTGCGTCAGATCGACCCGTCTATAGAGCTGGTGGTCTGCGGCAGCTCAAATACCGGAATGCCGACATATCCACAGTGGGAGGCCACGGTGCTTGAGGAGGCATACAACAGCGTGGACTACATCTCCCTGCATACTTACTACGGAAACCGTCTGAATGACACAGCCAATTTCCTGGCCTATTCTGACGATATGGACCGCTTTATAAAAACCGTCGTCTCCACCTGCGACTTTGTCAAGGCCAAGAAGCGGGCAAAGAAGGACATAATGCTCAGCTTCGACGAGTGGAATGTCTGGTTCCATAGTGACGCCGCAGACAGCGACACAATGGGAAACAGGCCCTGGTCCGTGGCCCCGCACCTTTTGGAGGACCAGTACAACTTTGAGGATGCCCTCTTAGTGGGCCTCATGCTGATCACCCTGATAAAGCACTCAGACCGTGTGCGCATGGCCTGCTTGGCACAGCTGGTGAATGTTATCGCCCCCATCATGACCGAGGAAAACGGCCCCGCCTGGCGGCAGACTATCTACTATCCTTACCTTCACGCCTCCAAGTATGGCAGGGGCGTGGCCCTGAACACTGCCCTGCGGTCGTCAAAGCACGACACCAAGGAGTTTACCGACGTGACCGACGTGGAGGCCGCCGCCGTATGGAACGACGAAGAAGATGAGCTTACCATCTTCGCCGTAAACCGTGACCTCGCCGACGAGATCACCCTTGAGACCGACCTGCGCGGCTTCGCGGGCTACGGGCTTATAGAGCATATCGCGCTGGAGCACGGCGACTTCAAGGCCGTGAACTCAGCGGCAGGCGAGACTGTCGCCCCGCATGCCGTATCCGGTCAGGACGAACTGGACGGCGGCGTGCTGAAGTCCAGGCTGGGCGCAGCCTCATGGAATGTTATCAGGCTGAGGAAGAGCAAATAGCGCATAAGGGAGACAGCAAAATGCAAAAATACGCATTAGCCTATGCCATGAACGACTCGCTGCCCATGTTCACTAAGGAGGACCTAAACTGCCTTACCCACATCAACCTGGCCTTCGGGCTGGTCAAGGGGAATGAGCTGGATATGTCTATGCTCACGAATATCGGCCTGACTGAAAAATTCCGGCAGTGGAGGCCCGAAATTAAGATCATACTCTCTGTGGGCGGCTGGGGCGCGGGAGGGTTTTCCGAGATGTCCATGACAGCTGAGGGGCGTGAGAGCTTTGCCAAGTCCTGCTTGGAGGCCGTTGAGCGCTTCGGGCTGGACGGCATTGACATCGACTGGGAATACCCATGCAGCAGCCAGGCGGGGGTAGCCTCTGACCCAAAGGACAGGGAAAATTTCACCCTGCTGCTGAAGGCGCTGAGGGAGCGGCTGGGCAGCCGCAGCGTCTCCATAGCTGCCGGGGCCGGTGAGTATTTTATAGAGGGGACAGAGCTTGCAAAAGTAGCGGATATAGTGGACTATGTACAGATCATGACCTACGATATGCGAAACGGATCTATGAACGAAGCTGGACACCACGCGGCCCTTCGCGCCGGCGCGGGGGACAGCAGCGGGCTCTCAACTGTGGATATGGTGGAGCTGTTCCATAAGGCGGGCGTGCCCCTTGGGAAGCTTATTATCGGCGCGGCGTTCTACTCCCGGAAGTGGGACGGCGTGGAGGACAAAAACAACGGCCTGCTCCAGCACGCTTCTACCACAGGCCAGGGCGGTCCCGGATACAGCGACATAACCGGGGAGTTCATTGCCCAGGGCGGCTATAGGAAGTATTGGGACGAGCAGGCCGGGGCCGCGTACCTGTGGAACGGAAGCACATTTATAAGCTATGAGGACCCGGAGGCTATCGCCTTAAAGTGCCGTTATGTGAAGGAGGCGGGGCTTGGAGGTATTATGTACTGGGAGCACGGATGTGATAAGACACACACCCTGGTTGGGATGATCGGGCGGGAGCTTGGCTAGATCCTCGCCAACGAGAGCGTTTGGGGCATTGACGAGCCGGAGAGTGTCAAGGGATAGATCTTACGGGCGGGAGAATTGCAGGACAGAAGCGCATTCTCAGGGTCTTCTAAAAACCGCTCCATATCCCTGTCCAGCAGGCAATTACCCCATACTCAATGGAAAGATCCTCCTTCAGCGGCACAGCCGCCAGCATACTGCCGTTTATGGGGCTTGTGCCGGGCTTCATGATCATTACAGTCTCACCGCTAAGGTCCCTGAATTTCAGGGACCTTCTCTTTGCCAGCGGGTGCCCACAGGCCATAAGCAGGGCAAACCTATAGCGGCCGACGTGAGTAGACCGGCAGCTGTCCTCTATCGCGGGGTTATCGTGCGGCCAAACCATAAAGTCAAAGTTCCGGCCTGGGTGCTCATAGCGTCTGCGGTCGTCGGAGAAGGGGACTACTCGTAGATACAGGAACTGGACGTCTCCACCGCCAATGAGCTTATTGAACGTGATCCACGACCCGGAAAAATAGGAGGACGAAAACATGTCACGATCGAGATCTATTTTACTTATGTAGGAAAGATACAGATCCCATTCTATAAACTGAAACTGTCTTTCAACACAACACGACCGGCGCGAACTACCCACGCCGGTCGAATGGATTTTTTTATAATGCTTCCTTATGTGCCGCCGTCTAAAGCCGGGGGCCCTTACCATTTATAGCTTAAACTCATTCGGGTCAAACTCCGGCAGGGAAGGGGGGGCATTGGGCTTGCGCAGGAAGGGGTCGTACTTAAAGGATCTGCAGGGGCCGTTTACCACCATGCGCTTTCGCTGGCGCTTTGCCTTCTCCCGTGCCTTATCCTTGGCCCTCTGTTCAGCCTTCTGCTGAAATTTGCTCTTGGGCTTTTCCTTTTTCGCTTTGCCGGAATTCTCCTCGGCGCTGTTGCGGGAGTACAGGGTGCCCCTGTCGTAGGACTGGTCGAAGGCGGCATCGAAGGCGGCCTCGTCTATGCCGTCCTCGGGCAGCAGGCCCAGGCGGCAGGCAGGAGGGCCGCCTGGGGAGAGGTTATGTTCGCAGTATTCGCAGGAGGGCGCAACGCCGGAGCCGAATAGAGGCGTGTCTTTCTTGCTCAAATTCATCATTCCTTTGGAGACACTTTAACTTATAGTATACAGCAAGGCAATGGGTTTTGCAAGGGCTTTTTGAGGTCATATACTGATAGCGCGTTTCATATGATTTTGGAGAATGACCAGACGAAAGGAGCCTCCGTATGCTCAGCGCCATAGCCTTTATCTCCCTTATGCTCTGCCTGCTGCTGTACCCCGGGGCTGTCCAGTCCTCTGTATCGTCCTCTGTCACATACTGCCTGACAGTGCTGGTGCCGTCACTGTTCCCCTTTATGGCCCTTACCAGCTATGCTGTGAACTCCAGGGCGGCGGTGATCCTGGGCAGGCCGCTGGACCTTGTGACCAGGCATATATTCAAGCTGCCGGGCTGCTGTGCCGTGCCAATACTTATGAGCTTAATAGGCGGATATCCCGCCGGGGCAAAGGGGGCCTCGCTGCTCTTGTCGGAGGGCAGGATCACAGAGGCCCAGGCGGGGAGGATGCTCCTGTTCTGCGTGAATCCCGGGCTGGCCTTTACAGTGACATATCTGGGCATGGGTGTATTTGGAAACACAGGTACAGGCTGGCGGCTGTTTCTTTCAGTTACAATACCGGCAGTGCTTATGGGAGTGCTCACAGGGCTGAGGGCTCCGGTACCGCAAAAGCAGGAGGAGCATGGGGGCGTGCCAAGCGGCTCTCAGGCGCTGACCCGCTCGGTAGCGGACGCTTCTAAAAGCGTACTTATCATGTGCGCATGCATAGTGCTGTTCGCCGGGTCTACAGCGGTGCTCCATGCCGGGGGGATATTCCAGCAGGCAGTGAGGCTGCTTACAAGGGTGGGGGTATTCACCCCCCAGCAGTGGGCGGCGTCGCTTTCGTTTATGCTGGAGGTCACCGGCGGCACAGGGGACGCCCGGGCGCTGGGAGTGGGGGCAGGATCCTTCGCCTTCGGGCTGGCCTTTGGGGGGCTCTGCGTGCATATCCAGGTATTCTCCATGTTTCGGGAGCTGCCGGTGAAGCTGCCGGTATTCTTCCTCTGCAGGCTTATCCACGGCCTGCTGGCAGCCGGCTGCTTTGAGCTTTTAGGTAAGATCATGCCAGGGGGCGCGGTCGAGGCCATGGCAGGGGCTTATAAAGCGGCGCTGAGTCCAGGCGGCTGGACGGGCGGAGCCTCGCTGCTGATGATGTGCGCGGCGTTCCTGCTGATAGCCGGGGGCAGGGCCGGGAGGGGGTGCCAGAGTGGAGATCAGTGAGGGCAGGGAGCAGAGGCCCACAGGCGGGGCGGTAATATCCGTCACCGGAAACCGCAGCGCGGTAGTGGACGGATGCGACGGCATTGTGGACTACGACGAGGAGCGGGTGGTGCTGCGCACAGGGCGGCTGACCGTGCGCATTACAGGCCGCAGGCTGCGGCTCACAAAGCTCACCCAGAGCTCAGCCATGATAGAGGGCGTGATAATGGGCCTGGAGTACAGTTACTAGGAGTGGTGTGATGATAGAGCGTATATACCACTGGCTGTCGGGCTATGTGGAATTCCGGGTGGAGGGAGACGGCGCAAGGCTGTTTACCATGGCGGCAAAGCGGGGCATGGGGCTGTGGGGCTTTGGCAGGTGCGAGGGGAAGGCCGTGGCCCGGGTAAAGCCCGGCGGGTATAAGCGGCTCCGGCCCTTATTCAGGCGCTGCGGGGCCTCGGGCAGGATGACCAGGAAGAGGGGGCTTCCATTTCAGTTCATGCGCCTCTGGTCGCGGAAGGGGCTGATATTGGGTGCGTTTCTGGGCATAGCCCTTTTCCGGTTCCTGTCAGGGTTTGTATGGGGGGTATCTGTTTCAGGCACAGAGGACCTGCTGCCAAGCCAGGTCCTGGAGGCGGCTCTGGAGGGGGGAGTATATGTTGGCGCAGACAGGGAGTCAATGCGGGCCGGGAATCCAGAGGGGATAATACAGGCCCTTCTGCCGGAGCTAAGCTGGGTGAGCGTGAACACGGACGGTTGCTTTGCAGAGGTGGCAGTGAAGGAGGGCACGAAGAAGCCGGAGATCGAGGACAAGGATGAACTATCAAATATAGTGGCGCTGAGAGCAGGTAAAATAGTGAAAATTGAGGCCAGGGAGGGCCGGCCGGAGGTGAAGCTGGGGGAGCCGGTCACTCCGGGGCAGCTGCTTATAGCCGGGCTCTATGAGGAGGAGCTGGACCCCTGGGGCTCCAGGACCGAGCCATACAGAAAGGCCGGTGCCGCCAGGGGAAGCGTCATTGCCGAGACCGTCAGGGAGTTCACCGTGCAGGTGAGCGGCACTATAGAGGAGCCGGTTGAGACCGGGCGCAGGTCGTCGCTATGGCTGGAGGTGCTGGGGGTGCGGGTGCCCCTGGGCCTTATGGCCAAAAGCCAGGGGGATATTAGGGTATGGCATGACAGGTGGCAGGCCAATGTACTTGGGACACCCCTGCCCATCACCGTGGAGCGCCGCACAGAGGCGTTCATTGAGACTGGGAAGCGGACGCTCAATGAGGATGAGCTCAGGGCCGCAGCCCTGAGAAAGCTCCGGGAGGTCCAGAGGACAGAGCTGCCAAAGGGGAGCAGCGTGAAGGAGGAAGAGCTGGAATTTTACTTTTCCGATGGGCTCTGCATACTGTCCGCCCGGTGCCGCTGCTGGGAGGAGATAGGGTTTGTGCAGAAAATCCTGGTAGAATAGCCCAAACAATTTAATGAAATTTTGGGGTATTTTCATATACTTTGGACTTGAACTTTGGGGGCGGTTTATGGTATAATACATTAAATCAGGAAAGACGCCAGACAAAAAACGGACTGCGAGAGGTATTTACACGAATTGGAAATAAAAATAAGCGTAGACAGGATCGAGCAGGCCGAGGAGCTTTTCGGCAGCTTCGACGGCAATATGCGGCTCATTGAGCAGGAGTACGGCGTTGCAGTGGTATTCCGCGACTCGGAGCTGAAGGTGAGCGGCCCGGATCCGGAGAGGGTCGACCGGGCGGCAAGGGCCCTTCGCAGCCTTATCACCCTGATAGGCGGGGGCGAGAGCCTTAGTGAGCAGAATGTGCGGTACTGCATGAGCATGGTGGCGGAGGACAGCGAGGAGAAGGTAGCGAAGCTTGCCGGGGACTGTATCTGCATTACCGCAAAGGGCAAGCCAATAAAGCCGAAGACTGTGGGCCAGAGGACCTACTGCGATAATATCAGGGACAATACCGTGACTATTGGCGTCGGGCCGGCGGGTACAGGCAAGACATATCTTGCAGTAGCCATGGCTGTGACAGCGTTCAGGGCGCAGCAGGTAAACAGGATCATCCTTACCCGCCCGGCTGTTGAGGCCGGGGAGAAGCTGGGGTTCCTTCCGGGCGATCTGCAGCAGAAGGTGGATCCCTATCTGCGCCCGCTGTATGACGCGCTTTTCGATATGCTTGGGGCGGAGACCTATGGGCGGTACGTGGAGCGGGGAAATATCGAGGTGGCCCCCTTAGCCTATATGCGCGGGCGCACCCTGGACGACAGCTTTATCATTCTGGACGAGGCACAGAACACCACCGGGGAGCAGATGAAGATGTTCCTCACCCGCCTGGGGTTTAATTCGAAGATGGTGATAACCGGAGATGTTACACAGATAGACCTGCCGGACGGCAAGCGCAGCGGGCTCAAAGAGGCCGTGCGGGTACTGAGAGGCGTGGACGATATCGCAATATTTAAGTTTACAGAGAAGGACGTTGTGCGCCATAAGCTGGTGCAGGATATAATCAGGGCTTATGAACGTGCGGGACGGGCAAAACAGTAGGGCACAAAAAATCGCCGGCGGCTGCCGGGGAAAGGATAGAGTAATATGGAGAAGATAAGGGTCATCATTTCAAACCGGCAGAAACAGGTCAGGGTGCCCACCGGGGTGCGTATGCTGATCCGGAGGTGCTGTCACGCAGTGCTCCAGATGGAGGATTTTCCGGATCCGGCGGAGATAAGCGTGAGCTTTGTAGACAACGACCAGATAAGGGAGATGAACCGTCAGTACAGGGAGAAGGACTCCGTGACGGATGTGCTGTCATTTCCCATGGGCGAGGACGGCCACTACGACGTAAACCATGAGACCGGCGCAAAGATCCTGGGGGATATTGTCATATCTGTCCCAAAGGCCATGGAGCAGGCCAAGACCTATGGGCATACCTTTGAGCGGGAGATAGGTTTTTTGACCGCCCACTCCATGCTGCACCTGCTGGGCTATGACCACGAGGAGGGCGGTATGGCCCGGGTGCGTATGCGGGAGAAGGAGGAGCGGGTCATGCGGGAGCTGGGCCTGCCCGCCAGCGGGAGCTACGCCCCAGAAGAATGAGACCCGAGAAAAGGCGGAGCTTACTGCACAGCTTTAGGGACGCGGCAAGAGGGGTATGGCTTTGCCTTTGCTCTGAGAGGAATATGCGCATACACCTGATAGCCTGCGGGTATGTGCTGTTCTTCGCGTTTAAAATTGGCGTCAGCGGCGGGGAGCTGGCCTGTCTACTGCTCTCGATGGGCCTTGTCACTGGAGCGGAGACCATGAATACCGCCGTGGAGAAGCTGTGCGACCATGTGTGTAAGGAGCAGAACCCCGGGATAGGCAGGGTCAAAGACCTGGCCGCTGGGGCTGTGCTGTTATGCGCGATTTTCGCCGCGCTTGTGGGCGGGGCAGTTTTGCTGCGCCCGGAGCTGTGGACAGCCATTTTGGACATAGCCGGGACAAGCTGGAAGCTGGGGGCTTTTGGGGGCTCGGTGGCGGCAAGCTTTGTGCTGGCTTTTGTAGTGCCGCTCAAGAGGGAGTGAGGGAACGATGAGGAAAAGAGTGGGCATAGCGGCGGTCATACTGGTGTGCGTTATGATAGGCGCGGGGTGGCTTGCTGTGGTTAGCGGAGCGGAAAAAGATGGGCGGGTAACTTACTCCATTCTTTCCATTGACAATATTGCGGAAAAATTTCATGATAAGGACGGGTACTATCTGGCGGTCGCTTTGGAGGACTGGCTCATAGAAGACTATAATTTGTCTTATGACAGGATTACTTTTAAGACCGAACAGGAGGTCTATGATAAGGTGTCTCCGGGGGATATTTACGCCGGCGTGACCTTGAAGATAAGGGAGCCGGAGCAATGTTCGAACGGCGATATCCGGGCGGTGCTAAAGTGGAAACGGAACGATTTGTGCGAGATCGTCTCTTTGGGACAAAAGGCTGGTTGATGGAACATGAAGGCTAACGAAAGGGGGCTGTTATGCCGCAGCTTAATAAAGGCGGGAAGTTCGTCTTTGGGAAATCGCTGGTGCGGGAGGACCTGAGCCTGCGCCTACCGCCGAAGGCCGTGGAGGAGTACGGTGTCTGCTCTGAGGGGCGGGTGTATATTTTCACCGGGGCCAAGGCTACCGGGGGGTTCTGCGTTACCAGAAAGGGATTGCTTTTGCCGTCGAAGCTCTCGCATATACTGGCAGACCTGCCGGGGCTTCGGGACTATACCCTTCCCGAGGGGGAGTTCGTGGGGTACAAGGGCCGAGGCTACTGCTGGCTGGAGGTTTCGCCGGAGGGCTGGCTGCAGCTGACAGCGCCCATGCTGGACAGGCTGGGGATCAGGCCTGGGGACGAGCTGATGTGCATACGCAGCAGCAATATCGCCTTTACGCTGGGGCACCATGGGCCGCTGTTTGAGCGGGCCGGGAACTATCAGGGCGAAGTGGATGTTTATTAAATTATTATAGAATAAAAGGAAAACTATGGATAATCAAAAATCAGCTTATATCGCCATCGTGGGGCGGCCCAATGTGGGGAAATCCACGATACTGAATAAACTGATCGGGGAGAAGATAGCCATCGTGTCGAAAAAGCCCCAGACCACCCGCACCAGAATAATGGGCGTGCTCACAAGGGGGGAGGACCAGCTGGTGTTTCTGGACACGCCCGGGCTTCTGAAGCCCAAGAACCCGCTGGGGGACTATATGGTGCGGTCGGTGACGGCGGCAGTAGACGGCGTTGACGCCTGCTTGCTGGTGACCCAGGCGGGCGCGCCGGTATCAAAGGCAGACGAGGAGCTTATCGGGCGGTTTAAGAAGGGACATGTGCCGGCAGTGCTGGCTATAAATAAGATAGACCTCCTAGGGGACAAGAGCAGGCTGATGGAGCAGATAGCGGCCTACTCGGAGATGTATGGCTTCGAGGCGGTGGTGCCGGTGTCCGCAGAGAAGGGAGACGGCATGGAGGCGCTGCTGGAGGAGCTGCAGGGTCTCACATTGCCGGGGGGATGGCTGTTTGACGAGGACACCCTGACGGACCAGACGGAGCCGGTGCTGGCGGCAGAGCTGGTGCGGGAGAAGGTTCTGGGGCTTTTGGAGCAGGAGGTGCCCCATGGAGTAGCGGCGGTAACGGAGCATATGACCGAACGGGGGGATATGCTGGAGATCTACGTGACGCTGTACTGCGAGAAGGCCAATCATAAGGGGATGCTGATCGGGAAGGGCGGAGAAATGCTCAAGAGGATCGGCAAGGCGGCGCGCCAGGATATGGAGGAGTTCTTCGGGTGTAAAATAAACCTCCAGCTTTGGGTGAAGGTGAAAGAGGATTGGCGGCAGCGCCCGGAGACATTGCAGGGCATGGGCTTCTCACTAAGGGACTTGGAGCTATAACGCGAAAGTTTCGTCCACCTTTACAAAGGTGGCAGGGTTTGGGGCAGAGCCCCAAGACCTTGCGCGATAGCGCCCAAACATAATAAATAAATGATGGGCTTTCCAAAAGGAAAGCCCATCACTTTACAAAGTTTTCTCACCCATCCACTGCCGAGAAACAGTCTTGAATCCCAGCTTGCCATACCAGCTCTCCAGCCACGTATACCTTAGCTCAACTACATCGCACCCCTGCTCTTTAAGCCACTGCACACCATGGGACACCATCTCCAGCCCAATCCCACGCTCGCGCATATGAGGAACCACTCCAACACATCCCACACTGCCAACCAATTGGTTTGTGGCGGTAAAGTACCCACCATCTGTGGAGAGTACCTCAAACCCGACTATTGTGCCGTCCTGCTCGGCCAAAAGAACCGGGTCGGAGCAGTCATTGAAGATATTAACCCATCCCGCTTCTGCCGCTTCCACAGCCTTAAGAAGCGGGGAAATATCCTGCTCTTTCGCGAAGCGGTAACCTACTCCATCAGGGGCAGGCGGAATGTCCAGCTTATCAGCATTAAATTCGCTGAGCTCCAGCGCCATGTTTATGCTGGTCCAGCCGGCAGAGTAGCCGTGCTTTTCAAAGAATTGCACAGCCGGACCCTCAGGCACGCCTTGGAGCATATAATGCTCCCCGCAGCCAAGGACTATCTTTTCAGCTCCCTGCCCGCGAAGATACCCCTCACTGTCTTCCAGTATTCCAGACCCTATACCCTGTCCGCGATACTCACTGTCAACACAGAGCATGGGGACGCAGTTATTGTGTACAAGGGCGCAGCCTATAAGCCTGCTGTTGTCCCGACGTTCGATTATATGCGCCAGCTCCGGCCGCAGCAATGTACTAAAATTCTCGGGAGTGGTGGGATAGTCCGGGAAGCACCGCATATAAAGCTCATAATACTCTCTCATAAAAAACTCCTAAAATTCTTAAAACAAAAGAGGGACGCCACACGGCATCCCTCAGTATAAGCTTCTTACTTCACCATGCTGGCGATTTCCTCGGCGAAGTTGTCCTCGCGCTTCTCAAGGCCCTCGCCCTTCTCGAAGCGGGTGAACGCCTCGATTTTAATGTCGCCGCCCAGCTCCTTGGCGACGCTTTCAGTGTACTGCTTGACGCTCATATTGCCGTCCTGCACATAGGCCTGATCCACAAGGCAGATTTCCTTGAAGAACTTGCCCATACGTCCGGTGACGATCTTTTCTGCAATATTGGCAGGCTTGCCCTCGTCGACGATCTGCTGGGTGAGGATCTCCTTCTCCTTCTCCACGCGCTCGGCGGGCACAGAGGCCTCGTCCAGATACTCGGGGTTCAGGGCGGCTATCTGCATTGCCACATTATGGGCATAGGTCTTAAAGCCGTCGGTGGCGGCGATAGAATCGTCAACGGCAAACTTCACGATAACGCCGATACGGCCTCCGGCATGGACATAGGAGGTCACTGCACCCTCGTAGCGGGCGAAGCGGCGGACCTTGATGTTCTCGCCGATGGTGAGGATCTTGTCCTTCAGAAGGGCGTCAACGGTCATGTCGCTGCCGTGAGCTTTGGCGGCAAGCAGGGCCTCAACGTCGGCGGGATTTTCGTAAATAACGGTGTCGGCGCAGGTCTTGACAAAGGCCTGGAACTCGGCGTTTTTGGCAACGAAGTCGGTCTCGGCGTTGACCTCGACAGCTACGGCAACCTTGCCGCACTCGCTGACCTCTGCAAAGGCCACGCCCTCGGCGGCAATGCGTCCGGCCTTCTTCACGGAGGCGGCAAGTCCCTTCTCGCGCAGAAGGTCAATAGCCTTCTCCATGTTGCCTTCGGCCTCGGTCAGGGCTTTTTTGCAGTCCATCATGCCGCAGCCGGTCTTCTCGCGGAGATTGGCTACGTCTTTAGCGGTAAAATTCATGGGAAAAACATCCTTCCTGTTTATATGCGTTTATGATTATTCCTCGGTATTCTCCTCGGGAGCTTCCTCAGACTCGTCGGCATCATTCTGGCGGGCAGCAGCGCCCATCTGGCCCTCACGGCCTTCGATAACTGCGTCAGCCATGGCGCTGGCAATGAGCTTAACGGCGCGGATAGCGTCGTCATTGCCGGGGATAACATAGTCGATCTCGTCCGGGTCGCAGTTGGTGTCAACAATAGCCACGATCGGAATGCCCAGCTTACGGGCCTCGGAGACGGCTATGCGCTCCTTGCGGGGGTCAACGATGAACAGGGCGCCGGGATAGCTCTTCATGTCCTTGATGCCGCCCAGGTACTTCTCAAGCTTTTCTATCTCCAGCTGGAGCTTGGTGACCTCTTTCTTGGGGAGCAGCTCAAAGGTGCCGTCCTCTTCCATCTTGCGCAGCTGCATAAGGCGCTGGATGCGGGTGCGGATGGTGGAGAAGTTGGTGAGCATGCCGCCCAGCCAGCGGGCGTTCACATAGTATGCCCCGGCTCTTACGGCCTCCTCCTTCACGCTCTCCTGGGCCTGCTTCTTGGTGCCCACGAACAGGATGTTCTTGCCGTCTGCGGACAGGTCGCGCACGAAGTTATAGGCCTCCTCCAGCTTGCGCACAGTCTTCTGCAGGTCAATGATATAGATACCATTGCGCTCGGTGAAGATATAAGGGGCCATCTTGGGGTTCCAGCGGCGGGTCTGGTGGCCGAAGTGTACGCCGGCCTCCAGCAGCTGCTTCATAGATACTACTGCCATTTAAAATTACCTCCTGGTTTTTCCTCCGCAGGAGAGAAATTTTCCGGCAGCGCCGGGAGTTTGTCCCCCCGGACCAGAGCCGTTCTCCTGCGTGTGTTTTGGCGCCTGATATTATACCACAGAACCTGGGAATTTGTCAATGGATTTTGCGTCCTGAAAAAAGTTGCCGCAAACCACCAGTTTTTTGAAAATACAGGTAGACTTTTTCGCAATTTATGTTAGAATATATATGATAAAGAAATTTAGTAAAGGGGGCGTGAGTTTTTTATATGGCGGGCTTACCTTGGGGAGGGGCCCGGCGTCTAATAGTTTAAGAACGTCAGCGCTGGAAGGCGGCTAACTTATATTGAATAATAATTATTGGGAAAGGCGGGAATGAAATGAAAGGTTCGGTCAGAATGGAAAGGGAGAACGGCAGGAAGCCCGGCAGCATAGTGATGAGGAGGGGCCTGGCCCTGCTTTTCGCCGGATGTGTGCTCACCTGTGCTTTGGCAGCCTGCGGAAACGATAAAGACAAGGACAAGGATAAGGACAGCAGCGGCACAGGGGCTTCAGGCACTTCCTCTGTGATACCACTCAATACCCCGTCCCCCACGCCTCAGCCCACCGCGAAGGCTGTGAAGGTAGAGGTGGACGACTCTCTGAACGTGCGTGAGAGCGGGTCTACGGACTCGAATATTCTGGGCATCGTCGAAAACGGCGACGAGCTGGCTCTTCTCACAGAGACAGAGCAGGGCGGCTGGTACCAGGTGTCCTATAATGGCGGTACGGGCTATGTTGCGGCAGAGTTCGTGAAGGTCATAGATGTGACTGTGGAGCGGTATAACGACCTGAAGAGCAGCAGCGTGCCCACCTCCACCCCCGAGCCCTCTGCCGACCCTGAAGCGACGCCTACACCGGCACCGGGGAATAACACCGGAAGCCAGGCGGGAAATAACGCCAGCTCCGACGGTGAGGACGGCGAGTAAGATGGATGTGCTGATAGTTGGCAGCGGCCTTTTGGGCAGGGCTGTGGCTGAGCGCCTTGACAGCCTGGGGCACGGCGTTGTGGTGGTGGACGAGAGTGTGGAGAATCTTGAGCTTTTGCCCCGGGACTTCGGCGGGGTGACCTTCGCGGGCTTTCCCATGGACCTGAACGTCCTCAGGCGGGCCGGCATTGGCAGTTGCGACGCCGTGGCGGTGACTACCGGTGACGACAACTTAAATATCGCCGTGGGCCAGATAGCCAAGCGCCTGTTTAAGGTGGAGCGTGTGGCTGCAAGGGTCGCGGACCCGGAGCGGGAGGACATATTTGACGGTGACGTGCGCACGGTATGCCCCACGAATATGGCCTGCGACAAGCTTATGACCGAGCTGCTGTCCTCAAGGGAGAACAAGCAGGTGAATTTCGGCAACGCCACAGTCGCCCTGGAGCTGCGCCCGGTGGAGAGGCGGTACTTCGGGCAGTCCACAAACAACGTGGACCTGCCCGGCTGCGGTATTTTTGCGGTGATAAGGCAGGACGGTGAGTTTGTGCTGAAGGAGACAGCCGGGGGAATAGCCCTGTCCGAAGGGGACGTAATGGTGATAAGCAGGAGGATAGACTAATGCGCATGATAGTAGTTGGCGGCGGGCAGGCTGGGCGGAGCCTCGCCCGCCTGCTGTTGGAGCGGCGGCATGAGGTCTGCCTGATAGAGAAGGATCAGAGCCGCTGCCGGAAGCTTGCCGACGAGCTGGACGCGGCGGTTTTCCCCGGGGACGGGAGCACTGTGTCGGTGCTGGAGGCTGCCGGGGCGAGGAATGCCGACTGCGTTATGGCAGTCACCGGGGTGGACCAGGTAAACCTTGTGGCGGCCCAGCTGGCAGGCGGGTATTTCGGGGCCAAAAAGGTGATAGCGCGGGTGAACGATCCCAGGAACGCCGGGACCTTCCGGGCGCTTGGCATTAAGGATGTGGTGAGCAGCACGGAGCTTGTGGTGCAGCTCATCGAGCAGGAGGCCGACAGCGCCCATATGCACCTGATCGCAAGCCTGAATGAAGGCAAGGGGGAGATATGCTCTATGACCCTCCCCTATAACACAGCCTGGGAGGGCGCGGCCCTGAAGGATGTGGATTTCCCCAGGGGCACCCTTGTGATATCCCTCATAAGAGGGAACGAGCTCACCATCCCCAACGGCTCAACAGTGCTCCGTTCCGGAGACGAACTGGTGGCGGTAGCTGAGGACAGGAGCAGGAAGGCCCTGCATAAGGTGCTGGGAGCGGTGAAGTAAGCGTAATATTGGACTTTGACGGGCCAGCTCTCTCTGGAGATTTTGAGCATAAAAATAAAATAATAGCCAAATGTCAAGACTAAATTACAAAAAAGTTCAATAAATTTTCCCGACTTGTGAAAAGCGGGGGTTCCGGCGCGTTTGGAACCCCCGCTTTTGTGCAAAAAGGCAACAGGAAACCAAACCGGGCGTTTTTTCGCTTCCGGCTCCGCTCCCTTTCTGTTCAATTTTTCGGGGGCTATGTTATGTACCGCTCGAAAAGCATTTGCGGCGTTGCCCAGCCCAATATCCGCCGGGGATAGTTCGC
>CANPBX010000029.1 GCA_947572385.1 uncultured Clostridia bacterium
TTCCTATTATCTCCCACTCCGCCATTTTTGTCAAAAGATTTTAAACAGGCTCTTAAAACCGCCCAGTACCTCTTGGGCCATACCACCATCCAAATGACTGCCAACATATACACCCACATGGAGAAAGAGGATGCGGCCGCTTCCGTCATCCAGCTGGAGCGATACCTCTCCGGCGGTAGTCAGGAGGGTAGTCAGGGAGAGGGCGATTTTTCAGAAAGTAGTCAAAAAGTAGTCAAAGGGGGAAATTAGGGCTTTCCGGGAAAAACAAAAAGCCCAGGAAACGGCTTGTTTCCTGGACTTTTTGTGGCACGCCAGAAGGGATTCGAACCCCCGACCTTTTGATTCGTAGTCAAACACTCTATCCAGCTGAGCTACTGGCGCTTATCTCAACTTCTTAATTATAGCGCCTTTCGCTCATTTTGTCAAGGGGTAGTTTGTATTTCTTTACGAAATTTCAGCAGCGCGCAGCTGTACGGACGCAGCACCCGCACGCCCTCCAGGTTTTCCCCAAGCACCGGCTTTGCGTCAGAGAGGTCCAGTGAGAGGGAAAGAATGCTTTGGGGGCGCTCGCTGCGGTTGATTATCAGCATTAGACTGTCTCTAAAGGCGCAGTCCTCTCCCTCCGCGCCGCGCACTATGAAGCGTTCAACCACCAAAAGGTTGCCCTCAGCCTTGCGGACCCGGCAGCCGCCCCGGGCAAGTATTTCCCGGTGCTCACGGCGCATTTTGCCCAGGCTCCTGTACCAGCCGATAAGCTCCTGGTCCTCACGGCCCCAGGGGTAGCAGGCACGGTTAAAGGGATCGCGGTAACCCTCCAGGCCTGCCTCGTCGCCGTAATAGATACATGGCACTCCAGGAAGGATATACTGCATTACAGCAGCCAGCTTCAGCCGCTCGCGGCCTATCTCCCGCTCCCTTTGGCTGAGTCGCTTCCCGCTCTGCCACTCCCTTCCGCGCCCGTTTGCAGGGCTGCCGCCGAGCACTGTAATGGCTCGTTCGGTATCGTGAGTGCCGATATGGTTCATCAGGAGCCGCAGGCAGGGACGGGGGTAGTTCTCCACTATATTCTCAACGGCCTCAGCGAAAGCCGCAGGGTCGCCGCCCAGCAAAAAGCCCAGGATAGCGTCCCGGAAGGGGTAGTTCATCACGCTGTCCAGCTGGCCCCCAAGTAGATAGCGCCTGCGCACGCCATAGGCCGACTTGTTGGACGCGTCCTCCCAGACCTCCCCGAGCACCAGCGCCTCCGGGTCCTCTGTCTTGGCAGCCTCGTTCAGACGGTCGATAAAGAGGTCCGGCAGCTCGTCAGCTACGTCCAGCCGCCAGCCGGAGGCCCCGGCCCTCAGCCACCGGCGCACAACGCCGTCCTCTCCGTTCACAAAAAGGTTATAGCTCTCCTCGGTCTCGTTCACGTTGGGCAGGGTATCGAAACCCCACCAGCTGTCGTATTCATGGGGCCAGTTTCTGAAGTTATACCACTTAAAGTATGGTGACTCTGTGGAGTTATAAGCCCCCGGACCCTCATAGCGGCCCTCTCGGTTAAAGTACACGCTGTCGCTGCCGGTATGGCTGAAAACGCCGTCTATCATCACCCGGATCCCCAGCTCCCGGGCGCTTTCACATAGTTCCCGAAAGTCCTGCTCGCTTCCAAGCAGCGGGTCTATCTTCAGGTAATCCGCAGTATCGTACCGGTGATTGGAATGACTCTCAAACACCGGGTTAAGGTATATGCAGGTGACCCCTAGGTCCTTTAAATAGGGCAGCTTCTCCCGCACTCCCTGCAGATCGCCTCCGTAGAAATCAGTGTTTGTAATACGCCCCTCATGGTTGGGCTTCCAGTCCGGCTGCTCATACCAGTCCTCATGATATGTGCGCCCCTCTGGTACATTCTCCTTATCGCCCCCGGCCTTATAAAACCTGTCGGGGAATATCTGGTACATAATGCCCCCCTCCAGCCAGTCAGGGGTTTTGAAGCCCTCCTGGTACACGGTGAGCTGCCAGCGGTAGGTGCCGCCAAAGATGGCGCGCCCGTGCTCGCCCCTTGAGAGCCGCTGGACTCCGCGGCAGGTGCTGGCCTCGAAAAGGTAGAAGTAAAGCCCTTGCTTTTTAGGGGTAAAGTCGCACTCCCACCATTCCTCCTCCTCGCCGTTCATACCGCACCAGAACATATCGCAGAGTATGGCGGTCTCGTTCTCCGGCTCCACTATAAGCCGCGCCGCGGAGCACGACAGCTCCCTTGGCAGAGTGACGCGGAAATGTATGGGCCTGCCCGCCTCTACAGCCCCTGTGGGGAAGCGGTACCTGGGGTCACGTGAATTAAACAGCATGATCAACTCCTCCTTGCGGCCTCCCAAGACCGCTCATTAAGAGGGGAGGGGTACTGGACCCCTCCCCTCAATAGTTCGGAAATTTACAGCACGATCTTTGCGGCAAGATTCTTCTCCGGGGGCACAGGGGAGCCGTGCCAGATGTTCCCGGCGTAGTCCCTGATGGCCCTGTCCGCGGCAAAGCGGCCTGCTCCGGCGATGTTCACAAGGGACATACGGTTCCAGCGCTCCTTGTCGTGATAGAGGGAGACCGCCCGGTCCTGGGCCGCCCTGTATGACTGGAAGTCCGCAAGGGCCATATAGCGGTCCTGCTGGATTATAGCCCTATAGATATCGCTGAAGTTCTTGTGGTTTATGCCGTGGTTCAGAGCGTCCAGCGCCCTGCGCATCTGGTTGTCGTGCTGATAGTGCTGCATGGGGTTATACCCCGCGCGCTTGACCTCCTCCACCTGGCTGGCGGTCATACCGAAGAGCAGGATATTCTCGTCGCCCACGGTCTCGTGTATCTCCACGTTTGCCCCGTCCAGAGTACCCAGGGTAATGGCGCCGTTTATCATGAACTTCATATTGCTGGTGCCTGAGGCCTCGGTGCCCGCAAGGGATATCTGCTCGCTTATCTCGGCGGCGGGGATGAGTGTCTCGGCCCAGGTGACACAGTAGTTCTCAACAAAGACGACCTTCATCTTATCGTTCACTCTCTGGTCGTTGTTTATCGTGTCAGCCAGGGCGCTTATAAACTGTATGATCTGCTTGGCGAAATAGTACCCGGGCGCGGCCTTTGCCCCGAAGAACCAGGTATGGGGGGTGAAGTCCGCGTGGGGATCGTCCAGCAGCCACTGATAGGTGGCAAGTATCGACAGGGCATTCATATGCTGGCGCTTATACTCGTGCAGGCGCTTTACCTGGACGTCGAAGATGGAATCCGGGTCCACCACCAGGCCCTGGGTGCGCTGAAGGTGCTTTGCAAGGCGCTCCTTATTCTCCCGCTTTATCTTCTGCAGGCGCTCCAATACAGAGCTGTCGTCCTTATACTTCAAAAGCTCAGAGAGCTTGTCGGCGTTATAGATATAGTCCTCCCCGATAAGCTCGGTAATGAGGGAGGCCAGCTTCGGGTTGCTCTGGTCCAGCCAGCGGCGGTGGGCTATGCCGTTGGTGACGTTTGTGAACTTCTGGGGCTCCTCCACATAGAAGTCGTGGAACAGGTCGTCCTTCAGGATGTCGCTGTGCAGGGCGGACACGCCGTTGACGCTATGGGAGCCGATAACAGCAAGATTTGCCATCTTTACAAAGCCGTCGCTAATGGGGGCCATGCGCGCTATTTTGCCGTGGTCCACTCCCCTGTACTTCATCTCCTCCCAGAAGCGGCGGTTTATCTCCTCGATTATCTGGTAGATACGGGGCAGGCGCATTTTCACCAGGTCGCATTTCCAGGACTCCAAGGCCTCGCTCATGACCGTATGGTTGGTATAGGCCACAGTCTGCTTTACTATGCTCCAGGCACTCTCCCAGTCGTAGCCGCACTCGTCCAGCATTACCCGCATCATCTCGGGGATGGCCAGCACCGGGTGGGTGTCGTTCAGGTGTATTGCCGCAAGCTTAGGCAGCTCGTCCAGGTTGCTGTGGGCAAACAGATGCCTTCTGATTATATCCTGTACAGAGGCGGAGACTAGGAAATACTGCTGGGTCAGGCGCAGGAGCTTGCCCTCGGCGTGGTCGTCCTCAGGGTAGAGGACCTTTGTAATGACCTCAGCCATGGTCTGCTGCTCCATGGCGCGCATATAGTTGCCGCCGCCAAAGAGGTTCATGTCAAACTGGTTGTTCTCGGCCTTCCAGACGCGCAGAAGGCTTATTCCCCGGCCGTCCTTGCCGGAGACATACAAATCATAGGGCACGGCGGTTACGGTGGTGTAGTCCTTATGCTTCACGGCGTGGTACTGGTCGTTCCAGCGCTCCTCAATATGGCCGTCGAAGTGCACCTCAACGGAGTTGTCCGGCACAGCCTGCATCCATACGGAGCCCCCGGGCAGCCAGAAGTCCGGCAGCTCGGTCTGCCAGCCGTCCACCAGCTTCTGTTTGAATAGGCCGTACTCGTACCGCAGGGAGTAGCCCATCGCCGGGTACCCCTGGGTGGCAAGGCCGTCTAAGAAGCACGCGGCAAGACGCCCGAGGCCGCCGTTGCCAAGGCCGGCGTCGGGTTCCTGCTCATAGAGGTGGTCGAGCTTTATGCCAAACTCTGACAATGCCTCGCGCATATTTTCCTCAAGGCCCAGGTTATAGAGGTTGTTCTTCAGAGAGCGCCCCAGCAGGAATTCCATGCAGAGATAGTATATGCGTTTGGTCTCCGTGCGCATGGCGTTCTGCTGGAACTCAGCGCGGCCCTTAGCCATCATCTCCCGGACTATCAGGGCTACCGCCTTATAGTATTCCTCATTGGTTGCGTTTTGCAGCGAGACCCCGAAGGTGTGCGACAGCTTATCCTTTACTGCCTCCTTGATCTGCGGGACCGATAACGAGTAATTCATTGAAACCATGCCTCCATATTGAATAATAAATTCAAAATAAATTCCCAATACCTAAACTTTACAAACTCAAAATTATAGTATAATATGTGGAAAAGGAAGGGTATCCCAACCTGCTGTTCGGGTGAGATATATGAATTATACACTAATTTCTTAAAAAAAGCAACTGCAATATCACATAATGCTCCGGACAATGAGAAATTTGTCAAAATCACCAAATGATTCCACCTGGTGACAGCAATGCTAATTTTGCAAAAAAACCTTTCCTTTTGCCGGTTTTTGCTCTATAATAGTAATAATATAACTTTTTGTGAAAGGAATTGGTGCTTTTATGGAGAGACGGCGGGTACGTCTGAACATAAACGGTGTAGTCTGCGGACTGATAACCGGGGAGAGCGAGGCCTATATGCAGGCGCTGGCGGACGAGGTTGGTGATATGATGAGGCAGATAATGTCCGCCTCCCCTTTCGTCACCAGGGAGGCCGCCGCGCTCACCACAGCCTTGAGCATATGCGACGACTGCCACAAGAACGCTGAGCTTGCCGCACGCCTTAAGGAGCGCAAGGAGGAGCTGGAGGTCGAGGCCGAGCTATGGCAGGAGGAAAAGGTCGAGCTTCTGAAGTCCGCTGTGGACACGCAGAAGGACGCCCAGCTTGCTGAGAAGGCCGCCCGGTTGGAGTCGGAGAACACAAGGCTTGAGGAGCATATCCAGAGGATGAAGGAAGTGGTTATCCAGGCCCGGGCCATTGAGGATGAGAACGCGGCCCTTAGGGAGGCTGTGAAGTCAGCAGAGGAGCCCTCGGAGAACGAGCTGAGGCTTGAGGCGGAAAACCGGGAGCTCACAGCGAAGCTGGCTGCTTTGGAGGAACGCCTGGCCCAGGCAAAACCCGTGCAGGCCCCCGTGGAAGCAGCCGCTGAGGACCAGCCTGCCCAGAAGCCCAAGCCAAAGCCCAGGCGCCGCAGGAGCAACCCCATCAGGGACTTCCCGGAGCTTGAGCAGGAGGGCCTCGTGAGCTTCTTTGAGAAGGATAAGGCGGACAATGAGTAGCCCCGTGGAGGTGCTGGCCCCGGCAGGGGGGCGCGAGGCCCTTGAAGCGGCTGTGCGGGCCGGGGCGGACGCAGTGTACCTGGGCGGGCCCCAGTTCGGGGCCCGGGCCAACGCACAGAATTTTTCTTTGGAGGAGCTCTCAGAGGCGGTGAGATACTGCCGCCAGCGGGGAGTGCGGGTGCATGTGACGG
The DNA here is from genome assembly GCA_947572385.1 of uncultured Clostridia bacterium. Lineage (GTDB taxonomy): Bacteria > Bacillota > Clostridia > Oscillospirales > Acutalibacteraceae > Acutalibacter. Next base: position 6,083 of record CANPBX010000029.1, read on the forward strand.
TAAACACCCTGCTGAAGGACAGCGAGCTGCCTGAGGCCCTGGAGTTCGTGCGCTATCTCTGTACGATCCCTGTGGACGCGGTGCTGGTGCAGGACATGGGGCTCTTCTCCCTATTGCGGGAGCGGGCTCCGAAGCTGGCCCTGCACGCCTCCACCCAGATGAGCCTGCACACCCCGGCTGGGGCGCGGCTGATAAAGGAGCTGGGAGCCCAGAGGGTCGTGCTGGCAAGGGAGCTCTCGCTTGAGGAGATTCGGGAGATCGGGAACGGCGTGGACGTGGAGCTGGAGAGCTTTGTCCACGGCGCCCTGTGCATGTGCGTTTCCGGGCAGTGCTACCTCAGCGCCATGCTGGGCGGGCGCTCAGGGAATAGGGGCCAGTGCGCCCAGCCCTGCCGCCTGCCCTTTGGGGCTAAGGGGGGTACCGGGCACGATCTGTCCCTGCGGGATTTGAGCTTTATAAATAGTATAGGGAGGCTCCGGGAGTCCGGGGTCTGCTCGGCGAAGATAGAAGGCCGGATGAAGCGCCCGGAGTATGTGGCGGCGGCAACTGCGGCCTGCAGGCTGGCGGCTGACGGCAAGCCTGTGCCGGCTGAGCTTTCCGAGGCGCTTGAAGCCGTGTTCTCCCGCTCGGGCTTCACCGACGGATATCTTACCGGGCATAGGGGTGCGGGGATGTTCGGCACGCGAACCAAGGAGGACGTAACGGCGGCTACCGAAAAGGTGCTCTCCGGCCTCAGGGAGCTCTACCGCTCCGAAAGGCAGGCTGTGCCGGTGGAGCTTGCCCTGACCATGGAGGAGGGCGCCGCCGTGCTTCGCGCCTCCTGCGGGGGAAGATGTGTATTCGTCGCCGCCAAACCCGGCCTCGACAGCCCTATATATAATAGTATACCCAAAGAGCGCTGCATAAAGCAGTTGCAGAAGACCGGCGGCACGCCTTTTTTTGTCCAAAGTGTTGCTGTACCGGATGATGGAGTCCCAATGCCGGTGGGCGCGCTGAATAAACTGCGGCGGGAAGCTCTTGACGCCCTGCTGGAGGCCAGAGGAAATGTAAAGCCTATACCCTTTACTGAGCTGCCTATGCCCTCCTACAAAGCATACCGCAGGCCAGAGGGGGAGCTTCCGGTCCGGGTCGTCCTACGGGATGCAGGCCAATTCTGCCCGGAAATGGCTGACTGTGAAGGGGTCTGCCTGCCCATTGAGACTGACGCCGTAAAGCTGGAGGGCTTGCAGGACATGGGTGCAAGGCTGATACTGGACCTGCCAAGGGCAGCGTTCGGCATGGAGCTGGAGCTCCGCGGCCTGATCGAGGAGCGGAAGGCCATGGGCTTTACGGAATACCTCTGCGGTGACCTGGGCACTTTACAGCTGTGCCGGGAGCTGGGGGTCACGGCACACGGCAGCTTCTCGCTGAATATAGCCAACACCCCCGCCCTTGAAGTTTTTGGGCGGCTGGGGCTTGAGAGCGCGGAGCTGAGCTTTGAGCTTTCAGGCCGGGAGATATCCGGCCTTGGGGCTGGGGTCAGGAGGGGAGTCATGGCCTATGGGCGGCAGGCGCTTATGCTCACAAGGAATTGCCCACTGGCAAATTCCCCCAGAGGCTGCCTTGGGTGTAAAGCCCCCGGCCTTCTCATAGACCGTAAAGGGGCCAGCTTTCCGGTCATATGCCGGATGAGGGGTAAATTCGGGGCAGAAATGCTCAACAGCGTACCCATTTGGCTGGGCGATATGCAGGATGGACTCTCCGCGGACTTCGCCGTACTGCGATTTACTGTGGAAAACTCTGTGGGATCTGGGGAAATCTTGAGGGCCTTCCGAGGGCGGGAAAGCCTAAATGCTGCCTATACTCGCGGACTTTTCAAGAGAGGCGTGGTTTAATGTGGAAAACTCGGTGGAAAATGTTGATAAAGTTGACCTGCTTTACAGGATTTGGTGAAAAACAGGAGGTGCTGTAGTGGAGATCCGTTTCGTGAGGTTAAAGGACAACTGCCTTACACCAAAAAGGCAGACCGGAGAGAGCGCGGGCTGCGACCTGTGCGCCTGCCTCCCCGCCCCCCATACCCTTGAGCCCGGGGAGGTGTTCATGGTGCCCCTGGGCTTTGCCGCGGAGATCCCCCCCGGCTATGCAGGGTTTGTCTTCTCCAGGAGCGGCCTCGGCTCAAAAAAGGGCGTTGTGGTAGCCCAGGGGGTTGGCGTGATCGACAGCGACTACAGGGGGGAGTGGATGGTGCCCCTTCGCAATCTGGGAAACGGGAGCTATGTCATAGAGCCCGGGGAGCGCGTTGCCCAGGCGGTATTCCTTCCAGTCATTTTCGGTGAGTTCGTGGAGGCGGACGCACTCTCCGGGACCGAGAGGGGGTCGGGAGGGTTTGGCAGCACAGGCTGAAATTCTGACCTGGATATCTTGTGCCAGGCTCCCGGGAAAAGCTATACATCTTCTGTTATTCCCCGGTTTTAGGGGCGCTTTGGCAGTTTCTTGTTGAGAATCGGCGTGAAATGCGGTATAATGGGACTAGTTATGGGTTGTATTTGAAATATCCAGGCAATTCCTGGGAACACTTTGATAGATGTGAGTTTACATTTGCTACCGGCCCGGCCGGGGAAAGGCAGGTTCAGTTATGGCAGGATTTTCCAGCTTCCTCTCAATGTTTTCCATGTTCTCCAAGGATATCGGCATTGACCTTGGCACGGCGAACACCCTGGTGTTCATGCGCGGCAAGGGGATCGTCATGCGCGAGCCCTCGGTGGTCGCCGTAGACGTGCGCACCGACGAGGTCCTTGCGGTGGGCAAGCAGGCCAAGGAGATGCTGGGGCGCACCCCCGGCTCGATAGTCGCCGTGCGCCCCCTGAAGGACGGCGTTATCGCGGACTTCGACGTTACCGCCTCCATGCTCAAGTATTTTATCAAAAAGGCCCTGCGCTCGGGAGCCTTGGCCCGGCCCAGGATAATCATCTGCATCCCCTCGGGCGTCACCGAGGTGGAGCGCCGCGCTGTTGAGGACGCCGCCAGGCAGGCTGGCTCAAACAATGTGGATCTGATGGAGGAGCCCATGGCCGCGGCGGTGGGCGCGGGGCTCCCGGTATCCGACGCCACGGGCAGCATGGTGGTGGACATCGGCGGCGGCACCTCAGAGGTGGCTGTCATCTCCCTCGGCGATATCGTCACGGCGGTTTCCGTGCGCATGGCCGGGGACAAGTTCGACGAGGCTATAGTCGCCTACGTGAAGAAAAAGTACAACCTGCTCATAGGCGAGCGCACCGCCGAGGAGATCAAAATGCGCATAGGCTCCGCCTTCCCCACTGAGGAGACCATAAACGCATTTGTGGAGATAAAGGGCCGGAACCTGGTGGACGGCCTTCCCAAAAACGTGACGATACATGCCGACGAGGTCCGGGAGGCCCTGGCCGACAGCGTTATGACCGTTGTGGACGCCATAAAGGAGACCCTGGAGCAGACACCCCCCGAACTTGCCGCCGACATCATAGACCGCGGCATAATGCTCACCGGCGGCGGCGCGCTGCTGAAGGGCCTGGACAGGCTTGTGAGCCAGGAGACGGGGATACCTGTACACGTGGCCGAGCGGCCCCTTGACTGCGTGGTCGAGGGCACAGGCAAGAGCCTAGAGATAGAGCTGCCCAAGTCCTATTACCGCAACGGACGGAGAAAGTAAGACGTGAAGGATTTTCTGAAGGGAAGCTCCTTCAAGGCGCTTATCATCACGGTGGTGGTGCTGCTGGGGCTTATGATCTATACCGCTTCTGCGGGCGGCTCCCTGATAGCAAGCATAATGGGCTTTGTGTCCACGCCAATGCAGTCTGTGGCCACGGAGGTCACCGACAACGTGGTCGAGTTTCTGGACCTGGACGGCCTTTCAAAGGACGAGCTCAAGGAGATGGTGACCGCGCTCCAGGAGGAGAACAGCCGGCTGTATGACAGGCTGATAGACTATACCCAGGTAAAGCAGGAGAACGAGCGCCTGAAGGTCCAGCTGCATATCAGCCAGCAGGAGCCTGAGAACGAAATGCTCTCGGCCTCTGTAATAGGCCGCGACCCCAACGACCCGTTTTCCGGGTTTTCCATCGGCATCGGCACCCTCTCCGGCGTGAGCGAGGGCGACCCGGTCATCACCGACAAGGGGCTGGTGGGGGTCGTCTCAAGGGCCTATGCGACCACAAGCAAGGTGGACTGCCTTTTGAGCGAGGACGTGAACGTTGCCGCCGTATCGATCGACAAGCAGGAAAGCGGGCTCATCGGCTGCAACATAACCATGGCCAGCTCCGGGCTCCTGCGCCTGAGCTACCTGACCGGGGAAACCGCCATCGAGGAGGGGGACATCATCACCACCTCCGGCGCGGGCGGCGTGTATCCCGCGAACCTGAAGATAGGCGTGGTGCAAAGCGTGGAGAAGTCCGAGACGGACGTATCGAAATACGCGGTAGTCAGGCCCTTTGAGGATCTGGCCTCAGTCAAGGAGGTACAGGTCATTGTCAGCTTCCCCGGACAGGGCGAGGACGACACCGTTACCGCCCCCGACCCTGAGGACAGCGAGGAGGACGGCGAATGAGGGACCTGAACCGTATCATCCGCAGCCTTGCCTATGTCCTTGAGCTGCTGGTGCTCTTTATGCTCCAGGAGACCCCGGGGCTGTTCCCGCCGGTATACGGTGTGCGCCCGGTGCTGGTGCTGCCTGCGGCGGCGGTGATAGCCATGCTCGAGGACGAGACCCGGGCCATGGCCTTCGGCGTAATAGCAGGGCTTTTCTGCGATTTCGGGTACTCCGGCATGCTGGGCTTCCACGCCCTTGTGATGGGAGTGCTCTGCTTCGGGGTGAGCCTTCTGGTCCAGACCTTCCTGCAGATAAACCCTGTGACGGCGGTGCTTGTTGGCATTGCCGCGCTGGGGGTGATGTTCGGGGGGCAGTGGCTGTTTTTCTACTATTTCCGCTACTCCTCCCCGGGGTATGCCCTTAGGATACACTACATCCCAAAGTATTTATACACACTTATTTTTGTGCCGCTGCTGTACCTGCTGAACAAAGCCCTGGCGGAGTCCCTGCCATCGAACAGCGGGACATAGCGGCCCTGTTATAAGGAGGTGGGGCAGATGAAGCTGCCCAGGCTCAGGATAGGGCGCACAGGCGCGTGTATCCTGTTTGTATGTATTTTCTTTCTCATATATGTTTTGCAGCTGGCAAACTGGCAGCTTATCAACGGCTCCTTCTACCAGCAGGAGGCCATGAGCAACCGCACCGACGCCATAGAGATAAGCGCCGCCCGGGGCGAGATACTGGACCGGGACGGAAATATACTGGCTGGAAACCATACGGTGTATGAGGTAATATATAACGCCCTTTATATGGACGACTCCCAGCGGAACAACACCATCCTTGGGGTGGTGGACCTTCTTGAGGAGCTGGGGGAATCCTGGCGGGACGTGCTGCCCATACGCCTTGACGACGAGGGGAACTACAGCTTTCTTGAGGACGAGGAGGAGGACATAGCAAAGCTCAAAACCTTCCTGAACCTTGCGGACTATGCCACAGCCGACGACTGCATGGAGGAGCTCTCCAAGCGCTACCACTTCCAGGGCCGCTCCAAGGAGGACACCCGCACGGTGGTCTCTGTCAGGTACTGTATGACCTCAGAAAATTTTTCCATATATGACCCCTATGTGATAGCCTCCAGCGTCTCCCCCGAGACTGTGGGCATATTCGGCGAGTACAGCGACCGCTGGGAGGGGATAGAGACCAGGGTGAGCGTTGAAAGGTACTACCCCGACGGCTCCCTTGCCCCCCATATCGTGGGCTATACCTGGCCCATAAGCGACAGCGACCTGGAGAGGGCCGAAAAAGAGGGGAAGCTGTATGACAGCGAGAAGAACGTGGCTGGCTACAAGTCCAACGAAAGGATAGGGGCCGTAGGCGCAGAGTCCGCCTTCGAGGAGGACCTGCGGGGCACAAGAGGGCTTCAGGCGGTGTTCACCGACGAGAACGGCGATGTGGTGACTACCGCCACTAAGGAGCAGCCCGAGCAGGGGCATACCGTTCGGCTGACCCTGGACTCAAAAATGCAGGGCATAACAAACCGCTCCCTGGAGCGCAACATAAAGGCCAACAAGAACTCCGGCGCCAAGGACGATAAGCGGGCCCATGACTGCCGGGCGGGGGCGGCTGTGGCTATAGAGCTGGAGGACTTCGGGGTGCTGGCCTGCTCCTCATACCCCAGCTATGACCTGAACCTGTATCTTGAGGACAGCGACTACCGCAACGAGGCCCTTAAAGACGAGGAAAACCAGCCCCTTTTCTGCCGGGCCCTCCAGGGTGTATACGCCCCCGGCTCGGTGTTCAAGCCCATGGTGGCCATCGCGGGGCTTCAGGAGGGAGTCATGAGCGACGGCGACGGTCTCTATGACTGCGACGGCCCCGGCATTGTGGGCGTGTTCAAATACGAGGATTTGGAGCTGCACTGCACCGGTAAGCACCACTGGGTCGGGCTATATGAGGCTATCGCGGAATCCTGCAACTGCTACTTTGCAGAGCTGGGCAAGCAGCTTGGCATACGGAAGCTGGACGCCTACGCCCAGTATTTCGGCCTCGGGGAGCTCACCGGGGTGGAGCTCTATGAGTCCACCGGCAATATGACAAGCCCCCAGAGCTATCAGGAGATACACAGCGAACGCGGCTATGAGTGGACCGACGGCAACACCTGTCAGGCGGCCATAGGCCAGGCTGACAACTGGTTCACCACCATGCAGCTTGCCACCTATACGGCGACCCTTGCCAACGGCGGCAAGCGTCTAAAGGCCCACTTCCTGGAGGAGGTCACAGACTACTCCCGCCAGGAGCTGGTGCGCAGGTATGAGCCCGAGGAGCTTTATGACGCGGAGATAAGCCCGGATGTGCTGGGCGTGGTGCGCCAGGCAATGATACAGACGGCGATCACCGGAACGGCCCGCTCGGTCTTCTCTGACTATCCGATCTCTGTGGCCTGCAAGACCGGCACGGCCCAGACCTCCGGCGCCGAATGGGAGGATGGCGGCACCGAGGAGAATATCAGCTTTATCTGCTACGCCCCGGCGAACGACCCGGAGATAGCAGTGGCGGTGGTGCTGGAGCACGGACGCTCTGGCGCTTACGCCATGAATGTGGCAAAGGATATGCTGGACTATTACTTTGGATTCTACACCTGGGACGATGATGGGAACAAGTTTGACCCGGACGGGAACCAGGTGGACGATGACGGCAAGATCATCAAGACCAAGGATGAGCTGGACGAGGCTAAGGCTGCCCCCACCCCCGTGCCCACAGTGGGCCCGGACGGCGAGGGAACTGAGGGCGGCGGGGATGCCGAGCCGACCCCCACCCCCATACCCAAGCGGGGCAGCGATATCCCGGACCGTGTCTTTACCGGCGGCTCTGTGACCGCGGACGCCCCTGAGGCCGGGAGCACCCCCGGGCCCACTCCTGCGCCCCAGCTCGATACGCCCTACTATACCGGCAGCGGCTCCCCTTCCCCATCACCATCGCCGGAGCCTGAGGGAGGCGGCAGCGAGCCTGAGGACGGCGGTGGCGGCTCGGAGGGCAATGGGGACGCCTCCGGATAGAAAAAAATATCTAACAAAGTTCGCCCTGTATTTTTGTGCAGGGCGAATATAATTTTAAAAAAGCGTGTTTTGATTTTGACAAATCGACTTCTATGTGGTAAGATGTATTACAAGGCGGTGTTCATCATGGGAATTGCAACTGTAATCACCTCCGGAAAGGGCGGCGTGGGGAAATCCACCGCCTCTGTGGGGCTAGGACGGGCGCTGGCTGCCCGTGGCCGCAGGGTTCTGCTGATAGACTGCGACGCGGGGCTCAGGGGGCTCGACAAGCTCTCCGGCACGGAGGACGGCTTGGTGTACGACATCTCCGACGTGGTGTTCGGCCGGTGCTCCCCTGCCCAGGCGATCTACCCCTGCAGAGCCTCGAAGGAGGACGGGAAAACTGAGAAGCCGGAAGAGGGCCAGGAGGAGCTTTTCCTGCTGCCGGCCCCGGCGAAGGTGGAGGACATGGTGCGGCCCCCCATAATGCGGCGGCTGATACCGCTTCTGAAGCGCTACTATGACCACGTGCTGCTGGACTCACCGGCAGGCGTGGGGATGGGGTTCCAGTCGGCGGCATGTGCGGCTGACAGGGCTCTGGTGCTCTGCGGGCCGGACCCGGTGTCCGTGCGAAGCGCCGCCAGCGTGCGGCAGCTATTGTCGGGGCTGGGGCTTGCGGATATGCGGCTGGTGATAAACCAGTTTGACCGGGCTCTCTTCAGGGAGACCGGAGCCTTTAAGGACCTTGACGGCGTTATAGACTCGGCAGGCATACGCCTTGGGGCGCTGGTGCCTGTGGACAAGAGGCTGGCGGCGGCCTTCCTAAGGGGTGAGCCCGCGCCGGACGGATCCCCGGGAATGCTTGCCATAAGCCGGGCGGCGGCAAGGCTCGAGGGTGAGAACGTGCCCCTGCCCTCATGGTATCTGAGCTAGAGCTATATTTCGCAAAACAATATTTATAATATCAATATATTTATTTTTATAAACCGGGAGGAGTTCACTATGCACATTGCATTAACTGCCCACGACGCAAAAAAGGAACTGATGGTACAGTTCTGCATTGCCTATTGCGGCATACTCAGCCGCCACTCGCTCTGCGGGACGGGCACCACCGGTAAGATGGTCTCTGAGGCTACAGGTCTGAAGCTGCAGCGGTTTCTAAGCGGCCCTCAGGGGGGCGACCAACAGATAGCGGCAAGGATATCCTGCGACGAGATAGACCTGCTGCTGTTTTTCCGTGACCCGCTGAACCCGCAGTCCAACGACCCCAGCGCGCTTAACCTGCTGAGGCTCTGCGACGTGCACAATATACCGGTAGCGACGAATATAGCCACAGCCGAGGTTCTCATACACGGGCTTGAGCGCGGGGATCTGGATTGGCGTGATCTGGTCAAGCCATAAGCGGGAGCTTTAGAGCCCGCAGAAGAATAGAATTATAGAAAGAAGTTTTAAAATGGACTTGATAACAAAAGCCCCAAAAGGCACCCAGGACCTGACCCCTGAGAAGACCCGGCGCTGGCAAATAGCCGAGCAGGTCCTCATAGGGGAGGCCGAGCTCAACGGCTTCGGAGAGATACGCACACCAGCCTTTGAGCATACGGAGCTCTTTCAGCGGGGCATGGGCGACGTAACGGACGTAGTTGAGAAGCAGATGTATACCTTCGAGGACAAGGGCGGGCGCTCGGTCACCCTTCGCCCCGAGGGCACGGCGGGAGCTGTGCGGGCTATGCTTGAGAACGGCCTTTATAATGCCGGATACCCTGTGAAGCTCTATTATAATATCCCCTGCTATAGATACGAAAAGCCACAGGCCGGGCGTATGCGGGAGTTCCGCACCTTCGGCGTGGAGGTGTTCGGCGCGGCTGAGCCTATTGCCGACGCCCAGATGATCGCCATGGCTATGTCTGCTTTCAAGCGCCTGGGGCTTGAGGACGTGGGGCTGCAGCTCAATTCCATCGGCTGCCCGGAATGCCGGAAGGAGTACCATAGGGCGCTGAAAGAGTATTTCACCGGGAACAGGGACAAGCTCTGCAGCACCTGCCTGTCTAGGCTTGACAGAAACCCCATGCGCATACTGGACTGCAAGAACCCTGAGTGCAAGGAGCTGGCGAAAAACGCCCCGGTGATAACCGACTACCTATGCGGGGACTGCCGGGAGCATTTTAATAAGGTGCAGGAGTACCTGACGGCGCTGGGGATAGGCTTTGAGCTGGACCCGGGGCTGGTGCGGGGCCTCGACTACTATACCCGCACGGTGTTTGAATTCCCCTCAGGGAGCTTGGGCTTTGCCCTTGGCGGCGGCGGAAGGTACGACGGCCTGGTGGAGGAGATGGGCGGCAGCCCCACCCCCGGGCTTGGCTTCGGCCTTGGCATGGACAGGATAATGCTGGCACTGGAGGAGGGAAAGGTGGAATTCCCCGAGGAGGACAGGTGCGAGGTATATATCGCGGCTATGGGGGATAAGGCCCAGGTGAAGGCGCTGGAGCTTGTTGACCGGCTCCATAGGTGCGGCATTATTGCGGACTGTGATATCTGCGGCAGAGGGCTCAAGGCCCAGATGAAGTACGCGGGTAAGATCGGCGCTAAGTTCAGCATGGTGCTTGGGGAGGACGAGCTGTCCTCCGGCAGTGCCGTGCTTAAAGATATGTCCAGCGGCGAAACCAGGAAGGTCAGTATCGGTGATGATTTTGTAGACGGCTACCTGACCTTTTCCACCGCCCAGGAAGACCTTAGTTTCTGAATATTGGGAGGGATTTGATATGCTCAGAACACATAACTGCGGCGAGCTCCGCATTGAAAACTCTGGTGAGACCGCCACCCTCTGCGGCTGGATGGAGAATCTTCGTGAGGTAGGCGGCGGCATTGCCTTTTTGGTGCTCAGGGACTTTTTCGGGACAACGCAGGTGGTCATAGAGACCCCGGAGCTGCTGGCCCAGGTGAAGGCGCTGAATAAGGAGACCACGATCTCCGTCACCGGCGCTGTGCGGGAGCGCACCAGCAAAAACCCCAAGCAGGCCACCGGTGATATTGAGATAGCCCCCACTGAGATAGAGGTGCTGGGGCGCTGCCAGTATAACGAGCTGCCCTTTGAGATAAACTTCTCACGGGACGCGGACGAGTCCCAGAGACTAAGGTACCGCTATTTGGATCTGCGCAACCCCGGAGTCAAGGGGAATATCGTCCTGCGGAGCCGGGTGGTGTCTGCACTGCGCCGGGCTATGGAGGAACAGGGTTTTTTGGAGATAACCACTCCCATCCTGACAGCCTCCTCCCCCGAGGGAGCAAGGGATTATCTGGTGCCCTCGCGCAAGCATCCCGGAAATTTTTACGCACTGCCCCAGGCCCCCCAGCAGTTCAAGCAGCTTCTGATGGCATCGGGCTTTGACAAATATTTCCAGATAGCCCCCTGCTTCAGGGACGAGGACGCCAGAGGGGACCGCTCGCCGGGAGAATTCTATCAGCTTGACATGGAGATGGCCTTTGCCGGGCAGGACGATGTGTTCGCCGTCTTGGAGGCTGTGCTGCCGCCGGTATTTAAGGATTTCGGTATCTATGGCAGGCGGGTGACCGAGGGGCCCTTTAGGCGCATACCCTTCCTGCAGGCCATGGAGGACTACGGCAGCGATAAGCCGGATTTACGGATAGATTTACTTATCAAGGACGTGACAGAGCTCCTGGGCGACTGCGGCTTCGGGCCCTTTGAGGGCAACATAGTGAAGGCCGTGCCGGTCTCCGGGTGCGATATGACCCGCAAGGCCATAGACAAGCTCTGCGCTGAGGTTGAAGTGCAGACGGCCCAGAAGACCTACTGGTTCAAGCTGGACGAGAAGGGCGAGATAGCCGGCGGCATAGGGAAGTTTATAAACGCCGACCCGGCTCTCTGCGAGAAGGTCAAGGCTGAGCTGGCCCTGGAGCCGGGCTCACTGGTAATGCTGGCGGCAGGCAAAAAGGCTGTGGCCCAGAAGACCGCGGGCGTGGCAAGGAAGCTGTTGGGCGCGGCCTGCCCCCAGCATATGGACACGGAGCAGTATGCCCTGTGCTGGATAGTGGACTTCCCCATGTACGAGGTGGGCGAGGAGAGCGGGGAGCTGGAGTTCGGGCATAACCCCTTCTCAATGCCCCACGGCGGCCGGGAGGCCCTTCTGAAGGCCGAGAGCGGGGAGCTTGACCCGCTGGACCTCCGGGCCCACCAGTACGACCTGGTATGCAACGGCTATGAGCTGGCAAGCGGCGCCGAGCGCAACTACGACCCGGAGATAATGGTGAAGGCCTTCGAGCTGGTTGGTCTTACAGAGGAGGATGTGCGCGGGAAGTTCCCGGCAATGTACAACGCCTTCTGCTACGGCGCGCCGCCCCACGCGGGTGCTGCTCCTGGGGTGGACAGGCTCATAATGCTCCTTACCGGGGAGAGCTTTATCCGTGAGGTCATTGCCTTCCCCATGAACCAGAGCGCGCAGGATGTGATGATGGGCGCCCCCAGCGCCGTATCCGAGGCACAGCTCAAGGAACTAAATATAGCCCTCACCAAAACCGGGGAATAGGCTTAAAACCCATTGGATCCTACGGAAAACGAGCGCCAGGGCCCTCCCGGAGGGGCTTGGCGCTTTCTATATCTTGGGGTATTGCCGAAAATGAAATAAAAATATGTACAAGATATAGTTGACTTTCCGGGCGGTTTGGAATATAATAGTAGCTGTCCCCTGTATATGCGGGGATAATAGTAACCGCACTTAAAGATCGGTCAATACCGATTTTTGAGCTGGGCCGCAAAGCGGCCCGGTCCAAAAGCGTTGAAATACCTCTTTTGGGCCGCGCTAACTATATTGCCCAACCTGGGAAGGAGAATATTTTAAAGATGCCAAAAAAAATCATCAAACGCAACGGCGACCAGGTCCGGTTCGATCCGGCAAAGATACGCGCGGCTATATTCAAGGCCAATGTGCGTATCGCCACCGAGCGATTCAGCGACAAGGACCTGGACGACCTGACCGCCCAGGTGGTAGGTGAGCTTGAGAGGATGGGATCCACTCCCACTGTGGAGCAGACACAGGATATCGTGGAGGAGAAGCTCATTGCCGCCGACTATGCCAAGACAGCAAAGGCCTACATCCTGTACCGGGCCCAGCACCAGCGCCTCCGCGAGATGGACGACGAGCTGGTGAAAATTTACTCGGCCCTCACCTTCGTGCCCGCAGAGGACGTAGACCTGAAAAGGGAGAACGCCAATATCAACGCCGACACGGCCATGGGCACCATGCTCAAGTACGGCAGCGAGGGTGCCAAGAGCTTTTATGACAAGTATGTTATACCGGCACACCTGGCGAAGGCCGACTCCGACGGGGACATCCATATCCACGACAAGGATTTTTACACCCTCACCGAGACCTGCTGCCAGATAGACCTGATAAAGCTGTTCAAAAACGGCTTTTCCACCGGCCACGGATACCTTCGTGAGCCGAAGGACATAAGGAGCTATGCGGCCCTGGCCTGTATCGCTATCCAGGCAAACCAGAATGAGATGCACGGAGGCCAGAGCGTCCCGAATTTTGACTATTCCATGGCTCGGGGGGTGGACAAGACCTACCATAAGGAGTACCTGAAAGCCCTCATCCAGTTCTTCCAGCTCAGGCGGCTCATGCCCCACGGCCAGGCTGAGGCCATGATAAACAGGGCGGCAATGGAGCTTCACAATAAGGTCACCATGAAGAATGCTGACAGGTATGGCAAGGCATTTGTGGACTATCTGCCCCAGCACCAGAAGGAGTGCGGCTTCGAGCAGATAACCTGGGAGGAAGCCGCGGACGCCGCCGCCTACGCCAAGGAGACCGCCTGGAGGGAGACGGACAAGGCAACCTATCAGGCTATGGAGGCGCTGGTGCATAACCTGAACACCATGAACTCCCGGGCCGGTGCCCAGGTCCCCTTCTCCTCCATAAACTACGGCACGGACACAAGCGAGCAGGGCCGTATGGTGGTGAGGAACCTGCTGTTAGCTACTGAGGCCGGCCTTGGGGACGGCGAGACGCCCATCTTCCCGGTGCAGATATTTAAGGTGAAGGAGGGCATAAACTATGACCCGAAGGACCCGAACTACGACCTGTTCAAGCTGGCAATGCGGGTCTCGGCAAAGCGGCTCTTCCCCAACTTCAGCTTTATCGACGCTCCCTTCAACCTGCAATATTACAAGAAGGGCGACTACGACACGGAGATAGCCTATATGGGCTGCCGCACCAGGGTAATGGGCAATGTCCACGACCGCAAGCGGGAGACCACCTGCGGCAGGGGAAATCTCAGCTTCACCTCTGTGAACCTGCCCCGCACCGGCATTGAGGCCAAGGGGGATATCAAGAAGTTCTATGAGCTCCTGGACGAGCGTATTGATTTGTGCGTTGAGCAGCTGCTGCACCGCTTTAAGATACAGTGCAGCAAGAAGGCCTATAACTACCCCTTCTTAATGGGCCAGGGGGTTTGGCTGGATTCAGACAGCCTGGACCGCAACGACTCCGTGGCTGAGGTCTTAAAGCACGGCACCCTCTCGGTGGGCTTTATAGGCCTTGCGGAGACCCTTGTGGCCCTTACCGGCAAGCACCACGGCGAGAGCGAGGAGAGCTATAAGCTGGGCCTTGAGATGATCACCTATATGCGGGAGCGCATGGATAAGCTCTCTGAGCAGTACGGCCTGAATTTCACCCTGCTTGCCACCCCCGCGGAGGGCCTTTCCGGCACCTTTACCCGCAGCGACAAGAAAAAGTACGGCATAATCAAGGGTGTCACCGACAGGGATTACTATACCAACTCCTTCCATGTGCCGGTGTACTACCCCATCAGCGCCTTTGAGAAGATAAAAAAGGAGGCCCCCTTCCATGCCCTCACCAATGCCGGTCATATCAGCTACGTGGAGCTGGACGGGGACGTGGCGAAAAACCTGGACGCCTTCGAGAGCATTATCCGCTGCATGAAGGAGTCCGGCATAGGCTACGGCTCTGTAAACCACCCGGTGGACCGGGATCCGGTATGCGGCTATAACGGCATTATCAACGAGGTCTGCCCCCGCTGCGGGAGGCGTTCCGGCGAAGGGGTACCCTTAGAGAAGCTGGACGAGCTGCGCAAGAAATATCACGACGTCCCGGATTATTCGGGGCTTATAAGCTGAAAATAACTTAAATTTTAGTATAAACTATATAGGAGGTTTTTATTATGACTACAAGGCAAGAGGCCGGCATCACCGGCACCGACAAGATCATGGTGGGCGAGGGCCGGGAGTTCGAGCGTATCCGCCGTATCACAGGTTATCTTGTGGGCACCATGGACCGCTGGAACAACGCCAAGCAGGCCGAGGAGAAGGACCGGGTAAAGCATAGCCTTTCGGAGAGCTGAGACATGAATATCCTTCTGGTGAACGACGACGGAATCCATTCCCCCGCCCTATGGGCGCTGGCTGGAGGGCTCTCAAGGGCCCACGTTGTGACGGTAACGGCGCCCGCCAATAATTGCAGTGCCGTGGGCCATGGCGTGACAATACATTCGCCGCTTTTCGCCCATAGGGAGGATTTTCCCCATGGCGTACCTGCCTGGTCGGTTTCTGGGACCCCTGCGGACTGCACAAGGCTCGGGCTGATGAACTTCGCCTCGGGCCCTGTGGACCTGGTGATATCCGGACCCAACCGGGGCTGCAACCTGTCCCAGGACCTGCTCTACTCAGGCACGGTTGCCGCGGCGCTGGAGGCTTCCATGATGGGTGTAAAGGCGATCGCCTTGTCATCGCCCCTTGACGCCGACGATATGCAGACAGTTGAAACCTTCCTGGGCATCTTTGGCCTTCTGGATCTGGAGAATGACTTCAGCCATGTGCTGAACATCAATATCCCCGCCCTGCCCCTGACAGATGTAAAGGGGCTCTGCTGGACACCCCTTGGGGATAACCGCTGGCGCGGAGCCTATGAGAAGCGTCCGAACACGGAGCCGGGCTTCGAGGGGCAGAGCCTCTATCACCCGCCCTCAAAGCCGCCGGAGCGCTGCCCCGGGGCCGACAACGACTATGACAGGCTTTACGACGGCTACATCACCCTGACCCCCCTGGGCTACAGCCTGCAGCAGAGCGTAGAGGGCCGGAGGGAGATACCGTGGCAGTGAGCAATGAGATATTAAAGGTATCGGGCATTGAGCCCGAGTCCATAGTGGACGGCCCGGGGATCCGTTTTGCGGTATTCGTCCAGGGCTGCCCCCACAACTGTCCCGGCTGCCATAACCCTCAGACCCACCCGTTCGAGGGCGGGAGGGAGATGGGCGTGGAGGAGATTTTCGAGAAATTCCGGAAAGATCCCATCCTGAAGGGGATCACCCTCAGCGGTGGGGAGCCCTTCTGTCAAGCAGGAGCCCTTTACAACCTGGCGAGGCTTGTACATGGAGTCTGTAAAGATGTGGTGCTTTACACCGGCTACATATATGAGGAGCTGGCAGCTTCTCCTGACCCGGACGTACAGGCGCTGCTGCATGAAGCCGACTTTCTCATAGACGGCCCTTTTATTGAATCGGAGAAAAACCTGGAGCTGAGCTTCAGGGGAAGCGAGAACCAGAGGGTCATCGATATGAAAAAGACCAGGGCTGCGGGCAGGGTCGTCCTCTGGGAGCAGGAATACTGAGGTAAGCGGACAGAATTTGGAAAAACCCCATTGATTATTTCTTTGTGCTGTGTTAGAATATAAGGCAGAAATGCTTCAACTTTATCCTAACACGATTCTATTTGCGAAAGGAGTCAATACAAACATGACCAACAACAAAACAGTCCTCACCTGGCTTGAAGAGATGAAGGAGCTTGTCACACCTGATAACGTGGTGTGGATAGACGGCTCTGAGGAGCAGGTGGAAGACCTGCGCCGCCAGGCCTGCGAGACCGGCGAGATGATCAAGCTGAATCAGGAGAAGCTGCCTGACTGCTACTATCACCGTACCGCCGTCAACGACGTAGCCCGCGTTGAGGGCCGCACCTTCATCTGCTCCAGGAAGGAGGAGGACGCAGGACCTACAAACCATTGGATGGACCCCGAGAAGGCCTATAAGATGCTCTTTGATATCGCCAGGGGCAGCTATAAGGGCCGCACCATGTATGTCATTCCCTACTCCATGGGACCCGTAGGCTCCCCTCTTGCCAAGATAGGCATTGAGGTCACCGACTCCATCTATGTCGTGCTGAATATGTCCATAATGACCCGCACCGGCCAGAAGGTCCTGGACGTGCTGGGAGACAGCACCGACTGGGTAAAGGGTCTGCACTGCAAGGTTGACATCGACGAGGAGAAGCGCTATATCTGCCACTTCCCCGAGGACAACTATATCATCAGCGTGAACTCCGGCTACGGCGGAAACGTGCTGCTGGGCAAGAAGTGCTTCGCACTGCGCATCGCCTCCTACCAGGCCAAGAACGAGGGCTGGATGGCTGAGCATATGCTTATCCTGGGCATCGAGAATCCCCAGGGCGAGGTGAAGTATGTCTGCGCCGCCTTCCCCTCCGCCTGCGGCAAGACGAACCTTGCCATGATGATCCCTCCCGAGGGATACCGCGAGAAGGGCTACAAGGTCTGGACCGTTGGCGACGATATCAGCTGGATGCGCCAGGGCCCCGACGGCAGGCTCTATGCCATCAACCCGGAGAACGGCTTCTTCGGCGTGGCTCCCGGCACCAATATGAAGTCCAACCCCAACGCCCTTATCTCCACCCAGAAGGGCACCATCTTCACCAACGTGGGCCGCAACCTGGACGAGAACACCGTCTGGTGGGAGAGCCTTGACAAGAACCCGCCCGTCAATGCCGAGGAATGGAAGGGCGCCAAAGTCAACGGCCCCGAGTTCATTGCCGAGGGCAACAAGCTGGCCCATCCCAACAGCCGCTTCACCGCTCCCGCCAAGAACTGCCCCTGCATCAGCCCCGAGTTTGACAAGGGCGAGGGCGTGCCGGTATCCGCCATCATCTTCGGCGGCCGCCGTCCCGACACCGTGCCGCTGGTCTACCAGTCCAAGAGCTGGAACGCCGGCGTGTTCGTAGGCTCTATCACCGGCTCCGAGACCACTGCCGCCGCCGCCGGCGCCGTAGGCGTTGTGCGCCGCGACCCCATGGCTATGCTGCCCTTCTGCGGCTACCATATGGGCGACTACTTCAAGCACTGGATCGAGATGGGTGAGAAGCTGGGCGACAAGGCTCCCAAGATATTCAACGTCAACTGGTTCCGTACCGACGCCGACGGCCACTTCATCTGGCCCGGCTTCGGCGACAACTTCCGCGTAGTGGAGTGGATACTCAAGCGCTGTGAGGGCTCGGTGGACGCTGTTGAGACACCCATCGGCTTCGTACCCAAGGCCGAGGACATCAACCTGGAAGGCCTGGAGGACTTCTCCATCGATACCCTGAAAGACATCCTGACTGTGGACAAGGCCGCATGGGCCAAGGAAGCAGAGGGCATCGAGGAGTTCTACAAGCAGTTCGGCGACAAGCTGCCCGCGGCTCTCAAGGAGCAGCTGGCGGTGCTGAAGGAGAACTGCAAATAAGCACTAAAGCTGCATAATATGGCATGATAGAAGGGCAGTCGGATCAACCCGACTGCCCTTTTTGTAGATCATAAGGAGTTTTATCATGAACACTAAGCAAATCGCCAGTGAAATAGTTTCCGGACTGTCAGCGTACCTCTCCAATGCGGACTTGCCCGCTGTACGCTCCGTATTTGTTTCCGGTTCCTACTGCCGGGGAGACTGGCTGGATAGCAGCAGCGACCTTGACATAACCGTAATACTCCGCGGCACACAGCCTGCTGCCAGGGAACGCGACATACAGCAGATACGCTCCGCCATCACGTCAATAACTGGCGGCAGGCCGTTCCCATCCCAGTGCCCGGACGGAGTGGATTTTGGGATAGTTTCCGATGACCTGATACCCAAAACGCAGGCTGAAGCTCGCGTGCCTTCACCCTACCCGCCGTTTTCAATAAATATGTTTGACCTGAAGGCGCACCACAAAATGCTCTACGGTGACGACATAAACGCCCTGCTGCCACCGCCGCCTTCGCCCGCTGAGTGTGCCGCGGACTGCCTGAGAGCTCTGAGCCAGCGGCTGAACGCTCTAAAACCTGACGATACCCTCCGTGCCATGTTTCTGACATATAAGGCCATAACAGCCGCCCAGCTTCACTTTGGCGAGCAAACTCTGCACAAATACCGCATATTGGAACTGTATCAGGAGCACATCCCCGATTTCCCGGAGAAATGCTTCGGCGAACGCGTTATCCGCAACTATACCGGGTCTTTCTACCCTGAACGCCCGCCTGAAGCCTTAGCCGTAGCAGAGTGCAAAAGCTTTGTTCCGGCGCTTGCACTCCTCACTGGGGCGGCACCTCCTCCCTAAACCCCTTCACCCTGCTCCACTCCTTAGTGGCATCGTCCCTCTGGACAGTGCTCTGGTGCCCTCTCAGCAGCCTGCATATCTGGTACACATCCACCCAAATTTCGCCGTTCCCTTCCTTCTGGCTCTCGTCAAATATAAGCTGCAGGCCGTAGTGCAGGTGGCTCTGCTCTATGCCGTTCACGTTTTCCGAGGCGCTGTAGCCTGTGCGCCCCACATAGCCGATAACATCCCCGGCCATTACGGTGTCCCCAATCTCCAGGCCTTCGGCGAAGGGCCGGTCCTTTCTCAGGTGGGCGTAGTAGTGGTAGCGGAGGCCGTCAAAGCTCCTGATACCGATACGCCAGCCGCCGTACTGGTTCCAGCCCAGGGCCTCAACCTTCCCCGACTCCACCGCTATCACCGGCGTACCCACCGCCGCCATCATGTCATGGCCCAGGTGCTTTCGCCTGTAGCCATAGTCCCGGCCCACGCCGAAGTCGTCATAGTCGCTGTATGGAAAGGTCTCAGCAATGGGAGAGTAGGCCTTGAGGCCGTAGCAGCTCTCCCATCCCTCCTCCCCCTCCAGCTGGAACTCCCCTACAAATCCTCCCAGCACGGCCCCATAGGCCTCCCTGTAGTAGGAATAGCTGGGGGTCTCTGAGATATCCTCCCCCGCTTTGAGCTTTTCCACAGCGCTGTCAAGATCCGACTGCTTATACAGCTTGAAGTCCCCGCCGTACTTGGCCGCCAGGTAGGCCAGCAGGTCGATCCAGTCCACCGGCTCACCCTCCTCGCGGGAGGCTGTATCCACCTCCAGCGCCCTCTCTAATACAGGCTCCGGCACCTCGAAATCCACCCATTTGATAAAATCTCTCTGGGCCTCCTCCCCCGCCGCCCAGACCTTAGAGAGCACCGGCACCAGCACAGCCGCCGCCAGCAGGACCCCAAGAGCTGTCAGCCTGATACGCCGCCTCAATCTGACCGTACAGAACATGCTCCCGCCTCCCCACAGTTTTGGTCTATTTTATGCCTTTTCCCCCCCGGGATAGAACACGGCTCAGCACCATAGCCGCCTGCTCCCGGGTGAGCGGCCCCCTGGGAGCGGAGCCGTCCAGCAATCCTTTTTCCCTTGCCCAGCTCCAGGCCTCCCCTGCCCAGCCGGAAGGGTCCTTCCCCTCAAGCTCCCTGCTATACCTGTCCATAAATTCCTTGAACTTTTCATAATCCATACAGTCATCCCCCAAATATTTTTTCACCATCTCCAGAAACCGCTCCCAGCCCAGGGCAAGAGTCCTGTGGGGACAGTATTTGCAGTCATAGTCCTGATGCTTCGTCACCCGGTCCAGGCCCCATCCCCGCTCCTTCAGCAGCTGTGCTATGAGCCTTGCGGCGTTACTCTCAGCCCTGTTAAACCGCTCCCCGCCGCTTTTGGAATAGCATATCTCAATATGTATTCCCCGCATATTACCCGGTCCAAGGCCGTCGCCGCTGGCCCAGGCGTTCCGGTCCAGCGGGAGCCCCTGGACCGCCCCAATATCATCTACAGCAAAGTGGAAGCTCACCTCTTCACTGCGGTTTATCATGTAAGTTATCTCATTTATAGCGGGCGCGTCATTGCCGGTGTTGTGCACCACTATCCTGTCCGGCTCCCGCCCATAGGGGCACTTAATATTGTACCTCTCCTTTGGGCAGAGCTTCATTTTAACCGTCATATCCCCTCCCCCTCCTCGTCAGACTGCTTTCTCATGGCCTCAAGCATTTCCCTCAGAAACCGGGGATAGGGCACGCCCATAAGCCCCAGGTTTTCCAGTATGGACAGCCCCTCGTTTGCCGTAAAGAACAGGCAGACCCCCGCGCGGATAAAGCCGCCTGTCCCAGCCATACTGTCCAGCACCACCGCCAGCAGCACCACCAGCAGTATGCAGCACTTGCGGAGCAGCCCCATAAATCCCGCGCTGCTGGACAAAGCTCCCCGCTGGGTCTTGGGCGACCGCCTGAACACCGCCGCCACTATGAGCCCAGTAATATAGTCCGCCGCCATAAACGACAGCAGAGCTTTAAGCGCCACATCCCAGCCTCCCAGCGCCTGCGCCGCCACAGCGCCAACTGCCGCCAGCGCCCCTATCACCAGATTTTTTATACCACTAAAATTATTCATCTTAACCTCCCCATAAACTCAAAATTTTGCCCTGCTGACTGTAAAGCTCCACTCCCTTTCCTCCGTAGGCTTCTGCCAGCCCTGACGCACATAATAGGCGATAGCCAGGGCCATAACACAGTCGTCATGGGCCCCCGCCTGGGCCTCAGCCCTGCCGCTTCTGCTTCTCACAAAGCTGAGCATTTCCCTCAGGGTCTCAGGGTCGTTTATCCAGTCCGTATGCTCCCTGGCTACCTCCACCAACCCTGCGATTATCACCGGCCTGGTGCTGGAGGTAGTGCGGAAGCCGTAGCTCGGCACGCTTCTAAAGCTCCCCGGATCTATACCCTCCCGGGCATATTGGTTTGGGTAGCCCTGCCGCTCCAGCTCCCTCATAGGATAGCTTGAAAAGTTGGCCTCAACAGCTATAAGCGCCCAGCAGTACCAGCGGCCCAGGCAGTATAGCTGCCTTGCGTAAACGTCCTCGTCCATGCGCCCGCGAAGTGTGCAGACCTGCTCGCCGCTGTCCAGATCCAGCACCTGGGCCACAAAGTAGTCCGAGCCCTCACCGGCGGTGTCGCCGCCGATAACATAGCTGTGCCCAGGCTCAGGAGGCCTGTATACACTGACGCAGCCTCCATCGTCCCTCATAAAGCTCACAGTTTCCTGGCGTATCAGCACCCGGCCTGCCTGCTCGTCATAGCCGGTCTCAAAAATGAACTCCCCCCTCTCAATGGGCCCCCGGACCCTCTCAAGCCTCCCGGCAACCCTGCCGGGATGAAAAATGCTCTTGCCAAGCACCCCCCACTCACCAAGACAATACACCTGGTAGTAGTATGGGTCGCTCTCCCTGTAGCCCTCCAGGGTCCGGCGGTAGTCCCCGTCCAGAAAGAGATTGTCCTTATAGGTGGTCTTGAGCACTCTGGCCCTGGGGTCTGGACTGTCGAAGAAGCGCCGCTTCAGCCAGTGCATTGAGGAGACCGGGTTGAAGCTGAGGGTCATCTGCTTTGTGAGCCCCAGGCCCCTCAGCCTCAGGTCAAGCTGGTTAAACTGGCCCTCGGTGAGCTCAGAGGCCTCCTCTATCCACACATCCGTCAGCTCGCCGCCGGGGAACGTGACGGACTTCAGCTTCTCCGGGTCGTCCAGCCCCTTGAATATCACACCGTTGCCGTTTGCGCAGGTGATCCTGAGCTCACCGTCCCAGCACTTAAAGAGGCTTGCAAGCCCCCACCGGCCTATGACCTGCTTGAATAGGGCGTATGTAGAGTCCCGGTGTGTAGCCGCCACGGCCCTTGCCACAAGCAGGTTCCTCCCGGGCTGCTCCATCAGCCGTATCAAAAGCCGCTGGGCGGTGAACAGGCTCTTGCCGCTGCCCGCGCCTCCATATAGCACCAGATACCGGCTCTCCTCCTCATACAAAAGCGGCAGATATACCGGATTGAAGGCATCCTGTGGGATGATCACTTTCATGGCCTGACCTCCACCTGGATCTCCCCGCTCTCTGCTGCCCCCGGCCTCTCGCTGTAGCCGAAGCCGTTCTGCAGGATAAACTTGGCGCTCTGGGCAGTGTCCTTATGGTAGACCGACTGGATATTGGCCTCCTCAACCCGAGTCACAGCCCTTTTCACGACTCTGCCAGCCTTGCCTCCCCCGGACATGAGCTTATAGAGCTCAGAGCTGCTGTCCAGCCCAAAGGCCAGCGCCAGCCCCGGCAGAGAGGGGTGCTGCTCCTGCTCCCGGCAGTGCTGGAAGTAGGCCTCCGCAAGGCCGCCGTATTTTTTACCGCTGAGCTTCTTATGACCCATACACCCTCCTCTCCCGGGCCCGGCGCTCAAATTCAATGGCGTTCTTACGCTGCTCCAGGTACATCTCATAGTACCTTTTACTCTGCTGCTCCCAGAGCATGGCCTTGTCCGGGCTCTTTGGCTGTTGTCTGCGCCGGGCCTTCACAATGCTGTTAAGAGTGTCACGCTCCCGTCTGGCCTCCTCTGCCATCCGCTCATAGTCGAAGTGTGCCCAGCAGCTCCAGTTATCTGTCGGCGTCATAGTGGTTTCCCCCTCATCTGTGAGAATTTGTTGGCGGATCGTCAACCTAATTTATATTATAATGTCGAATTGACATTTTGTCAAGAGCATTTTGATTTTTGTTGACAATTCGCCCACAAATGGGATATACTTATCCTAAAGGAGTGAGCAAGATGAGCTTTCCCGAACAACTGAGATCCGCACGCATAGCAGCAGGACTGACCCAAGCTGAGATGGCCTCAGAGCTTGGCGTGGACAAGACGACCTATTCCGGGTATGAAACAGGCCGCCGCCAGCCGGATGTGAACCGCCTTAGGCAGCTGATAGACCTTTTGGAAGTACCTGCCGACGAGCTGCTGGGTACAAAGGGCGCGGGAACCGTAACTCCCGAGGAGCTGGGGCAGCTGCGCAAGTACCGTCTACTAGACCTTCACGGGCGGGATCTGGTGGACACCATACTCCAGAAGGAGTATGAGCGTATGGCAAGCCCTATTGAACCGGAAAGCGACGACGAGAGATGGGTCACGCATATTAACTGCTACGATTTGGCGGTGAGCGCAGGAACCGGGGAGCCCTGGGTGGACCCGGCCTATAAGACCAGGCTGGAGATACCCGGCGAGCTGGTGCCCAAACGGGCCCACTTCTGTGTGCGGGTAAACGGCGACAGCATGGAGCCAGCTTATCGGGACGGCGATATCGTCTTTGTGGAGCGGGTGGAGGACTGCGTCAGGGAGGGTGAAATAGGTATCTTCTTCCTCAACGGCGACGGCTATATCAAGCAGCTGGGCCATAGGGAGCTGATCTCGCTGAACTCAAAGTACAAGCCCATAGAACTGCACGACTACGACACCCTCTGGTGTCAGGGCCGCGCCCTGGGCAAGCTCTCTATATAGGCGCACATAAATAGCTCCGCCGCATAAAATAGTCCTGGGGACAATCCCCAGGCTAATTTTATGAGAGGAGCTAAGAATATGGCAGATAAATTTGAGCCCTGCGGCCCGGACCCAGCCCCGCTTCCGGCGGACCCTGTCCCAGCCATGGCATATGTACCCTATCAGCAGTGGAGCAGCAACCTGCACAGCGCCGAGCGGGCGCTGGACAGCGGCACCCTTTTCCCCGTGCTGGATAAGCCCTTCTACGGCAGGAGAGGGGGCGAGCCCCGGTGAATGATAACCAAAGAGAGGCCATGAAACGGAGGCTAAGCGCCATGCGGTTCGCCTGTTGGGAACTGCACCTGTTCCTCGATACCCACCCCAACAACTGCGAGGCCGCCCGCCGCCTGGAGGAGTACCGCGGGCGTCTTGAGCAGCAGGTAAAGGAGTACGAGGAGGCCTTCGGGCCCTTAAACGAGCTCAGCAGCAAGACCAGCCGCTGGGACTGGATAAACGGTCCCTGGCCCTGGGAGAGGGAGGGTAACGAGTAATGTTTGTATACGAGAAGCGACTGCAGCACCCTGTGCGCATCAAGAATCCAAACCCCAAGCTGGCAAAGATAATTATGAGCCAGTATGGCGGCCCCCACGGTGAAATAGGTGCGTCGCTGCGGTATCTGAGCCAGAGGTACGCCATGCCCTACCCGGAGCTTAGCGCTATACTGACGGATATAGGTAGTGAAGCCTCTGAAATGTTCCTTTCAGAGGCTAACGCTTTTTTTGATGCTGTTGCAACCGTATAGCTCCATTTAAGGGGAAGTAGATTCAGATATACATCTATGTTCTCTCTGTCGTTAATCACCATCTTGTCAAGTAACTGTGTGTAAAATTCATCCTCGTACTCAATGCCGCCGATAAGCTCATCCACGGCGTTTTTAATGTCCTCCATCAGCTCCTTTTGCTTTGCAATTACAATCTGCTGTTTTTCCATGCTTTCCATCATGGATTTCAAGCTGTTGATTTCGGCATCGTATTTTGCCCTAAGAGCCGTAAATTCGTCACGGTCAATATCGCCGCTTGTGTAAAGGTCAATCAAATCAGTACGTTTTTTCTGCGCCGCTTCAATTTTATCTTCCAGAGTATTTGTATCTGCACCAGTCATATCCAGTGAAATCACCTTTTGAATCGTTTTAATCAAGTTATCCGCTATTTTCTGGCGGTCAATGGTGAGCTGCTTGCAGACAAGATACATAATGTGGATGGCTTCTTCGTTGCGGATGCTTGTTCCAG
>CANPBX010000030.1 GCA_947572385.1 uncultured Clostridia bacterium
TACACCCTGGTGATTTTATCCAGTATCTCGGGGGGCACATCGCCGCCGCTGTACTCATAGTCTTTGTCATTCCCCATTATCTCGTCGGTGGGCTTCTGATAGAGGTCAAAGGAGTCCTGGCTGAGGCTCTGGCGGTACTCCATTATTGACACGTCCTTGAAGCCTATAAACAGGGCGATCATAACAACAAGCGGGATACAGTAAAGCCGCCCCCTGCCGCCGGATATGAGGGCCAGCACGATAAGGCCCAGGGCCATTATTATGGCGGAGTAGTAGGCAAGGCGGGTGCCGGTGAGGTATAATAGACCGAAACCCGGCAGGCACACGGAGCAGAACAGCCATAGGCGTTCCTGGCAGTATGCCCAGAGCAGCGTCCCAAGCACAAGTATTGAGACAATGGCGCTCTGGCTGTTGGGAATGGCAAACCACCCCAGCACTCCGACCTGCACATCCCGGGAGGGGATGACGTAGGTGTAGCCGGGCATACCTACGGCATAGGATATGAGGATCACTAATAGCACCGTGAGAAGGTTCGCAGCCAGTAGACCAGCCGCCCGCATATCAAGACATTCACGGTTTTGGAGCATGGTGATAAAGGCGAGGGTCCATAGGGGAAATTGTATTAGTTTAAAATATTCTGCAATGTCGCCCATTGGGTCGCTGTAGCCCAGGCGCAGGCAGTTGAGGGCATGGAGTAGCCAGAAGGCCCCAATTACCGCAAAGCAGGCTATATATGCTTTCCTGCGCCGTGATATGGCAAAGCCCAGCAGCGTTACGGCTACCAGTAGCGCCATACGCAGGGCGGTGGTTATGGCTGTGCTGCCGTAGTGCTGCATGAAGTAGCTGAGCACATCCAATGGCGGCTGTATTAGAAGCACCGCGGCCATGATCTCGCCGCAGTGTGGGGTGAGGCGGCTGCGTAACAGTGAAGATTCCATTTTAAGTTTCCTTATGCTTTTTGAGTATTTGGGGACATTATAACATATTTTCCGACGCGGCACAAGAAAAAATACAGAAAGGCCGACACAAAAAAAGTGTCAGCCCTTCGTAAGGTATAAATTGATCTTTTAGAAATTGCCGCCGGTCATATCCTCCACAATGAGATTGCGGGGGGAGTTGTCAGCGGGCGCGGCCTTGGGAGCCGCTGCGGGAGCTGCAGCCGGTGCCGCGGGAGCAGGGGCGGGCTCGACAGGATGGGGGTTATCCCGCCAGTCGAAGAATTTGCCGGCTACCTGGGGGAACAGAGCGTAGCTCAGGTAGTCCTCCTCGCAGTGGCCTATGCCCTTTTCCTTGCACTCAGCGCGCAGGGTCTCCATCTCGGGCTTCAGCAGGTCGGCGGGACGGCAGGTGATCACCTTGTCGTTGCCGATACACTTCTTGCGAACCTCCTCGTTCACAGTGCCGGGCAGGTTGCCGTACTCGCCGCGGAGCAGGCCCTTGCTCTCCTTGGAGACCATCTTATAACGCTCGCCGGAGAGCACGTTCAGCACAGCCTGGGAGCCCACTATCTGGCTTGTGGGTGTAACCAGGGGCGGGAAGCCGAAGTCCTCACGCACGCGCGGGACCTCCTCCAGCACCTGATAATACTTATCCTCGGCGTTGGCCTGCTTGAGCTGGGAGATAAGGTTACTGAGCATTCCGCCGGGCACCTGGTACAACAGGGTGTTCACGTCTACCTTCAGGACCTTGGGGTTGATGTCCAGCTTCCCGGCCACATCCCTGAAGTGGGCGGCGGCCTCGGAGAGCTTGTTCATGTCAAGGCCGGTATCGCGGCTGGTGCCCTGAAGGGTGGCGACCATGGCCTCGGTAGCGGGCTGGGACGTGCCGTTCGCCAGGGGCGACAGGGCGCAGTCCACTATATCTACCCCGGCCTGGGCAGCCATGAGGTTGGTCATATCGCCGGTGCCGGTGGTGTTGTGGGTATGCAGGTGGATGGGCACGCCCACGTTCTCTTTAAGCTTCTTGACCAGGGAGTAGGCGTCGTAGGGCAGCAGGAGGTTTGCCATGTCCTTAATGCAGATGGAGTCGGCGCCCATCTTCTCAAGCTCCATGCTGAGCTTCACAAAGTAGTCCTCGCTGTGCACAGGGCTCTTGGTGTAGCTTATTGCGACCTCGGCGAAGCCGCCGTATTCTTTTACGAACTTTACAGCAGCCTGTACGTTCCTGGGGTCGTTCAGCGCGTCGAAAATACGCACAACGTCAATGCCGTTTTCAAGGGACTTCTTTACGAAGGCCTCCACCACGTCATCGGCGTAGTGGCGGTAGCCCAGAAGGTTCTGGCCGCGAAGGAGCATCTGCAGCTTGGTGTTGGGCAGGCCCTTCTTCAGGGTGCGCAGGCGCTCCCAGGGATCTTCGTTCAGAAAGCGCATACACACGTCAAAGGTCGCGCCGCCCCAGCACTCCAGGGACCAGTAGCCAATGCTGTCAAGCAGGGGCAGCACAGGAACCATGTCCTCCAGCTTCATGCGGGTGGCCGCCTGAGACTGGTGGGCGTCGCGCAGGATGGTATCCATTATCTTTAGGGGATTTTTAGCCATAGTTTAGTATCCTCCTTTTTAACCGCCGAACAGGGACATCAGTACGCCCGCAGCAACAGCCGAGCCGATAACGCCGGCCACGTTGGGGCCCATGGCGTGCATCAGCAGGAAGTTGGAGGGGTCCTCCTTCTGGCCTACTACCTGGGAGACGCGGGCCGCCATGGGAACGGCAGACACGCCTGCGGAGCCGATCAGGGGGTTGACCTTCTCCTTCGAGAACACGTTCATCAGCTTTGCCAGCAGCACGCCGCCGGCAGAGCCCATGCCAAAGGCCACGATGCCCATTGCCAGGATAGACAGGGTGCTCAGATTCAGGAAGTTCTCTGCGGTGGCGGTTGCGCCCACGGAGATGCCCAGGAAGATGGTGACGATGTTCATCAGCTCGTTCTGGGCGGTCTTATTAAGGCGCTCCACAACTCCGCTCTCCTTCATCAGGTTGCCAAGCATAAGGCAGCCCACCAGCGGGGCGGCAGAGGGCAGCATGAAAGATACGAAGATAGTGACGACAATGGGGAACAGGATCTTCTCGGTCTTTGAGACCGGACGAAGCTGCTTCATCTTTATCTTGCGCTCCTCAGAGGTGGTCAGAGCCTTCATGATGGGAGGCTGGATGACAGGCACCAGGGCCATGTAGCTGTATGCAGCCACGGCGATGGGGCCAAGGAGGTGGGGGGCAAGGTTGGCGGTGGTGTAGATGGCTGTGGGGCCGTCGGCGCCGCCGATTATGCCGATAGACGCGGACTCAGGGCCGGTAAAGCCTAAGAGGTTCGCGCCGATGTAGGTCACGAAAATGCCCAGCTGGGCGGCTGCGCCCAGAAGCAGGGTCTTGGGGTTGGCGATAAGGGGGGCAAAGTCTGTGCCCGCGCCCACGCCTATGAAGATAAGGCAGGGATAAATGCCCAGCTTTACGCCCAGGTACAGGTAGTCCAGAAGGCCGCCGTGACCGGTGCCGAGCTCAGCCCAGTTGATAACGCCGTCTGCAAAGAACTCGGCGTGGTACATCCCAGCGCCGGGGAGGTTTGTCAGCAGCATACCGAAGGCGATGGGCAAGAGCAGCAGCGGCTCGAACTTCTTCACTATAGCCAGGTACAGTAGCACGCAGGAAATGAGTATCATCACAAGGTCCAGCGGCTCACTCACTACCTGGGCAAAGCCGGTGCTCTGCAGGAAAGTTTGTATTGCTTCCATAGGTTACACTCCTTTTATTTTTTGGGTAGCTTTAAGTGAAAATAATTTCGCTTAGGCTATTGTGCAAAGAAGTGTGCCGGACTCGACAGCGGCGCCCTTGGAGACGGCGACGCTTGTGACAGTGCCGTCCTTGGGAGCCATTATCTCGTTCTCCATCTTCATGGCCTCGAGAATCATCAGCACGTCCCCGGACTTCACAGCCTGGCCGGCGGCTACCTTAACGTCAAGGATGGTGCCGGGCATGGGGGCGTTTACAGGCTCGCCGGAGCCGGAGGCTGCAGGGGCAGCGGGGGCCGGGGCGGGCGCTGGAGCCGGGGCAGGAGCGGCAGCAGGGGCGGCGCCGCCCTGGATCTCCTCGACAGTTACTTCGTAAGCGGTGCCGTTTACGTTCACGTTATATTTTCTCATAATTCGTATTTTCCTTTCTGGTTTTATCCGGGCATTGTTTTACTCACAGCTTGCGTATGGAGTGGATCTTGATATGGTCCACACTGCCGCCCATATCCTCGGCAATGGCGGCGGAAACAGCCGCGACCAGCTGCTGCTTATTGGGCTGGGGAGCAGCATTAGCCACGGTTGGAGCTGCCACAGCAGGAGCTGCCGCGGGGGCCGGGGCTGGTTTGCTGGCGCCTGCCATAATGGCGCCCATGATCTTGATGATGATGATAAGGCAGATAAGCACCACGAATACCGTGATGAGGCCCATGGCGACGACCTGCAGGAAGCTGGGCTCAGCCATGGCTGCTAACAGCATCAAAGAGTCCATTAAGTTCGTACCTCCTTTCTCCTGTGGGATTATGAAAAGGGTGAGACTAAAACTTATCAAAGACTTTGAAAAACGCCATTCTCCCGCATTTTATCAAAATCACCTAAATGATACCACGAGCCGGACGATTTGACAAGCCCCTCATTCATATTTTTTTAAAAAAATACCGAAGAAAAATTTACAGGGGCCGGATAAGCCCTGCCGCCCGCTCCCTTGAGGACTCATAGCCGTACCTGTCGATCAGGTACGGCTTTGTGGGGCGCTCCGGGTTTTCCTCCGCGGGGGTCAAATCGTATTTCAATATAACTATATTATCTTCAGTATTATAGTCCTTGAAGCCCATGGACCTGAAGAAGGCCAGCGCCCCGGGATCGTCCCTGTCTACCCGGGCAAGGGCCCGCCTGCGGCTGCCCGCTTCCATCATGTCCCGCATAAGGGACCAGAGGGCTGTGCCCACCCCCCGGCGCAGGTAGTCCGGGCGCACGTAGATCTGGAACTCCACTGAAAACAGATTTTTAGGGTCGTCGCGGTCCTCCATAAGATGGCAAAAGCCAACGGTCTGGCAGTCGACCTCTGCAAGCAGCCAGCCTAGGCCGTAGGTATACTTATCTATTCTTTGTATATAGTCCTGAAGCTCCGGCGGCTCCTTTTCAGGGGCCTTGGGCGTGCCGGTATATGGGGTGTAGACCTTCAGCATGGATGGGCCGTCCCACTCGTTTACCCGGCGTACTGCTTTCAGTGCCATTTGATTTGTCCTCCCGGAATTTTTATTTATTTAGGCGCATGATATTGGGCTCCTCCAGATAGAAAAGACCCTTGGAGCGCCGGCTGTCGTCGAAAGAGTTATTGTACTGCAAAATGGAATATTCCCGCAGCTTCTTTGACACCGCCGGGGGCTTATAGCCGCCGGAGACGTAGAAATCCCCCAGGCTGTCCATAACGCCGATATCGGTCACAACGGGTATATCCTTTCTCAGCTGCTCAAGATAGTTGGTATAGGGGGTGCCCTCAATATCCGCCGCCCGCAGGAGCAGCCCGGAGAGATAGTTGAGGCTTACGGCCTCTATCTCCTGGCCCTCCAGGGGGTAATTGGCCCAGATGAAGAAGGGGACCCGGTACATGTCCGTAAAGACATTATATCCCTTGAGCACGGCCTGATTAAAGCCGTCCTCAAGCTTGGGCCAGTGGTCCCCGAAGAACAGGACTACCACAGGCTCATCGATATCCTCAAAATAGTCCAGAAGATATTGTATTGCCTCGTCGGACTTTTTAGTAAGGCTCAAATACTGCTCCGCCCGGGGCCAGCGCCCCTCCCTGCCCTCGACCTGCACGGTGGTCTCATAGTTTTCGTCCTCGTAGCCGCCGTGGTTTTGGATAGTCACGTTAAAGAGGAACAGGGGGGTGTCCCCCAGGGCCCGCCAGTATTCATACTCATATATGAGCTGTTCATAGCAGGAGCGGTCGCTGGTGAGCCGGTGCTCGAAGCTGCGGGGCACGTCGAAGATAGTGGCGTCCATAAACTCGTCAAAGCCCAGGTGGGGATAGGCGTCTATGCGCTCCCAGGCCTTGCGGTCGCCGGGGTGTATGGCTACGGTATGGTAGCCGCGGCTCTTTAATATATGGGCGAGGCTCTGCTGGGGGGCGTCTATATACTGCTGGTAGGGCTTGCTGCCCGAGGGGAGGAAGGCCATGGAGTTTCCAGTGAGGAACTCGTATTCGCTGTTGCAGGTGTTGCCGCCGTACACAGAGGAGTAGGCCGTGCCCCAGATGATGTCCCCGCTGTTTTGCAGCTTATGTATATTGGGCATATTGTCCTGGGAGAACTCCAGGGTGCCAAAGGAGCCGAAGTCGGTCATGGACTCATTCATAATGGCAATGACCGTGGGGGCTTCACCCGGCTGGCCTAGCGGTGCGGGAGAGGGTATCCGATCCAATTTCTGGGAGAGGTTTGTCATGGCCCGGTTTGAATAGCCTTCAGGAACGTCCACCATCATATATTGGGCGTTGGCAAAGAAGCTTGCGGCTACGCCTATAAGCTCAGAACTGCCCTTCTGGTTCCAGGCCCACACAGAGATATCCAAGTAGGACAGGCCGTTCAGAGGGAAGAGGGTGATGGCTAAAAGGGCTGAGATGGACATTGCGGCCAGCCGCTCGGCAATATGGAAGCGCCTGGAGGCGTGGGGCGTGTCCTGCGGGGCTATCTTTATACAGAGTACTACCGTGCAGAGATAGCAGAGGACGGCGACAGCCATCTTTCTGGTGGGCACATACTCATAGCCCCCGGAGACCGTGAGGGCCGTGCCGAAGGAGGTGAAGTCCCAGGGGAGAATGGGCTGGCCCCTGAACTGCACAACAAAATAGTTTGCAATACCAAAGGTCAGGGAGGCTGCCCCGCCTATGGCTACTGCCGCCCAGGGCCTCCTGGTGAGGGCATAGGCCATGGCGAAGACCAGCAGGTAGCAGAGATAGTTTGCAAACCACCTGCGCCCGCTGAACTGCCAGAGCTTGGTGCCGTTTATGGTGTCCACCGCCACAAAGGTACCAAGGGGCAGCAGCAAAATCATAAGCCAGGCTATGCCCTGCCTTGCCGCACCGGGCAGGCTGAATTCCAGAAAGCAGGCCCCGGCGGCCCCGGCGCTCAGCCCGCTGAAGGCCAGCACGTACCACCAGCAGACTCCCTGCTGGCCCGCAGTATCCTTCCCAAAGGCCAGAGGCCATTCCAAGATAAAAAAGACTGCCGAAGCCAATAGTACCGCCCCGGCAGCAAAGAAATTACCACGGCTAATGCTCAGCCGCAGGAAGCGCTTTTCTTTCATAGGGCAATTTCTCCGTTATTTTTTGAAGTAAGTGACGATTGCGTCCGCGATCCTCTTGCTTGCACAGCCGTCCCCATAGGGGTTGCTGGCCCGTGCCATGCGCTCGTACTCGTTTTCGTCCGTAAGCAGCTCCTTTACCATGCTGTAGATGGTATCCTCGTCTGTTCCGGCGAGCTTTAAGGTGCCGGCAGCCACGCCCTCAGGCCGCTCAGTGGTGTCCCTAAGCACTATAACCGGCTTGTGGAGAGATGGAGCCTCCTCCTGTATGCCGCCGCTGTCGGTAAGTATCAGGTGTGACCGGGCCAGAAGGTTGTGGAACTCCACCACCTCCATGGGCTCACAGAGCCGCACCCGGTCAAAGCCGCCCAGCTCCTCGTTTGCCGCCTGCTGCACCAGGGGGTTCAGGTGTACAGGGTATACGGCCTTGGTGTCGGGAAACTCCTCCATGACCCGGCGGATGGCCCGGAACATACGGTGCATGGGCTCGCCCAGATTCTCCCTGCGGTGGGCGGTTATGACTATCAGCCGTGAGCCGTCCGCCCATTGGAGCACAGGGTCCTTGAAATCCTCCCTCACAGTTGTCTGCAAAGCGTCTATAGCCGTGTTGCCGGTGACGACGATGGACCGGGGGGCCTTGCCCTCGGAGAGCAGGTTTTGGCGGCTCAGCTCAGTGGGCGCGAAATGCAGGTCGGTGACGCAGCCCACAAACTGCCTGTTCATCTCCTCGGGGTAGGGGGAATATTTGTCGTGGGTCCTGAGCCCTGCCTCCACATGACCAACGGCTGTCTGGCAGTAGTAGGCCGCCAGGGCCCCGGCAAAGGTAGTGGTGGTGTCCCCATGGACCAGCACCATGTCGGGCTTCTCCTCGTTTATCACGGCCTCAAGCCCCTTGAGCACCCGGGCGGTGATGTCGGAGAGGGTCTGCCCGGGCTTCATAATGTCCAGATCATGCTCCGGCACGATCGAGAAGGCCGAGAGAACCTGGTCCAGCATCTGCCGGTGCTGGGCGGTGACGCATACGACGGTTTCAAACTCCGGCCTGGAGCGCAGCTCCTTTACCAGGGGGGCCATCTTTATGGTCTCGGGGCGGGTTCCGAAGACGAGCATTACTTTTATTTTATTCATACTGTCCTCCTTTAGAACTGGGGTCATTTGCCGGCAAACCGGGCTTTGCGCACTTCCCGCAGGAATTTTACGTTATTGTTCCAGAATCGCCCAAGGCGCTGGGGCTCCCGGGCGATACGGTATAGCCACTCCGTGTTTGTCTTTACAAAGACCTGGGGAGCGCGCTTCTTGCTGCCGCTGAGCACGTCAAAGGAGCCTCCAACACCCACCAGCACGCCCTTTGTGAACTTGGGCAGGTGCCGGTATATCAGCAGCTCCTGGGCGGGCACTCCCAGTCCGACCAGCACCAGGTCAGGCGCAAGGGAAGCTATCTCGTCGAAGATAACATCCTTGTCGCCGTCGTAGCCGTTATGGAAGCTGACGGTGATATCCGGATACTGAGACCTGAGCTTTTCAGCCAGGGCCGAGACAACCTCCTCCCGGGCCCCAAGGAGATAGACGCTCCTGCCGTTCTCCCCAGCGGTTTTTAAGAGGTGGGCGGCAAGGTCTACGCCGGTTATGCGCTCGGAGGCTTTCAGGCCCAGTATTTCCATGGCCTTCACAACGCTGATACCGTCGGGGATTATTTCCGCGTCCGGGGAGAGCAGGAGCTTCTTTATCTTAGGGTCCCTGTCGGCGTGCATGATTATCTCCGGGTTTGCGGTGACGGTAAAGAGCCTGCCGCCGCCGAGCATAGTCTTACCGGCCCGCTCAAAATAGGACTGGGCCGTGCCGCCGTATATCCTTTTCAGATACTCATTTATCGCCATCTGCTTCCTCCCCCGGGGCGGGCTTCCTGTCCCGCTCCCTGTCGTTGTCAAAGTCGTAGAGCTCCTCCCTGCCAAAGGCCTCGGTGCTCTCTGAGGCCTTCAAGAACACTGTGATGGTCTGGAAAATGAGCTTGAAGTCCTGCCATATGCTGTAGTTTTCAATATACATCAGGTCCATGACCAGCTTGTCCTTGGGGGAGGTGTTGTACTTGCCGGATATCTGGGCAAGGCCCGTGAGCCCCGCCTTCATGCGCAGGCGGTAGGAGAACTCCGGCAGCTCCTCGGTATATTTCTCCACATTCTCGAGCATCTCCGGCCTCGGGCCCACAACGGTCATGTCGCCGACTAAAATATTCAGCAGCTGGGGCAGCTCGTCTATGCGGAACTTGCGCAGGACCTTACCGACCCTTGTGATTCGGTCGTCGTTCTCGGTAACGGACTTATTGATGGAGTTTGCCTCCTTCATGGTGCGGAACTTGTACACCTCGAAAACCCTGCCGTATTTTGTCAGGCGCTTCTGCTTATAGAAGACCTTCCCGCCGTCGTCCAGCTTGATGGCTATTGCACAGCCCAGCATGATGGGGCTTGTGAGCACAAGGCCGACGATTGAAACAGCAAGGTCCGTCAGGCGCTTCACAATGCGCTGCTCCATTGTCAGGTCCTTGGCGGTGTACATCACCATGGATTTGTCGTCCAGAGTCACGTACTTGGCTCCCTGGCTCACCACGTCTATTGTCTCGAAGTTATAGTATAGGTTTTTCTGGGTCTGATAGCAAAAGGAGATAAGGTCGTTGCGCTCCTTTGCTGGCACGTCATAGAGGAATACCGTATTGCTCCTTAGTATCACGTCCAGCACCTGAGGGTCGTTATAACGTATTATCTCGTCGATCTCATACTGCTTTTTAAAGCGCTTTATCTTTGGGATGATATTTCCAAGGCTCTGCCTTGAGGAGGAGATGACACAGCACTTTTCAGGCGGCTCCAGGGAGAAGTACACATAGTTGCCAAAGTATGCGAAGAATACTATAACAAGTATCTGCAGGACTATCACCAGCAGAAGAAGGTGGGGGGTCTCATAGACAAAATGGTCGTTGTTCTTCTCGCTTGTGTTCATTATGGACAGCTGCAGGTGCGTCACAAGGTCCGTCATGATGGTGGCAAGGGCCATGGAGTGCACAATGGGCTTTGACTTCTGGGTGCCGATCGAGTAGCCGCCGTAGACGGACATGAGGGCTATGCCCAGCACCACGAAGGTCACCATGGTGACGCCGGTGGTGCGGGAGAGGTTAAAGAGCCATGGGTTCCTTATGCCGAATATGCCGAAGAATATGCCGAACAGTGAAGCGAACAGGGCTAGCTTCAGTATAAAGACCACGGTGCGCTTCAGCTTTTTTATCATGGTGTGCATAGTGTCACCTTCCAGGGGGACTGATCGTCCAAAATATTATTGACGGCTATTATACCACATATTGCCGGAAAATGCAAATAGGCCTAGCCCTCCCTCTCGAGCCAGTCCGCCACCTGTTTTGCGGCGGTGCCGTCCTCTTTGATACCCAGTTCCCTCGAGAAGCGTTCCGTCCGCTCCCGCTGAGCCCCCCCATCAAATCCCAATATTATCTCCTCAAGCCCATCGTTATCTTCGGCCCGGGCAAAGGGGAGCGTGTCCAGATCAAAGTAAAAGTTGCGGTCGTCCTTATAGGCCGCCAGATCGTTCACGTACAGAAAGCAGGGCCGGCCGGTGTTCATATAGTCGAACATCACCGAGGAGTAGTCGGTGATAAGAGCGTCACAGGCCAGGTACAGCTCCTGGATATCAGGATAGGCCGAGGCGTTCACCACATACCGGGGGTCAAGGCTCAGCTCCCCGGCCTTGTCCGCTACATTGGGGTGCAGCTTTGCGAGTATCAGCCAGTCGCCGCCAAAACGCTTTGAAAGGGCGCCGCACACCCGCTTATAGTCCATGTCGTATACCGATAGCCCCAGATCCCGGCGGAAGGTGGGCGCGTACAGGGCAAGGTCCTTTCCTTCGGGCAGCCTTAGCTCCCGGCGCACCTTCTCCAGAGAGGGGCCCGGGGGCCCGAACAGCATATCGTTGCGTGGAAAGCCGCATTCCAATACCTCCCCGCCATACCAGAAGGCCCGGCGGTATATCTGTGTCAGAAAGGCGCTGTTGGAGAGAAACAGGTCGCACATCAGAGAGTCTTTCCTGGCGGCCCGCACGTATTCCGCATCAAGGGCGGACTCCGCGTCCCCCTCGATGCGTTTTAAGGGAAAGCCGTGCCAGGTTTGAACATAGCGCTGAGAGGGACGCTTATAGAGCCGGCCCCATTTGCGGCAGTTGTCCACCCATACCCCGGCGGTGCACATATGGTATATTGCCGCCGTGCTGCCTATGGTGAGCGGCTTTATCCCCTCTGGGAGGCTTTCGGCCTCCTTTGGCCCCTTTACCAGCCAGTACACTTTCCAACCACGATTTAACAGCTCCTCCGCGATGGCCTTGGGGCTGTCGGAGAACCCACGGCCGGCGTAGCTTTCACAGACCGCCTTTCTCTGATCCTTGGGCAGAAGGGAGAGGGCCGGGCATATTATATTCCGCCAGATACGGTTTATAAGGCTGTTCATTTCTTACCCTCCCCATCAGGGCTTTGGAGCAGCCTGCGGTTTTTTATTATCACTGCCAGCCGGAACAGGAGGATGGAGAGCTCCGTCACCGAGGACAGTATGCACAGGGCCGGCAGGCTGATACCTACGGTTTTATAGCATACCCACGCGCCTATAAGATATATCACCGTGCCGAAGCCAGTAGAGATGTTGGCGTATTTCGCAAGGCCCATGGCCCCAAGAGTGGGGTAGCCCAGCACATAGTTGGGGAAACAGAACACCGCCACGGGTATCATCAGCCGCAGGGGCAGCACCACGTCCCTGCCCTCGGGCCCCAGCCACAGGGTCAGGAGGGGCTCGGCAAAGGCGAACACAAAGGCGCAGCCCAGGAGTATCACCGGGTAGATGAACAGCATAGCCTTTTTGACGATGCTGAAATTCCTGTGCTTCATCATATGGGGGTAGAGGCTGTCGGAGATGGGGGACATACCGTTCCTTGCGGCCTGTATCACCGTGTCGGCGCTGGTGTAAAGGCCGGTGGCCATGTCCGGGTTCGTATATATGCTAAGGCCGGCGTCGGGCATGGCGTGCTTTAAAAGCAGGCCGTTAAGGTTCGAGTTGATGGAGGCGGCCATGCGGGACAGCAGGAACTGGGAGGAGTCCTTTATTTCCACCCACACCTCCCGGAGGCTCACCCGGGTGAAGCCAACGCCCACCCGGCTGTGCAGGTGCCAGTACACAAAGGCCAGGGCTCCAAGGTTCCCTATGGCCGTGCAGAGGGGGCAGAGATAGAAGTCCTCGGGCCTTTGCACCAGCACGAAGGTCAGGGCTGTGGCCACAAATTTTATAGCCACGGCGCGTATGGTGATGGCCGACATCTGCTCAAGGCCCCGGTACATATAGTCCGGCAGCATGGTGGCCGCCACGCAGGACAGGAGGAAGAAATAGTATGCCAGCACCTCCCCGGTCCCGGTGAGCTTGGGCACGATGAAGACGGTCAGCACCACGGCGGAGATCAGGGTAAAGATGACCTTCGCCGCCACAACGCAGGAGAGTATCCGGGAGAGCTCCTGCTTATTCTCTCGCCTTGCCGAAATCTTGGCCGTGGCCGAGAGCAGAAAGCCGAAGTCCAAAAATATGAGGAAGAAGTTGGCCGTGTACTGGGCCGCGCCCAAAAGCCCCACCAGCTCCACCCCCAGCACACGCATCTTGTACCCCTGGGTCAGCATACCCAGGGCCATGTTGGAGAACTGCAATATATACAGCATTACCGTGTTCTCCAGCAGGCTGTGGCGCTGGCGGGACCGCCATTTTTCTCTGAGGTTCAATGCTTTCACACCTTCTTTGATTGGAAGTTTACCCCTTCAGCTTGAAGATCAAGTGCAGAAGAGATATCATGCGCCGCTCCAGAAGCTTTAGGGCAATACGCTGGTTGCGGGTAAAGCGGTCCAGGTATATGTCCTCCTGATAGTCGGGGAACTCCCTTTTAACGTACTGGTAAAATTCCCCGATAAGCGGGTGCCGCCGGTCCTGGCGGAGAACCCGGACCGAGGCGGTCAGGTACACGTGGGACACCGCCAGGTGCATAAGCTCCTTACGGTACTCCTCAAAAAGCCCGTGCTCCCTGTACCAGGAGAGCACGTCCTCAAAGGCGTCGATCATCTCCCGGTTGCGAGACAGGTTCACATTGTTCATTATGGAGCCGCTGCGCTGGAAATAGTTATAGCCCACATGATCGATATAGACCACCGAGCCGCAGCCGGGCAGGAGTTTCGTGGTGGTGCGGAGGTCCTCATACCAGACCTTCGGGGGATAGCGCACGCCGGTCCTTTTAAACAGCTCCGTCTTATAAAGCTTATTGCAGGCGCTGGGGGCGATCAGCAGCAGGTCCTTTTGCTTTTTGGGGTCCAGGGGGACGTTCTCGGGAAGGGCCTCGTGGAACTCCGCCAGGGTGTTCCCATTCTCCCCCACCGAGCGGAAAGCGAAAACGGCCATGTCCGCTCCGGTATCTTCGGCGGCTTTAAGGGCCCGCTCCACGGTCTCCGGCTCCAGCCAGTCGTCGCTGTCCGGGAAGATCATCCACTGCCCCCGGGCGTTTTCTATGCCGGTGTTCCTGGCCCCCCCAAGGCCCCGGTTTTCCTGGTGTATGACCCTTGCCCGGGGGTCCCGCTCGCACAGCTTATCGCACAGGGCCCCGCTGCCGTCGGTGGAGCCGTCGTCTATAAAGAGGAGCTCCAGGTCCCGCTCTGTCTGGGACAGTATGGACCCCGCGCACTTCTCAAGATATTTCTCCACATTGTACACCGGCACGGCCACAGTGACCTTTGGCATGGGCTGTCCCTCCGTTTTTCATTATTTTTCATATACAGGGTTATATTATAACCACTTTGGGCCCGGTTGTCAAATTTTGGGGGCGGAGTCCAAGGCGCGGCATTTTTGAAAATATAGTTGCAATGGCAACTATATAGGTGTATAATAGGGGCATAGTGAAATTTCCCGTAAAGGAGACCGCGCCCCATGAGAATGATATTCCGCTACCTAAAGCCCTTTGCGCCGAGAATGAGCCTGGGTCTCACTATAAAGTTTATCGGCTCGGTGATGGACCTCTTGCTGCCCTGGATACTCTCGTACATGATAGACGAGGTGGCCCCCACCGGGGACATGGGCCTGGTAGCCGTATGGGGAGGGGCAATGATAGGGGCGGCAGTGATGGCCTGGCTTACAAATATCCTTGCAAACCGCATGGCCGCCTGGGTGGCCCAGCACACCACGGAGAAGATCCGCCATGACCTTTTTGAGAAGATATCAAATCTCTCCTGCGGGCAGGTAGACTCCTACAGCATACCCTCACTTGAGGCCAGGCTCACCACCGATACATATAATGTACACCAGATGCTGGGCATGATGCAGAGGATAGGCATACGCGCCCCGATACTTTTAGTTGGAGGCATACTCATAACCCTGACACTGGACCCGGTGCTCACCCTGGTGCTGGTATGCACCCTGCCCTTTATCGGCGTTTTGGTCTACAGTGTCTCAAAAAAAGGCGTGCCCATGTATACTGAGCTCCAGCAGAGCGTGGACGGCATGGTGCGCACTGTCCGCGAGGCCATTTCGGGAATACGGGTCATAAAGGCGCTCTCGAAGGCGGACTACGAGAAGGAGCGTTTCGCCGAGGTAAATGAGGGGGTCTCGGAAAAGGAGACCCGGGCGGGGACGACTATGGCCCTGACAAACCCACTTATGAACCTTTTCCTCAACCTGGGCCTCACCGCCGTTATCATTGTGGGCGCTTTCAGGGTAAATGCCGGGCTGACCCAGCCGGGCAAGATAATCGCCTTTTTAAGCTATTTTACCATTATTCTGAACGCAATGATGGCAATGACAAGGATATTCGTGTCATTCTCGCGCAGCTCTGCCAGCGGCGACCGCATAGCCCAGGTGCTTTCAGCTCCCATAGACCTGGCGGTGGAGCCCGCGCAGAAGGAGGATTCCCCATACCATGTGGAGTTTGAGGATGTTACATTTTCCTATAATAAGAGCGAAGACAATGTGGAGGGCATAAGCTTCAGGCTCAAAAGGGGAGAGACACTTGGCATAATAGGCGCCACGGGCTGCGGCAAGTCAACGCTCATAAACCTGCTCATGCGCCTCTATGACACAGACGGCGGCAGGATAGCAATAGGGGGCCGGCCTATAAGATCTATACCCGATGAGGAGCTGCACAGGATGTTCGGCGTGGTGTTCCAGAACGACGCGCTCTTTGCCGACACTATCCGGGAGAATATAGACTTCGGGCGGGGGCTTTCCGACGACGAGATAGAGAAGGCGGCAAGATGCGCCCAGGCAATGGAGTTTATCTCCGGGCTGCCCCAGGGCTTCGGGCATATGCTCACTTCAAAGGGCACGAACCTCTCCGGCGGGCAGAAACAGCGGGTGCTGGTAGCCAGGGCTCTGGCCGGGACCCCGGAGATACTTGTGCTGGACGACTCCTCCTCGGCCCTGGACTATAAGACAGACGCGGCCCTCAGGAAGGGCCTTCGGGAGGAGTACTCCGGGGTCACTACGGTTATAATCGCCCAGAGGGTCAGTTCTATACTCCACGCCGACCATATCCTTGTGCTGGACGAGGGCCGGGAGCTGGGGTATGGGACCCATGAGGAATTATTGGAGTCCTGCGAAGTATACCGGGAGATAGCGACATCCCAGATGGGGGAAGGGAGGAAGGACTGATGCCGCCAAGATTCATGCCGAGGGGGCCTATTGAAAAGCCGAAGGACCGCAAAAAGGTGCTCATACGCCTCTGGTCCTACATATACGCCCACAAGTTCATGGCCCTGGGGGCCGTGCTTTTGACCGTAGGCAGCAACCTGCTGGCCCTTCTCGGGCCGTACCTCTCGGGCCGGGCCATAGACGCCATAGGCCTTACAAAGGGCGGGGTGGACTTCCCCACTGTGTTCTTCTACTGCGCTTTAATGGCGCTGTTCTACGGGGCGTCCGCGGGGCTATCATACGGGCTCTCCATCCTGATGATACGCCTGAGCCAGAAGATTGTCCGGGAGATGCGCCAGCAGGTCTTTGACCGCCTGACTCTTCTGCCGGTGAAATATTTCGACCGGCATCAGACCGGGGATATCGTCAGCCATATCTCCTATGATATAGACACGGTGAACGCTTCCCTGTCAAACGACCTTCTGCAGATAGCCGCAAGCGTTATAACCGTCGTCGGCTCCCTGGTGATGATGATAGCCATATCGCCGGCGCTGGTGCTGGTGTTCGTGGTGACCATACCCATGTCCGTGCTGTTCACCAGGTACATGACAAAAAAGGTGCGCCCCCTGTTCCATAAGCGCTCGGTGATGCTGGGCCAGCTCAACGGCTTTGTGGAGGAGGTCATAAGCGGCCAAAAGACCACCAAGGCATACCACCAGGAGCAGACCCAGATAGGACGCTTTGACAAGAAGAACAAGGAGGCCGTGGACGCCTATTATAACGCCGAGTATTACGGCGCAATGACCGGGCCCTCTGTAAACTTCATCAACAACCTGTCCCTAGCGTTTATAAGCGTTTTCGGCTCGATGCTGTTCCTTTTACAGAGGATCTCCATTGGGGACCTCTCCAGCTTCGTGCTCTACTCCCGCAGGTTTTCCGGGCCGATAAACGAGATGGCGAATATTGTCAGCGAGCTCCAGTCGGCCTGCGCCGCCGCAGAGAGGGTCTTTGATTTGATGGACCAGCCCACTGAGCCTGAGGACTCCCGGGACGCAGTTGAGGCTGACAGGGTAGACGGCGATGTCAAAATGGAGCACGTGGGCTTCGGCTACGAGAAGGACAAGGAGATAATACATGACTTGAGCCTGCACGCCCCTCCCGGGGGGCTTACAGCCATAGTCGGACCCACCGGGGCGGGGAAGACAACGCTGATAAACCTGCTAATGCGCTTCTATGACCCTGACCGTGGGCAGATAACTCTGGACGGCAGGGATATACAGGACATAACGAGAAAGAGCCTCAGGCTCTCATACGCGATGGTGCTCCAGGACACCTGGCTGTTTACCGGCACCATATTTGACAATCTGGCCTATGGCAAGAAGGATGCGAAAAGAAGCGACGTGGAGGCGGCTGCGAAGGCCGCAAGGATACACCGGTACATTATGGCGCTGCCCAAGGGCTACGACACTATTTTAGATGAGAACGGCATAAACATCTCCCAGGGCCAGAAGCAGCTGCTGACCATAGCCCGGGCCATGCTTCTGGACGCGAAAATGCTGATTCTCGACGAGGCCACCTCAAACGTGGACACCCGCACCGAGCAGCAGATACAGGCGGCTATGCGCACGCTGATGAAGGATAAGACCTGCTTTGTCATCGCCCACAGGCTGTCGACTATACAGAACGCCAATAATATACTGGTCGTGAGGGACG
This sequence comes from uncultured Clostridia bacterium, assembly GCA_947572385.1. Taxonomy (GTDB): domain Bacteria; phylum Bacillota; class Clostridia; order Oscillospirales; family Acutalibacteraceae; genus Acutalibacter. Next base: position 17,708 of record CANPBX010000030.1, read on the forward strand.
GGGACATTGTGGAGCAGGGAACTCACCGGGAGCTTATGGAGCGGGGCGGATTCTATGCGGGGCTATACCAGTCACAGTTCCAATAAAGTAAAAAACAGGAGCGGGGCATATGCTCCGTTCCTGATACTTTGTCTACATAAAAAATATTATTACCGCCAGAACTACAGCTAAAGCCCCGCCCGCCCGGTTTGCAAACAACGCCAGGTCCGAGGGCTCCGCGTCCTTATAGTGCCAGCCATAGCTCAGATACCAGACCGAGCGGGGCGAGGCAATGGATAATATGCCTATACCCAAAAGCAGCAGGCTTGGAAGCGGGTTTTTCCATTTCATCTCCCTGGGGGTCTCATGCAGAATGGCCTCGACTATTGCGTCTCCATCCGTGTACTTTCCGTGCACATAGTCGTCGCTGAAGCTGATGGTATGGGAAATTCCGTCCGTGCTCGCCTCGCTCCATGTGGAGCCGTCCGGGTAGGTTATCTCCAAATCATAGCCAGCAGTGCCGTACCCTCCGTTGTATGTATAGGTATTTTCACCGTCGGATATGGTGTTGTGCTCATTGTCCACGGTGAGCGGGCCGTCGCTTGTCTCCACGGTGTATACCGTGGCGTACTCAGAAGAACAGGCGCACAGGGACAGGGCCGGCAGCGCACACAGCAGGAGCAGAAGCAGCTTTTTCATAGCTGTGCCTCACTCCTGGTCCTTGGCGTCGGCGATAGTGTCCAGCCAGCGACAGAACTCCTCTTTTGTATAGGTCTCCTTATCGCCGTTGCTGATAAGCCTCCGGAAGTCGTAATAGTGCATTTCTCTATCATTTTGGTTTCCTTTTCAGTCAGCATGTCTAATGGCCTCCTTTCTTTTTCGTTATTATACCAGAACTTCCGGGAAAAATCAACTCTCCGGCATACTGCGCAGAAATTTCTTGCATTTTATGGAAGTATCTGGTATTATGTCTATTAAGGAGTCCGCTAAGCGGTGGACGGCTGGCCCGCTCCAGAGGGCCTGAAACCTCTGATTACATAAAGAAACCTGCTCTGCAATACATACAGCGGCACAAGCGGGAATCGGTTGAAAAGAAGGCGAGCTTAAGGAGCGTTCCTATTGGCGACGTTTTGGGGATTATGTCAGCTTTGATTGTCGGGTTCGTTAATATCGTTGTAATCCTGTTAATCGCCTTGATTGGCAGCAAAAAGTAAGCAGCCGTTCCGACCGGGGAACAGCTGCTTTTGAATTTATGACAACTCAACCAGGGACAGCCGTCTGTTTCAACGGCGAACTCCGCTTTTTTCACCCCATTATACCCCATCCCCGCCCGTTTGTCAACCTCGGGATTTGGGATAAAATTGGATTTTGCCCGAAAATAGCAGGCTCCTACGCTATGTTGGGGCTTGCTATTTGCGTTTCTATGTAATATAATAGTACACGAGATTCTTTGCGCGAAAGGGGGCCTACGCCGAAATGGATGGCAAGAAGCGCAGGCAAAAGATTTTGATAGTGGACGATTCGGAGATGAACCGCTCCATTTTGGTAGATATGCTGGGTGAGGAGTACGACACCATTGAGGTGGAAAACGGCCTTATGGCGGTGAGCGAGCTGCAGAAGCGGGCAGGGGAGATATCCCTCATGATGCTTGACATCGTCATGCCCCTGATGGACGGCCTGGAGGTGCTGGAGGTGATGAACCGGCGCAGGTGGATAGAGACGGTGCCGGTGATAATGATCTCAGCGGAGACGAATTCGGACAAGATATCCCAGGCACTGGAGATGGGGGTAACGGACTTTATAAGCCGCCCCTTCGACGCGAAGATAGTCCAGAGAAGGGTGCTGAATACACTGCTGAGCTCGGCCAAGCAGGCCGAGCTTGAGAACCTGGTGGCGGAGCAGATATACGAAAAAGAGCAGAACAGCCTTTTGATGATAGATATCCTCAGCCATATAGTGGAGTTCAGGAACGGCGAGAGCGGCCTGCACGTGGTACATGTGCGCAGGCTCACGGAGGTGCTGTTGAAGCAGCTGGCCTCAAAGCGGCCGGATTATGAGCTCAGCGCCGGGAAAATAGCACTGATAAGCGAGGCCTCGGCTTTGCACGATATCGGAAAGATAGCTATTGACGAGAAGATACTGAATAAACCCGGCCGGCTCACCAATGAGGAGTTCCAGATAATGAAGCAGCATTCCTCCATAGGGGCGCAGATGCTGGACGGTCTTGGGGTACACCAGGGGGAGCCGCTGGTGCGCGTAGCTTACCAGATATGCCGCTGGCACCACGAGCGCTGGGACGGCAGGGGCTACCCGGACGGGCTCAAGGGGGACGATATACCGATCGCCGCCCAGGTGGTGGCGATGGCCGACGTGTACGACGCCCTTACCAGCGAGCGGGTGTATAAGTCCGCGTTCTCCCATGAGAAGGCCATCGAGATGATCTGCAATAACGAGTGCGGCAGTTTTAACCCAGTGCTTTTGGAGTGCCTGATGGAGGTCTCAGACACCATGCAGGAGGAACTAAAGTCCCCCGAGGTGAAGGAGTCCGCAGGGGAGTCCATAAGCAGCATGGTGGAGAAAATGTCCCACCACAGCGAGCTTGCCGCCAGCAACCGCACCCTGCAGCTTCTTGAGCACGAGCGCATGAAGTACAGCTTCTTTGCGGCAATGAGCAAGGAGATCCAGTTCGAGTACACGATATCACCCTCCATGGTCTCCCTGAACGCATGGGGAGCCAGGAACCTGGGGCTGGATGAGGTGGTGATGGACCCGCTGGAGAACCAGAAGGTGGGGAAGTACCTTAGCGGGGACCTGCGGGAGCAGATCCATGACGTGCTCATGTCCGCCACACCTGAGGAGCCCATCGTGACCCTTGAAGGGAAGATGGAGAAGGACGGCGTGAAGAAGTGGTACAGATTTGTTATGCAGGCCCTCTGGTCCGAGGATGAGCCCCCTGAGCTGAGGGGGGCAATAGGCAAGGCGGTAGATATCCACAGCTCCAGAAGCTATCTTGAGAATTTGGAGCGCCGTGCCTCTATGGACCAGCTCACAGGGCTTCTGAACCTTACCAGCGCCCAGAGCCAGGCTGAGGCCAGGCTCAAGGAGAATCCTGAGGCCAAGTACGCTTTAGCGTTTTTTGACTGCGACTACTTTAAGGACGCGAATAATACCTACGGGCACCTGTTCGGCAACCGCCTCCTGGTGCATATAGCCGAGAGGCTGCGCCAAGTAACCCGCAGCGGGGACATAGTCTCCCGGGCGGGCGGGGACGAGTACATAATATTCATACAGTACCACCAGGAGCTTGAGCCTACTATACAGAGAATATACGGCGCATTACACGGCGAGGACTTCGGCGGCTTTTCAATATCCATCAGCATGGGTATCGCCACTACTGTCCAGGTGGGCCCGGACTTTACAGAGCTTATGGGCGCCGCTGACAGAGCTCTCTACGCTGTGAAGCAGGCCGGAAAGGGACAGTATAAGTTCTTTGATGGCAACGAGACCTCCCTTGTGAAGAGCAGGGGAGAGAGCGTATATACAAACCAGTCAGAGATCATCGACTTTACGCCTGAAGAACAAATCAAAGGGGGAACAGAGGTATGACATTACAGGAATGCTATGCAAAGCTGGAGGGGGACTACGCCGCAGTGAGCAGCAGGCTGCCGAGCGAGAAATTTATCCAGAAGTACGTGCTGAAGTTTGCCGAGGACAAGACAATGGAGATGCTGGAGGAGGCGTGGCAGAACGGCAACTTCGACGAGGCCTTCCGGGCCGCGCACACCATCAAGGGCATGTGCCAGAATCTGAGCTTCGCAAGGCTTGAGAAGTCCAGCTCTGCGCTGACAGAATCTCTTAGGGGCGGAAAGTCTCCTAAGGCAGAGGAGCTGCTAGGGCAGGTGAGGGCGGACTATGCCCTGACAGCCGACACTATAAAGGAGTATAAAGCCGGGTTGTGAGTGATTTGAAAGAAAAGGGAACTAAGGAAAAAAAGGATAGGGGCCCGGTCAGATTCCTGATATTCAGCTTTATCAGCCTGACGCTGGTGACCTTGGCGGCGTTTACGACCCTTGCCCACTATCTGAACGCCAGGAGCTCTGACACCATCAGCCAGGTGGGGGAGGTCTACATGAAGAACCTCTCCCAGCAGATATCCATGCACTTTGAGACCACCATAAACCTCAGGCTGGACCAGGTCCAGACTATTGTAAACGATGTGCGCCCGGATTTCGAGCGGGAGAATACGGGAAGGGGGCAGGTCCTGGAGGAGCTTGCCGCCAGCAGCAAGGCCAAGGGCTTTGTGCAGCTTGGGCTGATGTCCTATGACGGCGAGCTTGAGATGATATACGGCGACTCGCTGCATATCACGGACCCGGAGCCCTTCATACGTTCGCTGACCGAGGGCGAGCCAAAGGTAGCGGTGGGGACAAACCCCAAAGAGGATGACAAGAATATGGTACTGCTGGGTGTGCCGTCGGACTACCTTATGAAGGACGGGACGGACTGCCTTGCCCTGGTGGCAACGGTGGACACGGAGTATATTACCGATACCCTCTCACTGGAGGCGGACGACTCACTGGTGTACGCCTTCATCATCCGGGGAGACGGCAGCTTTGTCATACGCACAAGCGGAGCCTTTAGGGAAAGCTACTTCGACCGGGTGCACAACATCTATGAGGATGTAGACGGCATGACCGGTGAGCAGTATATAGAGGAGATAAGCGGAGCCATACAGAGAGGCGAGGATTACTCCACGGAATTTACCATGGAGGGCGAGCGCCGGAGAGTCTTCGGAACCCCGCTGCCATCGTCGGAGTGGTACTTGCTCACCTTTATGCCCTATGGAGTTGTGAACAGCATAATCGACCATCTGGGGGAGACGCTGCTGCTGGCTGCCATGGTCTGCTGTATGGTGATATTCATGGCTTTGGGAGTGGTATTATTTCTGTACCGCAGGATAAGCCTTAGACAGCTTGCCGACACCGAGGAGGCAAGGGAGGCCGCTGAGAACGCCCTGACCCTTGCGGTGGATGCCAGAAGAGAGGCTGAAAAGGCCCAGCGCAAGGCTGAGCAGGCAACCAAGGCCAAGAGCGAGTTCCTCTCCAATATGAGCCACGATATACGCACGCCCATGAACGCCATAGTGGGTATGACGGCGATCGCAACAGCCAATATAGACAATGCGGAGCAGGTGCAAAACTGCCTGCACAAGATAACTACATCCAGCCGCCACCTTTTGGGGCTTATAAACGACGTGCTGGACATGTCCAAGATCGAGAGCGGAAAGATGACCCTTGCCTACGACAGGGTGTCCCTTCGCGAACTGATGGAGAGCATTGTCAGCATTGTGCAGCCGCAGGTCAAATCCAAGCGCCAGAAATTTGGGGTGTCCATACTGGATATATCCTCTGAGAATGTGCTGACAGACAGTGTGCGCCTGAATCAGGTGCTTTTGAACCTTCTGTCAAACGCTGTGAAGTTCACCCCCGAGGAGGGGGAGATACAGATATCCATGAAAGAGGAGCCCTCCCCCAAGGGCGAAAGCTTTGTGAGGGTGCTCATAGCTGTACAGGACAGCGGCATAGGAATGTCCCCGGAGTTTATGAAGCATCTTTTCGACTCCTTCGCCAGGGAGGACAACGCCCGGGTACACCGTACCGAGGGCACCGGGCTTGGCATGGCCATCACCAAGTACATAGTGGACGCTATGGGCGGGGATATGAAGGTGGATTCAAAGCAGGGCGAGGGCACGAAGTTCTCCCTTGCCCTAGATATGGAGATAGCGGACGCGCCGGAGGTGGACATGGTGCTCCCGCCCTGGAATATGCTGGTGGTGGACGATGATAAGGCGCTCTGCGAGAGCACAGTGAAGGCGCTGACCTCAATCGGCGTCAGCGCGGACTGGACCCTATCGGGTGAGTCTGCCATAGCCATGGTGGAGGAACGCCATAGAAGGCGGGAGGACTACCATATTATCCTTCTGGACTGGAAGCTGCCGGGGCTGGACGGCATTGGCACCGCGAGGGAGCTGCGCCGCAGGCTTGGGGACAGCAACATCCCTATACTTATCATCTCCGCATATGACTGGAGTGATATCGAGAAGGAGGCCAAGGACGCAGGGATCAACGGCTTTATCAGCAAACCGCTGTTCAAGTCCACGCTGTTCTATGGACTGCGGGGATATGCGGGTGTTGACGACATTAGTCCTGACACCCATAAGGACGACGGCAGGGAGAGCTTTGCGTTTGAGGGCACCAGGATCCTGGTTGCCGAGGATAATGAGCTCAACTGGGAGATCGCCAGCGAGCTGCTCAGCGAGTTCGGGCTGGAGCTGGAATGGGCTGAGAACGGGCGGATCTGTGTCGATATGATAGCTAGATCTGAGCCAGGGACATATAAGGCCGTGCTCATGGATATACGCATGCCGGTCATGAATGGGTTTGAGGCTACCGAGGCCATACGGAAGCTGGGGAGGACGGACAGTGATATTCCGATAATCGCTATGACGGCAGACGCCTTTTCTGAGGATGTACAGAAGTGCATGGAGGCGGGGATGAACGCACATGTGGCAAAGCCGATCGATGTGCGGGAGGTCTGCCGGCTGCTAAAGAAGTACATCTCCGCGCAATAGGCCGGACTTGCTCTGCGCCGCGTGAAAAAAATCAGCCCGCCGGGCAAAAGCGTAAGCTCCCCGGCGGGCAAGCAGCCGGAGCCTGGTGGGGACATTCCTCAGATTCTGCATGTATGCCAGACTCCGGCCCTTATGGGCGATATCCTTCTCCAGGCACGCAAACGCTTCCGTGCCGCTATCCATATTGTAACCGCCCCAGGAGTCCATATTCACACGAGGAAAAAATATTTATGAAATTTTCGCGAAATTTTCCCCGGGGCTTGCAAAAACCATCCGGACATGCTATTATATACTACGTGACTACGCAAGGAGGAATAGAGAATGACTATTTTTGAGACAATATTCGCCATTGCCCTGCTTATTTTCTCAGTGGCGATAATCCTGGTAGTGCTCCTCCAGGAGGGCAACCAAAAGAACATGGGGGCCATCACCGGCGCTGCGGACACCTTCCTTTCCAAGAATAAGGCCCGCTCTGTTGACGCGTTCCTGTCCCGCTGGACTAAGTTTATTGCCGTTGGCTTCTTCGTGCTGGTTATCGTTGCCAACGCGGTGATGTACTTCGTCAAGTGAGAAAGCTGATTTAAAGAAGACGCCTCGCCGTGTGCGGGGCTTTTTCGTTGTGGGGGGGGGAGGCATGAAATGATAAGGCTGGTCGGGAGCCAGAGGGACCGGGACTGCTTTTTTAGCATATGCCAGGGTACTGCCTTTGGCTGCAAGCTCGGCGCCATAGCCAGGGCCTATGGTTTCTCCCGGGACTTTCTGCGCCTCTGGACAGACGGCGCCGCCGCTTACGGCCTTATTGACGGCGAAATGACTATAGCCGGGCGCCCCTGTGTGCTGGGGGAGGCCAGGGAGTTCATACAGATGATCGGGCCCGGCAGCGTTCTCTGCGATGGCAGCCTTGCCGGGGGCTTGGGGCTGACGGCTTCGGCTGAGGGGGCGGTCATGGCAAAGGACCTGGCTGACGGTGAGCCGGTGAGCGTTCAAGTACCTGGGATAAGGGAGATATATGCTCTCCTGAAAGGCGTGGGGATGGCAATAGATTTTGAGCCCTTCTACCTGGACATATCCCACCGACTGAGACATGGCGCAGCTCTGGCCTTGGGGAGATACGCCTTTGGGGAACTGACCGGCTGCGGGATAGTTTCAGCCGTGACTGAAAAAGAGGCGGTGCTCTCGGCGATAGCCGTGCGGGAGGACTGCCGGAGGCTGGGTATTGGCACGGAACTGATGGAAGAAGTGGAGCGGGCGCTGCCTGGGCGCAGGCTGTACCTGTTTCGGGAGAGCGGCAAAAACCGTGAGTTTTACAGGAAGCTGGGCTTTGCAGAGACTGGACGGTGGAGCCAGAAAGATTATATGGAAAGGTGATCTACATGAATAATTATCCGTTTTTTCAGGTGGATGAAAAGCTCTTGAAGCTGGCGAACAGAGCAGAGGAGCGCGCGGCAGGACAGTTTCAGCGCATAGAGGAGATAAAGCGCTGGAACCAGCAGAAAATGCTGGCGGCGTTCCAGCAGGCCAGGGTAAGCGAGAGCAGCTTTGTCACCAGCACCGGCTACGGCTATGGAGACAGGGGCCGGGACCAGCTGGACGAGGTCTACGCCCGGGCGTTCGGGGCGGAGGACGCCTTGGTGCGCTATAATTTTGTCAGCGGCACCCACGCACTGACCGTGGCGCTCTTTGGGGTGCTGCGCCCGGGAGATGTGGTGCTCTGCGCCACCGGCACGCCCTACGACACCATACAGGGGGTTTTCGGCCTGCCGGGGAGGGAGGAGCCGGGGAGCCTCAGGGACTTCGGCATAGTCTATGAGCAAGTGGACCTGCTGCCCGACGGCGGCATAGACTATATGGAGCTGGAGCGTGAGCTTGCAAAGGACTGCAGGATGGTGTACATTCAGCGCTCGCGTGGGTATAGCCTGCGGCCCTCGCTGAGCGTTGCGGAAATCGAGAAGCTCGCGGGCTTTGTGAAGGAGCGCGCGCCGGGCTGTATCGTGATGGTGGACAACTGCTATGGCGAATTCGTGGAGACAGAGGAGCCTGCCACTCATGGGGCAGACCTGATGGCTGGCTCCCTTATTAAGAATCCAGGTGGAGGGGTCGCTCCCACAGGTGGGTACATAGCCGGACGGAGGGACTTGGTGGAGCTATGCTCATACCGTCTGACGACCCCGGGCACAGGACGGGAGCTGGGGTGTACCCTTGGACATAACCGTGAGCTTTTCCTTGGGGCATTCCATGCGCCGACAGTGACCGGGGAGGCACTGAAGACGGCGGTTTTCTGCGCGGCGCTGTTCAGCGAGCTGGGATACGAGGTGACGCCGGGTCCCGAGGAAGTGAGGGCGGACATTATACAGGCGGTGAAGCTGAAGGAGCGGGAGGCGCTGATAGCCTTCTGCCGCGGGGTGCAGGGTGCATCGCCAGTGGACGCATTTGCATCGCCGGAGCCGAGCCCAATGCCTGGGTATGACAGCGATGTGATAATGGCGGCAGGGGCGTTTACACTTGGGTCGTCAATAGAGCTTTCGGCAGACGCTCCGCTGAGGGAGCCCTATGCGGTCTGGATGCAGGGCGGGCTGAACTATGCCAGTGGGCAGCTTGGGGTACTGATGGCTGCGGAGAAGATGCTGAAAGAGGGTATTATACGGCTATAAAGGAGGGGCAATATGAAACTTGAGAGGACGGTGTCTGGCGACAGGATCGAGCTTCGGGACTATAAGGATTCCGACCGGGAATTTTGCACGGAGATGTGGTTCCACCCGGAAAACGGCAGATATCTCAGCGACCCGGACCAGGCCCATGTGGACGGTAAATTCCGTAGAGCCCTGGACGGCCTGGAGGACAATAAGGATGGCTGCTACTGTGTGGCCTGGCTGAAAAATGGCCAGCGGCTGGGCACCTGCTGCCTGTTCCCGGCGGAGGACGGAAGCTGGGATATCGGCTACTGTGTCCACCGGCGGCATTGGGGCCAGGGCTACGGCACGGAGATAGTGGGCTTGCTCATTGAGTATGCGAGGGAGCAGGGAGGAAAAAGCCTTACGGCAGAGGTGGCGAAGGAAAATGCCCCGTCCAATGCACTGCTAAAAAAGCTGGGCTTTCAGGCAGAGCGTGAGGGGGAATTCTCCAAATACAATATGCCGGTGCAGTATGAAAGCTGGTTTTATAGGCTATGGCTGCCCGAAAGCGGTGAATAGTATAAAAAAGGCTCCCGTCAGGGAGCCTTTTTTACTTTGCCCGGATTTTAGGGCAAACCGTGCCGAAGCTGTATGTAGAGTGCAAAGGGCCGGAGGAGCACATTTCATAACAGGAGCACTGCGATATGATAGACAATAAAGCTCACGATCCAAGCTACCGCCACCTGGAACACCGCCGCGCCTAGCATCCACCGCCAGCTGCCAGTCTCCTTTTTGATTGTGGCGAGGGTAGCTGCGCAGGGGATGTACAGCAGTGAGAAGGTCATAAGGGCCAGGGCGTTGGCAGGGCCGAAGCCCATGCCGCTGAGTATAGCGGAGAGGGAGGCCATGCCAGCCACGGAGTTTACATTGTTGACGCTGAAGAGCACCGCGCAGCTTGAGACCACGACCTCTTTTGCCGAGATCCCGGCAATGAGGGCCACGACTATCTGCCAGTACCCAAGGCCGATGGGGGAGAAGAAGGGTACCAGCCAGCGGCCCAAAAGTGAGCCGAAGGTGCCTGACATATCCGTGGAATAGCCGGAGGGCCCGAAGTTCAGGAGTACCCACATTATGATCGAGGCCACGAAGATTATGGTGCCAGCCCGAGTGAGGTAGTCCTTGACCTTCTCCCAGACATAGATGAAGATGGTGTGCGCGCTGGGGGATTTGTACTCGGGGAGCTCGATCAAAAGGGCATTGCCATGCTTATCCTTGTCCCGGCGGTCTATAAGGCGCATGATAAAGGCACAGGCCACGGCTACGAGCAGCCCCAAAAGGTACATGGAATAGGCGGCTATCATGGCGTGGCTTGGGAAGAACATTTCGGAGAAGAGAACATAGATGGGCAGGCGGGCGCTGCAGGACATGAAGGGGGTTATGAGCATGGTCTTATAGCGGTCCCTCTTATTCTCCAGGGCACGGGAGGCCATTATAGCAGGGACGCTGCAGCCGAAGCCAAGTATCATTGGGATAAAGGCCCGGCCCGAGAGCCCCAGCTTGCCCATGATGCCGTCCATTACGTAGGCCACCCGGGACATATAGCCGCTGTCCTCTAAAAACGCCAGGGCCAGAAAGAGTATGATAATATTCGGCAAAAAGGTGAGTATGCCGCCAACACCTGTGATAATGCCGTCAACTATCAGTGAGATGAGCGTGGGTGCAACGCCCCATAGCTCAAGATAGTAGAGAGCCCCGGCAGAAAACCAGTCCAGGCCCATCTGGAAGTATTCCTTAAGCCAGTCCCCCACAGTAAAGGTAAGGAAGAACACCAGGGCCATTATCAACAGGAAGATGGGCAGCCCTAAAAACTGATGGGTGAGGAGCTCGTCGGCGCGGTCAGTGACGGCGGTGCGCTCCTCGCGGTTTACTACGACCTCCTGGATTATCTCGTCAATAAAGTCGTACTTTTGGTTTATGATATCCTGCTCATAGCTTCTGTCCAGCACATCCGGACGGTCCACCGGGTATTTCTCCCTGAGCTCCTTATCCCCCTCCAAAAGCTTGATGGCGTGCCAGCGGTAGTTTTGCAGGCCGGGATAGCGGGCCCTGAGCTCGTCTATCAGCTGGTCAATCTTATCCTCTATCAGGTCGGAATACACCATGGCGTATTCTGAGTGGTGCTGGTGCTTATGGCGGGTAGTCTGGGTGAGCCGGACTGCGGGCTCTGAGCCGTGGTGGTGTATCAACGGCACATCCGAGGGCTTATCAACATGGTGGGCGGCGGCGTGCATAAGTATGTCAAGGCCGGTCTTGCGCCTTGCGGAAACCGGTATCACCGGAATGCCCAGCATTTCAGGCAGGCGGTGGGTGTCTATCTCCATGCCGCGCTTTTCAACTATGTCCATCATGTTTAGGGCAAGTATCACAGGCTTCCCCAGCTCTATGAGCTGCAGCGTGAGGTACAGGTTTCGCTGTAGGGAGGAGGCGTCGGCGACATCGATTATAACATCCACCTCGTCGCTGAGTATGTACTGCCGGGTCACCTGCTCCTCCATGGTGTAGCAGGTGAGGCTGTAGGCCCCGGGCAGGTCCACAAGGCGGTACTCGCTGTCGTGAAACTTAAACCGCCCCTCCTTCTTCTCGACGGTGACCCCGGGCCAGTTGGCCACCTTGAGATTCGCGCCGGTATAGGCGTTGAAAAGGGTGGTCTTGCCGCAGTTAGGGTTCCCGGCAAAGCCAATGGCTATCTCCTTCGCCACTTAAACCGCCTCCTTTACTAAAATATGTTCAGCTATGCTGAGCCCCAGGGCGAAGCGCGTGCCCCTCACGGTGATTATCATTGCCCCGCGCTTCTTCTTGCGCAGGACCTTAACAAGGCTGCCCTTTATCATCCCCAGGGCCTCAAGGCGCCTTGAAATCTCGTTAGGTAAGCCTAACTCAACTACATAAAAAAGTCGGCCGGACATTGCATTTGATAATATCATTACACATTCCTCCGCAGAGATTATAGCATTTCTTTTAGGAGAAGTCAAGAAAAATAATGGCAGGACCATTCCTATGCCCTTTACTTATTATATTGCACATCAAAAAAAACTCTTGACAAAGATACAGACTGATATTATAATAATATCATAAGGTAAGCGCAGAACACGCTGACATAAAGAAAGGGGACTGAATACATGGAAAGTAATGGGAAGATAGTCAACCGCTATGAGGAGAAGGCCGCCAAGACCTATAACGGCTTTATGATGCTGGCGCTGGTGTTGCTGTTAGTTGTGGCGGGCATAGCCCTGTTGGTGGTGGGCGTTATAACTCTGGTGCAGTACGCTGAGCTTATGGGGGACGAGGATGCTGTAAGCCCCATGGGGATTGCGCTGCTCATTGGAGGTATACTGGTAATGACCCTGGGCGGGATACTCTGCGCGGGCTTCAAGACTATCAACCCCAACGAGGCCATTGTGCTCACGCTGTTCGGCAAGTATTACGGCACCATCAAGAAGGACGGCTTCTACTGGACAAATATCTTCTGCGGCGGCATGAACCCCGGCGCGGGGCATAATGCCAGGGGGAAAATAAGCCTGAAGACCATGACCTTAAATAACGAGAAGCAGACTGTAAATGATGAGCGGGGCAACCCCATTATAATCGGCACCATTGTTATTTGGCGCATAGTGGACACTACGAAAGCGGT
>CANPBX010000031.1 GCA_947572385.1 uncultured Clostridia bacterium
TTCAATTTTCTAGTATTTTTTCGTAACCGACCTCGTCCATGCCCGGCTGAATATTAGTAATTTCCCCGGTGCGTTTATATCCAAGGCTCTCATAAAACCGGCACAGCCCCTGTTCCTGCAGGATGGTACCCAGAGACCACCGCCGGTTCTGAGGATACAGCCCTTCCAGCAGCCTAAGCGCCTCATGTCCTATCCCTCTCCCCTGATACTTTGGCAGCAGGCCAACGGGCGTTATACACAGTAGTCCCTCTGCGCGCTTAACGCCAATGTAGCCTACTTTCTCGCCATCCATCAGGATAAAATAGTAGTCGCGCTCCGAAAGCTTGCGCTTCAATGTTGTCATCGGCTCCATAGCAGGATTCGTGCTGTAGTCCTGGTACTTCTCCAGCAGCGATTGAAACGCCTGTTTCTGCATAGCCAATAGGGTACCGGCGTCTTTCATGCCCGCAGGCTTTAGTGTTACCATATTCATCACCTTCCTGCCAACGCAAAAAGCCCTCTGTGAAAGCCTGCGCCAGCATAGCTTTAACAGAGGGCGAACATCGTCGCGGTACCACCTCAGTTCACCGAAGCCTCACGGCAACGGTCTCAACAGGTACGACAGCTCAAGCATGAACATGACTGAAAACTGTATTATACCCTGGCGCTGTAACGTGCGCTTCACGGCCTTTCCTACTGGTAAATACTCTCCATAAAAAGTATTTACGTTCCGAAAGGCGGCTCAGGAAGGTATTTTCGGTACCGCCATGCTCCCGCTTACACCAGCCGCGGGCTCTCTTTGCCATATAGAGCGGCACCTACATAATTCCATCACAGCCATTAGAGCTATTTTAACCTATAGATCTCTGTTTGTCAAGTCCTTTTTAGCATTTCCTCAGCCATATCTAGCTGAAGCTGGGTTATTTCGTCCCCGCCGATTATCCTAGCCAGCTCCAGCTTGCGGCCCTCAAGGTCCAACGGGTCCACCTGCGTGTATGTGCGCCCCTTCTCCACATGCTTGCTGATACGCAAATGATGGTCTGCCATGGCGGCTATCTGAGCAAGATGTGTGATGCAGAGCACCTGCCGGTTTTCGCTCACCTGCCGTAATTTTTCCCCTATACGGTTTGCTGCCGCGCCGCTGACACCGGCGTCTACCTCGTCGAAAATAAGCGTATCTATCTTGTCCCGGCCCGAGAGCACTGTCTTCACCGCTAGCATTATCCTGGACAGCTCACCGCCGGAAGCTATCTTTGACAAGGGCTTTGGAGGCTCACCCTTATTTGCCGAGACTAAAAATTGCAGCTTATCACAGCCTGTGGGCGTCAGCGGCACCCGCTCTATCTGGGTGACAAACTCCACCCCGGGCATATTCAGAAACGCCAGCTCTGACTTCACCTGTTTTGTAAAGCGTTCTGCGGCTGTGTGGCGCTTTTGAGATAGCTCTTTCGCCAGCGCTATGGTTTTCTGCTTCTCCTGTTCATACTCAACGCTCAGGCGCTCCTTTTCCTCGTCGGAGAACTCTATTTTGTGCAGTTCCTCCTGGCAGTCCTCGAGATACTTTAGCATCTTCTCCTCGCTCTCGCCGTACTTCAGTCCCAATCGGTACAGCACGTCGAGCCTGCTCTCGATTTCATCCAGAGCTGCGGGGTCAAAATCCACAGATATGCCCTGTAGGACGGCGTCCACATCCTCCAGCAGGAACCCGGCCTCCCGGAGCTTCTGCACCGGCTCCTCCAGCTGGGACATATATCCTGACATACGTTCAAGCTCTCCGGCGGCAGTCGAAACATCAGAGAGTATCCCTCCGCGCTCCTCGTCACCGGCAAGCAAAGCCTTCACCATCTCCACCGCAGAAGAAATGCGTTCTCCGTTTCTGGCAATATCCCGGCTCTGAGTCAAGGCTTCCTGCTCCCCGGGATCTATGTTCGCCGCCTCAAGCTCCTCTATCTGGTAACGCAAAAGATCCATACGGCGGCTCTTTTCGCTTTCGTCTGTGTCCAGTTCCCGCAACTGCCGCTGGAGCTCCCGAAGCCGTTTGTAGCCTGTCTGGTATTTTCCCAAAAGATCCTCCAGCCTTCCAAAGCTGTCTATATATGTCATGTGCAACTCAGGTGAGAGCAGTTCATAGCTCTCGTGCTGGCCGTGTATTCCTACAAGCCTTGGGGCAATGGTCTTTAGCATAGACACTGTTGCAGGCACGCCGTTGAGTTTGCAGGCCGACCTGCCCTCCAGCTTTATGTCCCTCTGCACCAAAAGAGAGCCATCCTCCTCTCTGGGTACGGACAGGCCATCAAGTATCTCCAGTGCATCCTCTGATAAGCCGGTGAACATTGCCGACACAGACGCCGACGCCTCGCCGGTACGCACCAGCTCCTTTGAGGTGCGCTCTCCCAAAACGGCATGGATAGCGTCGATTATCATTGATTTACCCGCACCGGTCTCACCTGTCAGCACGGTAAATCCCGGCTCCAGGTCTATAGACGCCCGCTCTATCACGGCGATATTATTGATAAAAAGCTCTGAAAGCACTCGCAAAAGCCTCCGTTTCCGCAGTTTTATCAAATTTTCTGACTGAAAATATCAGTTCATGAGCAGCTTGCGCAGCTCGTCCTGAGCCTCCCTGGCAGCGGCCTCTGTACGGCATACCACAAATATGGTATCGTCACCAGCCAAGGTGCCCACAAAATCCTTCCAGTACATAGCATCCATAGACGCACAGACCGCCTGAGCCATGCCCACCATACATTTTATCACTAGTATATTCATAGCGCTGTCAACTGAAATTGCGCTGTCCGTAAACAATGAATGAAACTTCGATGACATATCCATGCCGCCGTCACTGCCGATGGAATATTTGTACCTGCCGCTGCCGGACAGGGTCTTTATCAGTCGCAGCTCTTTGATGTCCCTGGATACAGTGGCCTGGGTCACATCAAAGCCTGCCTCTCGCAGGTATTGGATAAGCTCATCCTGAGTTTCTATGTCGTGCTCTCGTATCAGCTCTAAAATCTTGGCATGGCGTCGGGTTTTCATGGGTATTCCTTTCCGGCAGGTAAGCCTTAATTATTGAGTTTCCAGCAGTTTTTGGTTTAGTATATCGTAAAAATTATTATTTGTCAGTTTTATAAACCTGGCGCAGCGCCTGGCCCTGGCAAATATCATCCTGTCGCCGGCTTTCAGCTCCACCGGGGCGGCTCCGTCTATGGTTAAAAACAGCCTGCCTCTGTTCTGGGGAATGTCCACTACCAGCCGGGTGTCCGGAGCAAACATCACACTGCGGTTAAAAAGCGAGTGAGGGCAAATGGGTGTGTATATCATACAGTCCAAGGTGGGCTCCACCACCGGCCCCCCGGCAGACAGAGAGTAAGCCGTAGAGCCTGTAGGGGTCGCCACAATGAAACCGTCGGCCCGGTAAAGGTAACCGGGATTATCGTCTATAGCTACCCTATACTCCACTATCTTCGCAAGCTCAGCCGATACCACCGAATCGTTCAGCGTGTAGAATTTACGCTGTCCCTCATCAGAATATAGGGAAACCACCAGCATCATCCGGCGCTCTTCCCGCCACCGCCCCTGGGCCAGCTTTGGCAGCAGGTGCATCTGCTCCGGCTCAAGCCCGGCTGTAAATCCCAGCTTTCCGGCGTTGAGGCCCAAGAGCGGCTTATTTAACTCAGCGGCAAGCTTTGCGGCATTAATGATCGTGCCGTCTCCACCTATGGCTATGAGTACGTCACAGCAGTTAATAAGCTTTGCCGCCTCACTATGCGGTGCGTCCCCCTCATACATTCCGGCTATGGGGACAGTTTCACAGCCGGCGGAATGTAGTACCCGGGCGGCCTCCTCAGCTAAGGATGGCGCCTGCTTTTTGGCTGGATTGGGCGCTATGGCTATTTTCATGGGGCAATGCCTCCCATCCGGGTCATCTATATAGAGATATGGTCTCGTCGCTCCATACTTGGACTTCAATATATCTTTCCGGGCCGTGGCTGCCGTCATCGTTCCAGCTCTGTGGCAGGCCATATTTATAAATAACTGTCAGTATCTCGTCATATGTGTAAATCTGATGCCGGTACTCTCTGCCGTCGTTTATAGTTGGACTGAATGTTGGCATTGAGTCTCCGTAAGTGAAGGACAGCGTTTGTAAGTCGAACTCCCTGGCTTGGATTTTAACTATCCCGCAGTCCTCATACCAGGTGCTAAGCCACTGGCTATGCCCCACCACCATATAGTGAGGCGACTGCCTGCGGATGACCCCGCCCTTCTTTGTAAATTCCCTGCGGAGTATGGACTCACATTTATGCCGGTACTCCACATATTTATCATGTCTCTGAGCGCATTGGGAGCCGGGACGTTCTCTTTTAGCCTCTTCCAGCAGGGTCTTAGCCTCATCTTCCGGCAGATCCGAGAGTGTGCGGAAAGGGCCTGTGCTTCGGTCAAAATAGTGGTAAAATATCACGCCTTCCTCCTACTTGTCCAAGCTTTTATGGGACGCCTCCACGACCTCCCCCGGGCCCAACACTTCCACACTAAGCTCCGGTGAATCCGACCTCTCCAGCAAAATTAGGTACTCTATATTCCCCTCCGGCCCTTTCACCGGCGAAAAATCCAGTCCCATCACCGAAAAACCGTTACCAAGTGCAAAACCAATTATTTTTTCTATAACCTCCGAATGCACCGCCGGGTCTCGAACAACACCTTTTTTGCCTACCTTATCCCGGCCCGCCTCGAACTGTGGTTTTATAAGGCACACTCCCCGTCCACTCACACCCAGCAGCTCATGTATAGCCGGAAGCACCAGAGTCAGTGAAATGAACGATACGTCTACCGAGAAAAAGTCTATATCCTCCGGCACCTGCCCCCGTGAGAGATATCGCGCGTTGGTGCGCTCAAGGTTTACGACTCTAGGGTCATTTCGCAGCTGCCAGGCTAACTGACCGTAGCCAACGTCAATAGAGTAAACCCTTTCAGCACCATTTTGCAGCATACAGTCGGTAAAACCGCCGGTAGACGCCCCTACGTCCATACACGTAAGTCCAGCTAGTTCAATACCGAATACATCCATAGCCTTCTCAAGCTTCAATCCGCCGCGGCTTACATATTTCAGCCCGCTGCTCCGGCATTCAACCTTGGCATCCTCAGGGTAGAGGTCTCCAGGCTTATCGGCCTTCTGATTGTTCACATAGACATCCCCGGACATAATAAGCGCCTTTGCCTGCCCACGGCTGGGAGCGAGATTTCTGTCCAGCACCAGCATGTCAAGCCTCTTTTTCGGCAAGCCTATCTTCCTCCTCTCCAAAGTTCTCCAACACGGTTTTCATAATACCTTCAGTGTTCAGTCCTAACGTCTCCAGGGCCCGGAACATTGGCGCGTGCTTCACAAAAGGCTGGTCTATAGCCCGCAGCACATATTTTCCGGCAAAGCCCTCCTCCAGCAGCAGACTGGCGAAATGCTCCCCTGCTCCCCCTTGGCGAATACCCTCCTCGAAGAAAAATACCTGGCGGCAGCTGATAGCTTCCCTTACGGCGGCGCACTCAATGGGTATCACCTGGTTTAGCTTCAGAAGCTTCACGTCTGTACCACAGGCTTTAAGCTTATCCGCAGCCTCTGCAGCAAAGGAGAACAGCCTGCCATAGGTGACAATACATGTCTCAGCTTCGGGGGGGCCGTACACTGAAAAAGGCTCTGTTGCGCTCTGAAAATATGAGGGCTTATACATCTCCCGCCCCCGCGGATACCGTACCGCACATATACCGCTGCCATACTTTGCCAGGTACGCCAACTGCTCACGCAATTCTTGAAAATATGTGGGTGAGTATAGCGTAACACCCGGTACAGTCCGCAGGAAGGCTACATCAAACAATCCCTGATGGGTCATGCCGTCCTCTCCTACGATCCCGGCACGGTCTATGGCAAGAAGTATCTTGATTTTCTGCATGGCAACATCGTGTATGAGCTGGTCGTAGCTGCGCTGCAAGAAAGTTGAGTATACAGCGAATACTGGCAGCATACCGCCAACTGCCAGCCCCCCGGAAAAAGTCACCGCATGTTCCTCAGCTATGCCCACATCATAGAAGCGGCCTTTAAACTGCTGCCTGAAACCAGCTAAACCTGTACCTTCAGCCATAGCGGCGGTAATGGCGCAGATCCTATCGTCCTCTCGGGCCAGTTGGCAGAGGGTGCGCCCGAACACATCCGAGAAACTCTGAGCTCTTTCGCCCGGGTCGCCGGTATCCACGTCAAAGCTGGATATACCGTGATATAAAGTCGGTGACTGTTCCGCATATTGATAGCCCTTGCCCTTATACGTGCGCACATGGATGAGCACCGGCTTGCGCACCAGCTTAGCGGCCTCAAAGGTCTCGGAGAGCTCCTTGATATTGTGACCGTCAAAGGGGCCATAGTAGGCAAATCCGAGGTCACTGAAAATAGTGGAATTATATAGTATTTTCTTGATATTGCTCTTAACCCTGCGCATAAGCCTGGCTATTGGCTTCCCCACCAGCGGCAGGTGCCCGAGTGCATCCTCAACGCTGCTCTTTGCTTTGATATAACCGGGCTTCGTGCGCATATAAGTGAGGTATCTCGCCAGGGAGCCTACATTTTTTGATATGGACATGGTGTTGTCATTGAGTATTACTATAAGATTTCTGCGATGCTGTCCGGCATTGTTAAGGCCCTCGAAGGACAGCCCGCCGGTGAGTGCTCCGTCGCCGATAACCGCCACCACATAGCCATCCTTGCTCTGTAGGCGGCAAGCCTCAGAAAGGCCTAGGGCCGAGGATATGGACGCACTGCTGTGTCCGCTGGTGAAACTGTCATAGGGGCTCTCCTCTCGATTGGGAAAGCCGGAGAGTCCTCCTTCCCGCCTCAGTGTTGAGAACTCATTATAGCGGCCGGTGAGCAGCTTATATGGGTAGCTCTGATGGCCCACGTCCCATACCAAGGCATCCTCAGGAGGCGAAAATACCAGGCCCAGGGCAACAGTAAGCTCTACTACCCCGAGGTTTGAAGCTAAATGCCCGCCGTTATCTGACACCGTCCGGATTATGGCCTCGCGCATCTCCTCACATAGTGAGTCAAGCTCCGGGCGGCTCAGCTGCCTGAGGTCCCGGGGCGAGCGGATCTTTTCCAGCAGTTTACCCATAAACCACGCCACACGGTCCGGCACGCCGGGCCGTTCCTTTCGCTAGATTCTCAGCTAATACCGTTTTGCAGCTTCGCCGCGGTCACCGTGTTCTGCATAAGCATTGCGATAGTCATAGGGCCCACCCCGCCTGGGACAGGCGTAATGCACCCGGCAGCCTTCTCGGCCTCCTCAAATACCACATCACCGCAAAGCTTTCCGTTCTCATCACGATTCATGCCAACGTCTATAACCGCTGCTCCGGGCTTTACCATATCCCCGGTGACAAAGCCTGCCTTGCCCACTGCGGACACCAGGATATCCGCACCACGACATATCTCAGCTAAGTTTTTAGTCCTGCTGTGGCAGACAGTAACAGTGCCGTTATTCTGCATAAGGAGCATCGCCATCGGCTTGCCCACAATATCGCTGCGGCCTATCACCACACAGCTTTTCCCGGCTATCTCCACATTGGCAGATCTAAGCAGTTCGATCACTCCAGCAGGAGTACACGGTAAAAATATCTGCCTGCCCTGCATAAGCTTGCCCACATTATATGGATGAAAAGCGTCCACGTCCTTCTTTGGGTCGATAGCCTCTACCAGCGCGGATTCGTTGAGTCCCTTTGGAAGCGGAGACTGTACTAAAATACCGCTGATCTTGGGCTCGCGATTCAGCCTGTCCACAAGAGCCAGCAGTTCCTCCTGGGTCGTCTCCTCCGGCAGGGCATACTCCTCTGAGTATATGCCAACCTCCTGGCAGGCTTTCTTCTTGTTGTTTACATAGATCCTTGAGGCCGGGTCGCTTCCCACTATAACTACTGCGAGCCCAGGAGCAATACCCTTTTCTGCCAGTATAGCAGCTTCCTCGGCTACCTGGGCCTTGATTTTAGCTGCAACGGCCTTTCCGTCTATACGCAGTGCCAATTCCTCACCTGCTTTCTTTTTCTTTGTCGGGAGCTTCAGTTTTTGTCTCAGGCTTTTTATCATCCTCTACAGGCGGCAGATCCCCAAAAATAGTGCTGGTCTTCAGGGCCGGAGCTACCTCTGTCTTTATCAGCCCTAATGACTCCATAACATATCTGTTGCCGCAGCCAGAAAGGTCGTTCCTGTTTCGGAAGAGTACCAGCAATACTACTCCCACCACTACACAGCCCGCTGCCACCACCTGGGATACCTTCGGCCCATTTTCAAAAATAAGCAGACTGTCCGTGCGGGTGCCTTCTATAAAGAATCGCACCACACCGTACCAGATGATGTACAGGATAAAGGTCTGGCCGTCGTACCGCCGGTATTTTCGGGTAAATATGTGTAGAAGCACAAATCCCAAAAGGCATAGGAGCGATTCGTACAGGAAGCAGGGGTGCACAGCCACACCACCGGTATTGTCACTTACCATTCCCCAGGGCAGATTTGTGGGCTCCCCGAAGCACTCCTGATTTACAAAGTTTCCCCAGCGCCCAATGCCCTGGCCTATAAGGAAGCCAAGGCAGGCTATATCCAAAACAGCCGGCACCCGCAGCCCCCTCCACTTGGCTACAAGGCCGCCCACCAGAAGAGCTCCTATGATCCCGCCGTATATGGCAATGCCGCCGTCGTGTATCTTCAAGATCTCTATAGGATCCTCAAAGTACCTGTTATGCCCGCTGCCATCGTGGAAAAACACCACATAATACAGGCGGGCAAAGACTATTCCTCCGGCAGTTCCGGCTATAACCGCGTCTACCAGCTTGTTTGAGTCTATATTCATTTTCTTTACACTGCTCCAGGCATAGACAATGGCCAGCAAAAAGCCAAAGGCAATTATCACCCCATACCAGCGGATACTGTAGCTCTCTGTTATCTTGAGCGCCACTTCGTTGACCTTGACGTTTATCCCCAGGCCGGGAAATTCAACTAAATGCTCCACCTGATAAATCAATCCTTTCCTACAAACTAAATTGGGAGTATCACCGACAACACACTGCGGTCATCCCGAAGCGAATCCAGCTTTTCCTGGACTTGGGGCAGGGTAAGCTCTGCCAGGGCGTCGATATATGTGAACAGTTCTAACCCCTTAAAGGAAAGATCCATGATCCAGCTTGCTATACCCGCCGCATGGTTTAAGGCTGACACGCTCTCCCCATACAGACTGCGCTTGGCCCACCGGAAATCCTCCTCTGGTATGCCCTCCCTTTGCAGCCTTGAAACCTCCTCTTGGATAATTGACGCGGCAGCTTTCGGGTCCCTGGACTCGCCCCCAAACATCACGGTTGCATATCCGGAGCCCTCAAAATAATCTCTGCTGAAGCTTGCCTCGTTGATCAGCCCTCTGTCAAGCAGCCTGCGGAACATTACAGAAGCGTCAGACGCCAGTATGTTGAGCAGGGCTCCCATTGCGGCAAGGTCCTTTTCTGTAGTTTTATTCATGGCGCTCCCCTTATATCCAAACTGGAACACCGGCATAGCTACCGAAAGCTTTTGCTCTATTACAGGCTTAACTATTGTGTCCGGCTCCTCAGGAAACACCCGCTTAACGCTCACAGGCGGCGAGGGCTTCAGCATCTCGTCACATACCTCCAGCACCTTATCAACGTCAAACTTACCCGCAAGCACCAGGGTCATATTATTCAGGTTGTAAAAGGTATGATAGCAGCGGTACAGGTACTCGGGGGTTATCCTTGCAATGCTTTCAATGGTCCCTGCCGCATCGTCCCTCACCGGGTGCTTATGGTACATGGCCTGAAGATAGTTGAAAAAAACCCTCCATCCCGGCAGGTCCTCATACATCTTTATTTCCTGGCCGATAATGCCCTGCTCCTTTGCAACCGTCTCCTCGGTAAAATAGGGAGATTGGACGAAGTCCAGCAGTATGCGCAGGGAGTCATACAGCCGGTCTGTACAAGAGAACACATAGCAGGTGGACTCAAAGCCGGTAAAGGCATTAGCGTTAGCCCCGGTCTCCGCATATCTGGCAAATGCGTCGCCGTCCTCGCTCTCAAAGAGCTTATGCTCAAGGTAGTGGGCTATCCCTTCAGGAACAGTCTCCGGCCAAGGCTCATCGCTGCGCTGAAAGCAGTTGTCAATGGAGCCGTATTTCGTGCCGAACATTGCCCGGGTACTGGAGCCGTTCTCCTTTGGGTACAGATAGATGTCAAGACCAGATGGGTGGCTGCCTTTATAGTAAAAATCTCCCGTCCTGGCACTCTCGATTTTTTGAAGCTCCATTATTCCCTGTCCCCCCCTTTCAGCTTGTAGACCACCGCCGGCTGCAGCCGGTTTGCCGCCTGCACCACATCATCCACAGTATATTCTGTCAAAATACCCGCCGCCTGCTCCGGGGACATGTCCGGCTGGTCAAAAGCCCTGCTCATATACCAGCTCTCCACCCTGTGAAGCGAGTCATTCACAGCGCGAAGATGGTTGCACATATATAGTTTCGCGTACTTTAGCTCGTCCTCGCTGACCTCGCCTTTTTGCATTGCGGTAAGCTGAGCCAATATAGCTTCCTCAGCCCGGTCAAGGTCATCTGTTTCAACGCCGCTCTCTATAAACATGGCGTTATTTACCCAGGAGAAAGCGCTGTCGCAGTAGTAGCAAAGGCTCTGCTTCTCCCGCACATTCTGAAAAAGCTTAGAGCTAGTGGGCTCACCAAGCACAGCGCTGGTGAGCTGGAACAGCAGCCTCTCCTCCGCCGGCACCTGCGCCCTAAATGCCATAGTCAGCTTGGACTGGGCTACCGGCTGGCACTCGGTCACCCTTTTCAGTTCCGGCTCCTCGTATGGCACCGGGCCAAGCCTATGGGCCATGCCTACCTTTAAAAATCTCTCCCGCAGTGCATCAGCATCCGGTTGGCAGTCGCCCAATGTGAATATCTCAAACCTTGCCCCAGCCAAAAGATCTTCCCAAGCCCCGCGAAGGTCCTCACGGGTCAAAGCTTCAATGTCCTCTCTGCTGCCCAGGCGGTCCAAACCGGCGGGCTTGCCTTCAAACAGCAGCTCGTGGCAGCGCTGGTGGGCGTATATCATTTTGTCGCTGAATTCCGCGTCCTTCTGCTCCAATTGCTGGCGCTTCTCCTGCGTAAAGCCATCCTCCGGGAACAGGCCGTTCTCATCCCGCAGCGGGTCAAAGAGGACTCCCAGCAGCAGGCCGCTGAGCTCGGCAAACATATCCTCACCGCCAAAGGCATACCTGCTGGCGATCCCCCCTGCCGACAGCCCCAAGGCCTGGTATCCCCCTATCTTCTGCACCCCTGAGCCCAGGCTCGCGCCATACAGGTATGACAGCCTGCGGCCCAAGGCCGTGTAGTCCGGGTACTCCCGAGTGGCCCGGCCCACCAGCGACGGCAGTATAGCGTTTCTTGCCGCAGCGGCCTTACTAAGTGGCAGCAGCATATTCACCGACACCCGCATGGTCTTGAATCTGTGGTCGGTAAAGCTTTTCAGCGTAACCGCGTCGCTGATGGGATATGTCATAATTTCGCTCATCCAAACGCTTCCTTATTTCAAAATTATACTGTCAGAATACATTGTCCTGTATATTATATCACATTTTCCCGGAAATGAAAAGCTTTCTTTATAGAGTGCCGAATATCCTGTCCCCGGCATCGCCCAGCCCAGGCAGGATATATCCGTTTTCATTGAGCTTCTCGTCCACAGCCGCACAGTATATCTGTACATCGGGATGGGCCTTCGTCAGCACCTCCAGCCCTTCGGGGGCGGCGATTATGCACAAAAACTTGATGCTCTTGGGCTGGCTGCGCTTGACTATGGTGATGGCGTCCATAGCCGAGCCGCCCGTCGCCAGCATTGGATCCAGCACTATAACGTCCCGCTCGGTGATATCCTGGGGCAGTTTATTATAATACTCCACTGGCTTTAGTGTGTCATGGTCCCGGTAGAGGCCGATATGCCCCACCTTCGCTGAGGGCACAAGATTCAGCATACCGTCTACCATTCCAAGGCCAGCCCGGAGTATGGGGACAAATGCCAGCTTACGCCCGGCTATCACCTTAGTGGTAGTCTTCTGCATGGGCGTCACCGTCTCAACATCCATCAGCGGAAGGTCCCTGGTAGATTCATAGCACATCAGGTTGGCGATCTCGCTCACCAATTCCCGAAATTCCTTGGTGCCGGTATCCACACTGCGCAGAAACGTCAGCTTATGCTGTATAAGCGGATGGTCCATAACAAAGACATTATCATATTTTTTCATGGTATTCCCTCCTTATAGTCTGCCTGCCTCTATATCAGTTATCTGCCCGACGCGCCTTGCGTGGCGGCCCCCCTCAAAGTGTGTATTTACAAAGGTGTCAAATATTTTCACAGCAGTCTCCTCATCCACTACCTTTCCCCCCATACACAGGATATTGGAGTCGTTGTCGCTGCGGGTAAGCCCTGCACAGAGCTCGTTTGTGACCACCGCCGCACGTATGCCCTTTACCTTATTGGCGGCAATAGATATTCCTATCCCAGTAGAGCACACCAGCACACCCAGGTCAGCCTTGCCTCCTGACACGGCCTTAGCCACCTGATTTGCTATCAGCGGGTAGTCCACTGGATCTGTACTATGTGTGCCGAAATCCACATACTCGATCCCTTTATCCTTCATGTGGGCCCTCAGAACCTCAGCGAGCTCAAACCCGCCATGGTCACAGCCTATTGCAAGTTTCATTTTGTTTCCTCCCTGTTTTTCAGCTTTGCTTTCAGTTCCCTTTCAGCCTGTGGCATACGCAGATAGGCTGGCAGCAGCTCCCTGGAAGAAACCCACTGCCGTCCCTCTGCCAGCAGCGCCGCGCTGCCCGCCCTTTGGAACCTAGCCGCCTCCGGGGCTAATCCAGCGCCCCAGGCGGCAAACTCCTTATGGCAGACAGCCGCACCGTCTCCAAAGAGCATAAGCCGCCGCCCATAATGCTCACATTCCCTGCCCAACTCATCTATTGAAATGGCCCGGTCCTCTGTCAGGCGCACGAGCCCCTTGGAAGTGGACTCAAATATGGCATTATATACCTGCCCGCACCGTGCATCCATCGCCGCACAAATAATGCTGCCCACAAAGCCCACGCCGCTATAGGCTATAACCTCCAGTGTAGACAGTCCACAACAAGCAATGCCATGTGGCAAGGCCAGCCCCTTTACACACGATACGCCGATACGTACCCCTGTAAACGAACCCGGACCGTTGGATACAGCTATACAGTCCAAGCTTTTACACTCAAGTCCAAGATCTTGCAGCAGTGACTCTACCATGGGCAGGAGCGTCTGGCTGTGGGTCTGTTTGGTGTTTACAAAGAACTCCCCCAGCAGGCGGCCATCCTGTGCCACCGCTGCTGACGCAGGCCCGGCGGAGGATTCTATCCCCAATATAAGCATTATATTTCCCCCTTCCAGCCCCTGACGGTTATCACTCGCTGGTCATCAGTCTCGCCCGGACGGATATCTACATATATAACGTCCTCAGGCAGAGCGCCCTCAATATTTTCACTCCACTCAATAGCCAGCACCCGGTCTGTGTCCAGATAATCGAAGAAGCCGGTGGAATACAGGTCGTCCCAAGTTTCAACGCGGTACATGTCAAAATGCTCCAGCGTCAGCCTGCCCTCATACTCATTCACTATGGCGAATGTCGGGCTGCTGGCAACATCTCCAGCACCAAGGCCGACGGCAAGCCCGCGGGTGAAGGCAGTCTTACCCATCCCCATGCCGCCTGTAAAGGCGATCACTTCCCCACCGCCGAGGTGGGCTGCTATACGTTCTGCCAGGGCCTGGGTCTCACTGGTCGAGTTTGTTGTAAAGCTTTTCCCCTTGTCAGAACAGCCCATGGATCACCGCATTGTCGTCCACATCTATCTTCTCTGCGGCAGGCACCTTGGGCAGCCCTGGCATAGTCATAATATCGCCAGCGTACGCCACCACAAACCCCGCGCCCGAGGACAGCTTCAGGTCCCTGATCGTCACTGTAAAGCCTGTGGGCCTCCCAAGCAATGCCGGGTCGTCAGACAGTGAATACTGGGTCTTTGCGATACACACCGGCATTTTATCGCCTCCCAGAGCTTTTATCTCCTTAAGAGACTTATTGGCCTGATTGGTGAAGGACACACCGGAAGCACCGTATATTTTTCCGGCAATAGCGCCTATCTTCTCTTCAACTGTGGCATCATCAGGATAAATAGGGGCAAAATCACTCTCACTGCTGTCTATTACTCCGCAGACAGTCTTTGCCAGCTCCATACCGCCTTCGCCGCCCTTTTCAAAAAACTCACTCCCAGCTCCTTGCAGCAGTCGTCGATCACCTTCAGCTCAGCGTCAGTGTCTGTACCGAAGCGGTTGATAGCTACTACTACAGGCACACCAAACTTGTGCATATTCTCCACATGTGCCTTTAGGTTTACGATCCCCTTTTCCAGCGCCTCTACGTTCTCAGTTGACAGCTCAGCCTTTGACACGCCGCCGTTATACTTCAGAGCGCGTACTGTAGCTACCACTACCACACAATCTGGAGCAAGTCCGGCCATGCGGCATTTAATATCCATAAATTTCTCCGCACCTAGATCTGAGCCGAAGCCTGCCTCTGTTATGCAGTAATCCGCAAGCTTCAGTGCCAGCCTTGTGGCCCGCACTGAGTTGCAGCCGTGGGCGATGTTGGCAAATGGGCCGCCATGCATGATAGCCGGTGTACCCTCTATGGTCTGTACTAGATTTGGATTTATGGCATCCCTCAGGAGCGCAGCCATTGCACCCTCGGCTTTAATGTCCTTTGCATAAACCGGGTTGCCTTCATAGTCATAGGCTATCAGGATATTTCCCAGGCGTTCCTTCAGGTCTACTGTGTCCTTGGCAAGGCATAGTATGGCCATGACCTCACTGGCAACAGTGATAATAAAATTGTCCTCTCTGGGCACGCCGTTTATCTTCCCCCCAAGGCCCACTATCACATTGCGCAGCGCCCGGTCGTTCATGTCAAGACAGCGCTTTATGAGAATACGCCTGGGGTCTATTCCCAGAGTATTCCCCTGCTGCAAGTGGTTATCAAGCATTGCACAGCAGAGATTGTTGGCTGAGGTTATAGCGTGCATGTCCCCGGTGAAATGGAGGTTGATATCCTCCATAGGAAGCACCTGGGCATAGCCGCCCCCCGCGGCTCCGCCCTTGATGCCAAACACCGGCCCCAGCGAGGGCTCCCTGAGGGCTATGACTGCATTTTTACCTATCTTTGCCATAGCCTGTCCCAGTCCCGCTGTAGTGGTAGTCTTGCCCTCACCGGCGGGAGTGGGGTTAATTGCGGTCACAAGTATCAGCTTGCCGTCGGGACGGCCCCGAAGCCTCTCCATTGCCCGCTCGCTTATTTTTGCCTTGTACTTGCCATAGAACTCCAACTCGTCCTCGGCGAGCCCGAGCTTTTCGCCTATCTCCTTGATGGGCATCAGTTCCACACTCTGGGCGATCTCAATGTCTGTCAGCATGGCTTTAGTCAACACCTTTCCAGCAAATTTTTCTAAATGGCCCTACCATTATAGTGTATCTTCGCGAAATAGTAAAGAGAGAATCGGAAAAAAGGGGCAAACATGGTTTTCTGCCTTGCCCTCTGAGGGGTAATGTGTTATAATATAAAAATAGGTCAACATAATATTGAAGTCAAGCTTTTGAGAAAATAAGGGAATATATATGCTTAATAATATTGGAAGAAGTATTTTCAGTTATCTGAAACGTGCCGACATTATCCTCTGGATCCTGCTGATGTCCATGTGCGCCTATAGCCTGCTGCTGCTCCACAGTGTTTCACAGTCCATCTCGGTGGACTACTTCCGTGCCCAGCTCTTTCCCATCGTGTTGGGGGTTGTCGGCGCTGTAATCGTCAGCGCTATTGATTATGCTGATATTGCCAATTTCTGGTATCTCATTGCGGGGTTTTCCGTATTTCTCATGATATATACCTATCTTTTTGGTGAGCGTATCATGGGCTCCGGCGGCGTTGACGCCCGGGCATGGATACGCATTGGCAGCCGGACGTTCCAGTCCAGTGAACTTGTGAAGATAGCCTTTATGGTGACCTTTGCAAAGCATCTGGACATTGTCAAAAAGCGCGGTGAGATCGGCAGCTTTCCGCAGGTCATCATGTTCTGCCTGCACGCTGCGATCCCCATGGGCCTGTGCGAGCTTCAGGGAGATACCGGCGCAACTATCGGATTTTTTGCCATGTTCCTGTTTATGACTCTTGCCGCCGGCGTACCTTTGAGATACTTTGCAATGCTTGCCGGCGTGGTGCTTGTTGCCCTGCCTATCATGTGGCAGTATGTGCTGAAGGACTACCAAAAAAACCGCTTTGTTGCAGTGTTCAACCTGGACACCGACCCGGATATACGCGCTGGAGATGGTTTCCAGCAGTGGCAGGGGCGTATCTCCATTGGGAGCGGAGGCCTTAAAGGTCAGGGACTTGGCCAAGGTCCAAGAGTCCGCAGTAATATTGTGCCCTTTCAGCAGAGCGATTATATCTTCTCTGTAGCAGGTGAAGAGCTTGGCTTCATAGGGAGCGTGGCAATCATTGCATTGCTGTTCCTGTTCATGATGAAGGTGCTCCATGTTGCAAACTCCGCCAGGGACGACCTGGGGAAATATATCTGCTTCGGCTTCTTTGGCATTATAGCCCTGCAGTCTGTGTGGAACATCGGTATGTGCCTCGTTATCCTTCCAGCTATGGGTATCACCCTGCCATTCTTCAGCGCCGGAGGCTCCTCCTCCATGTGTCTTTATCTGGGCTTCGGGCTGGTGCAGAGTGTTCACATGAGACGCAAGGAGATAGACGGCCTACATCTAAAACACAGTCCCCCCCTTCGCCCAGCATATAGGAGGACCCACGATGTTAAGAAGCTCTAAGCGTCTAGGTAAATATGCGCAATAGCACAATATAAATATACGCAAAAAAGCTGGTGCGGCCTCTGGCCGTACCGGCTTTTCCTTATGCTCATATACCGTCCACAAACTCCCTGAATCTTGGCAGCATACCTATTTTGTCCGGGGTATGGGGAGGCATCTGCAGGATGTCGTATCCTGGCAGGTTATTCCCCTCCACCAGCACCGGACGCTCAGGGGTCACAGCCACGTCCCAGCCCACATAGCGCATTTGCGGCACCACCTCAGACGCTTTCAGGCAGAGTTCCTTCACCTGTTCCCAAAGGGGTATCTGCATTCCCTGTATAGTTATGCCGGTCATTGGGTGTTTCTCATAGGTCTTGCGGTCTTTATCGTAGGCAGGATACTGTATTTTTCCGGTGTCCAGGTCGATCGGCGCGAACATGCCGCCGGAATGAAGGTTGTCTACCGGGCGGCCGCCGTTGCCAATACGCAGGTGGGCGTAGAGTATATGCCCGCCTGTCTCGTTGCGTATAGTCACAATGCGCAGGGTGTTGACCGAGTATGGATTCAGCTCGTTAAGGCAGGGGTGCTGATCCAGTACCTCCTCGACCACACCTATATTGTCCCCTTTCAGTTTGCTGAAAAGCATATCAATGCTTTTGAAATCAGTTATTGTCAGCTTTTCAACGCCTTTTCCGCCAGTGCCATCGTTGGGTTTAACGATAATAGCCTCTTTATCTTTGACAAACTCAGCAAACTGCTCCTTGGAAATTGCAGGAAAATCAAGCCATTCCCGGCCTATAAATTCCGCAAAAGTTCTGTAAAACGCGCTTTTATAGTCAAAATACTTGTAATACTCTGGGTCGTTCAGCATCTGCACCAGCGTGTTATTCACACTGCGGGTAACGTAAGTCGCCCTCTGTTCCGGGGTCAGGTCGTAAAACTCACAGAGAAGATAGTCGTTAAAGCCCGCGCCATAACGCAGTCCACAGCTAACAATATCTGCCAGCACAGCGGGCCTGTTCCGCCCGGTGATACCGTGGACGACCCCAACCGTATGGAACAGCTCGCCATAGTCCATCCTGAGAGCTCGGCCCAGGATATAGCTCAGCTTGCCCATTTGAAACACATCCTTTGCATTATAGTCTGCCCAACAGCCTTGCTCATAGTCCAAAGGCTTTACGCTGCTTTGCGGCGATTTTCTCCCGGCGGGCATTAGTTGCCTCCCGGTCCAGAAGCAGTTCACCCTCGTCGGTTATCCTGAGGACATCCCCCTCACCCGCCCCATCAGGCAGCTCAGATGTCTCTATGGCAAAGTATTTCTCCTCTGCGTCCTCGCATATGGCAAATTTGCCCTCAAAACGGTCTATTATCAACTGTTTCATAATTTGTACGCTCCTCCTTATCCAATCTGGCCCGGACGTTCTCTCCGTCATATATAAATACGATATTGCCGTCCGTATCTGTGCGGTATATCTCCGCCCCGCAGTTTTCCAGTCGCTCCAGCACCTCGTCTTTTGGCAGCAGGTTCCTGTCCAGCGCAGTAGAAACCGCCGCATATTTCGGAGAGGTCTCATACACAAATCGCAGACTGCTGGACGTATTGCTGCCATGGTGCCCCACCTTCAGCAGGTCTATATCGATATCCTGTCCGCTGAGGATCAGCGCCTGTTCAGCCTCGTACTCCATGTCTCCGCAGAACATCGCTGAAAAGCCCCTGCAGTCCATACGCAGCACAAGTGATGAATTGTTAGGGTCCTCAAAGCTGCCTACAGGACCTATTGCTGTGAATATCGCCTCTCCAACAGCAAAGCTGTCCCCTAGCTCCAGCTTCACGGTGTCTATATTCTTCCACTCCAGTACATCATGAAGCCCTTGCAGTTCAGAGCCCTCGCTGGAAAAATAGCTTGTCCCAGACCGGATAAATGTACCCACGCTGAGTTCCTTGAGCACACCGGGCATACCTCCTATATGGTCGCTGTCCGGATGGGACATTATCAGGAAGTCCAGATAGTTTACATTATTCCGGATGAGGTAGTCCACCACAGTGCCGGAGGATACAGGCTTTCCCGCGTCTATCAGCGCCGTATGCCCTCCGCTGCGTATCAGAATAGCATCTGCTTTGCCCACATCAATAATGTGTACCTCCAGAAGCCCTGTTTCACCTCTGTGGTCGTTGAAGCCCAGCTCGTAACAGGCCTGGTCAAAAAAGCTCTGTCCCGGCTGCGTTAGGGAAAATGCCAGTGTTAGGGCCGCAAAAGACATGCCCAGCCTCCTGAGCCACACCGCCAGAACAGTTTTTCTTGGTGGTGAAAAATGTTTTGGCATACCCCATGACCCCGCGAATGATGTTTTTAATGCCCTGCAATGTGTATTATAGCGCAAAATCCATGTTTGTGCAACAGCCTTATAAATAAATCTCGGGGTCCGGCACAAAAAAATCACAAAATAAACGATTTAATCCCTTTACAGAAAACGAAATTGATGGTAAAATATATTGGTAAGTGCGAGGCACGGCTCTGTCCGCCCGGCACACCGAGCATCCTAAAAGGAGGAAATCGTTAAAATGCCAAGAAAAATGAAGACCATGGATGGCAACAACGCTGCCGCGCATGTATCATATGCGTTTACCGACGTTGCCGCCATCTACCCCATCACTCCCTCTTCCGTGATGGCCGACGAGACCGATAAGTACGCTGCCGCAGGCCGCAAGAACCTGTTTGGCCGCGAGGTGCGTGTCACCGAGATGCAGTCTGAGGCCGGCGCTGCCGGCGCTGTGCACGGCTCTTTGGCGGCTGGCGCTCTGACCACTACCTACACCGCCTCTCAGGGCCTGCTGCTGATGATCCCCAACATGTACAAGATCGCCGGCGAGCTGCTGCCCTGCGTGTTCCATGTGTCCGCCCGTACCGTGTCCAGCCACGCGCTGAACATCTTCGGCGACCACTCCGACGTCATGGCCTGCCGCCAGACCGGCTTCGCCATGCTGGCCGAGGGCAACGTCCAGGAGGTCATGGACCTGGCCGCCGTGGCCCATCTGGCCGCCATCGAGGGCCGCGTGCCCTTCCTGAACTTCTTCGACGGCTTCCGTACCTCCCACGAGATTCAGAAGGTGGCCATCTGGGATTACGACGACCTGGCCGAGATGGTGGACTGGAAGTCCATCGAGGATTTCCGCGCCCGCGCCCTGAATCCCGAGCGCCCCGTGATGCGCGGTTCCCACGAGAACGGCGACATCTTCTTCCAGCACCGCGAGGCCTGCAACAAGTACTACGACGAGCTGCCCGCAGTGGTCGAGAAGTACATGGGCAAGATTAACGAGAAGCTGGGCACCGACTACAAGCTCTTCAACTACTACGGCGCGTCCGACGCGGACCGCGTCATCATCGCCATGGGCTCCATCTGCGACGTGGCCGAGGAAGTCATCGACTACATGAACGCCCACGGTGAGAAGGTGGGTCTGGTCAAGGTCCGCCTGTATCGCCCCTTCGCCGCCGATAAGCTCATCGCGGCCATTCCCGCCACCGCCAAGAAGATCGCCGTCCTGGACCGCACCAAGGAGCCCGGCGCTCTGGGCGAGCCCCTGTATCTGGACGTGGTTTCCGCCCTGGCCAACGCCGGCAAGAACGACGTGAAGGTCATCGGCGGCCGCTACGGTCTGGGCTCCAAGGATACTCCTCCCTCCAGCGTGTTCGCTGTCTATGAGGAGCTGAACGCCAGCCAGCCCCGCCGCCAGTTCACCATCGGCATCGTGGACGATGTCACGGGCCTGTCCCTGCCCGAGAAGGACGCCCCCAACACCGCCGCGGAAGGCACCATCGAGTGCAAGTTCTGGGGCCTGGGCGGCGACGGCACCGTGGGCGCCAACAAGAACTCCATCAAGATCATCGGCGACCACACCGACATGTATGCCCAGGGCTACTTCGACTATGACTCCAAAAAATCCGGCGGTCTGACCATCAGCCACCTGCGCTTTGGCCATACCCCCATCAAGAGCACCTACTATATCTCCAAGGCCGACTTCGTGGCCTGCTCCAACCCTGCTTACCTTGAGACTTATGACATGGTGCAGGATCTGAAGAAGGGCGGCAGCTTCCTTCTGAACTGCTCCTGGGACGCGGCGGAGCTTGACAAGCGCCTGCCCGGCAAGGTCAAGAAGTTCATCGCTGACAATGAGATCAACTTCTACACCATCGATGCCTTCGCCATCGGCAAGGAGCTGGGCCTTGGCACCCGCACCAATACGGTGCTCCAGTCCGCCTTCTTCTCCATCGCCAAGATAATCCCCGAGGAGGACGCCATCAAGTATATGAAGGACGCCGCCACCAAGTCCTACGGCAAGAAGGGCGAGGCCGTGGTCAAGATGAACCACGACGCTATCGACCGGGGCGCTAACGGCTATGTGAAGGTGGATGTGCCCGCCTCCTGGAAGGACGCTGTGGACGACTCTCAGAAGAAGGTCGCCACCGGCAGCCGTCAGGACCTGGTAGACTACGTGAACAATGTCGTGTTCCCCGTGAACACCTTCCACGGCAAGGACCTGCCAGTTTCTACCTTCGAGAAGTATGCCGACGGCACCTCTCCCCAGGGCACCGCTGCCTACGAGAAGCGCGGCGTTGCGGTGGACGTTCCCGAGTGGATACCCGAGAACTGCATACAGTGCAATCAGTGCTCCTATGTGTGCCCCCACGCGGTCATCCGTCCCATTGCCATGACCGACGAGGAGCTGAAGAACGCTCCCGAGGGCACAAAGAGCAAGCCCATGACCGGCGTGCCCGGCATGAACTTCGCCATGGTCATCTCCACCCTGGACTGCACCGGCTGCGGCAGCTGTGTCACCACCTGCCCCGCCAAGCAGAAGGCCCTGCAGATGGCCTCCATCGACTCCCAGCGTCCCCAGCAGGCCGTGTTCAACTACGGCATCGACCTGCCCGCCAAGGAGGCTGTGGCCGAGAAGTTCAAGGAGACCTCCGTCAAGGGCAGCCAGTTCAAGCAGCCTCTGCTTGAGTTCTCCGGCGCCTGCGGCGGCTGCGGCGAGACTCCCTATGCGAAGCTGGCTACCCAGCTCTTCGGCGACAAGATGTTCATCGCCAACGCCACCGGCTGCTCCTCCATCTGGGGCGGCTCCGCTCCCGCCACTCCCTACACCGTCAACAAGAAGGGCCACGGTCCCGCCTGGGAGAATTCCCTGTTCGAGGACAACGCCGAGTTCGGCCTTGGTATGTGCCTTGCCCAGAACGCCGTGCGCGGCAGGCTGGCAGAGCTCACCGAGAAGCTCATCGCTGTTGACTATGTGGAGCAGGAAGTTAAAGATACCGGCAAGGCCTGGCTGGAGACCATGAACGACTCCAAGGCCAACGAGGCCGCTGCCCAGGCTTATATTGCCGCTCTGGAGTACAGCCGCGCGTCCATCGACTGGGTCATCAACTTTGCCAAGTCTGATAAGGCGGCAGAAGTTTTTGGCAGCCGCGAAGCCGCCGACAAAATGCTGGCCCATCACGAGGAGCGCAAGGCTGCCGGCGACAAGTATTGTGACTGCGAGGCCTGCCATCTGTGCAACGAGATACTGAAGGACAAGGATTACCTTGCCAAGAAGTCCGTCTGGATCCTGGGCGGCGACGGCTGGGCCTATGATATCGGCTTCGGCGGTCTGGACCATGCCCTTGCCTCCGGCGAGAACATCAACGTGCTGGTCTTCGACACCGAGGTGTACTCCAACACCGGCGGTCAGGCCAGCAAGTCCACTCCCTGTGGCTCTGTTGCCCAGTTTGCTGCCACCGGCAAGGCTCAGAAGAAGAAGGACCTGGCTGCCATTGCCATGAGCTATGGCTATGTATATGTGGCTCAGGTTGCTATGGGCGCTGACATGAACCAGTGCATCAAGGCTTTCCATGAGGCCGAGAGCTATCAGGGCCCCTCCATCATCCTGGCTTACGCCCCCTGCATCAACCACGGTATCAAGGGCGGCATGGGTGTTTCTCAGGTTGAGGAGAAGAAGGCTGTAGCTGCTGGCTATTGGCATAACTTCCGCTTCGACCCCCGCAGGGCCGACAACGGCGAGAATCCCTTCCAGCTGGACAGCAAGGAGCCTACCGCTTCCTACCGCGACTTCATCATGGGCGAGGTCCGCTATAACAGCCTGACCAGGGCTTTCCCGGAGCGCGCTGAGAAGCTGTTCGCCAATGCCGAAAAGTTCGCTGAGGAGAAGTATGCTAAGCTGAAGAAGATGGCTGAGTGATCTTTCCTGGAACTGAAAAAATAGTATAAGGAAGACCCGCCCCGGGAAACCTGGGCGGGTCTTTTAATATGTTTAATTCTTCTTAAAGGTCCTTCGCCTTATACAGTAATGTAACGATATGCTCCCTCTTACAGGTCTGGTTAGGTCCGAACTTGTTATTGCCTATGCCACTGGTGATATCGTTCTCAACGGCCCAGCTGATGGCTTTCCTGAAATCGGAGTTTGAAGGCATATCCTCGAAAGCCGCGGTCGTCTTCGGCTCCGGCTTACCGGCCGCGCGCCAGATAAAGGTCATGGCCTCGGCCCGGGTGCAGCCCTTCTCCGGGAGGAACTTACCCTTGCCGTTGCCCATGGTGATACCGTTTTCCACCGCCCAGCTTATGGCCTTCTGGAACTCCTGGGACTTTGGCATGTCGGTGAACTGGCTGGTGACAGTCACGTCGGGGCTCCCCTTGGAGCGGTAGAGGAAGGTGACTATCTGCTCACGCTTGCAGGTCTGGGCGGGGGCAAACTTGCCGCCGCCAATACCGGAGGTTATGCCATTTTCTACGGCCCATACCACCGCGTCGGCATAATAGGCATCGGCTTTTACGTCGGTGAAGCCGCCGACGGTGGGGGTGGAGGGCTTTTTAGCAAAATGTATAGTCGCTTCGCGCATCCCATTATTCCCTTCCGAGCTTATGTCGATCTTCTTCCACTGTTCTTCTGTGCCGCCATAATATATATCCTTCAAGCTGAAATTGCTGTCGTAGCCGCTCAAAAATACATAATCTTCAATTTTCGTAACGCTGGCGGGGATGGTAATGCTTCTCAGACCCTCAGAAGCATAGAACATCCCTTTTGAAATGGTCGTTAAGCCTTCCGGAAGAGTGATACTAGACAAGTTTGCCAGCATTTCAAAGGCATATGCGCCAATACTGGTAACGCTGTTGGGAATTGTCACACTAACCAAAGTACTGGATAGTGAAAACGCACTACCCCCAATAGTTGTAACACCGTCTGGAATATTAACGTTGGTCAGAGCGGTCATCCTAAACGAGCCTGCACCAATAATTTTGAGACTGCTGGGAAAGCTGACATCCTCGAGGTTGTTACAACCAAAAAACGCCGCAGAACCAATGCTTGTAACGCCCTCTGGAATCTTAACGCTTAAAATGCTCTCGCAATTTTCAAACGCTTTTTCTCCAATGGACGTGACCCCATTAGGTATCACCACGTTCTCGCCTTCACCGTTGTACTTTACCAGCACGCCATCCTCGATGGTGAAGTCATCGTCCGCCGCGCTTGCCAGCATCGGCACCGTGCCCACTAACAGGCACAGGGCCAACAGAAGTGATAGAACCTTTTTCATACTTTCTACTTCCCTTCAGGTTATTTTTTCTGCGCAAACAAAAAGTGCGCAGCTTCTTGAGCCACGCACGAAAAATGCACAGCTCCGATTGCTGCGACACAACTTTTCGCATATTACCTTTTAGGTTTCCATTAGTTCATCAACTGCGAAAATAGAGCTTGCATTTTTACCATAAGGTAAAATGAAGCTGATGATATGGAATACCTAAAAAGTTTAACAGGTAATATTAAGTTGTGTCTCAAAATAATAGTACCACAAACTTCCAAAAAAGTAAAGCCAGAAATGCGAAAAAACTCCCAAACCCCTTTATTTTGCGCCCGGTTTGTAATATAATAGAAGCGCAAACTATCTGCCGAAAGGAAGTTCAGAATGGATAATATATTGGACAGCGTGAAAAAACTGCATTTTGTGGGCATTGGCGGCTCCGGCATGTGCCCAATGGCTGAACTGCTTATGCACAGAGGATATAAAATAAGCGGCTCGGACCAGAGCGAATCGGACACCCTGGACAGGGTGAAGGGCTGGGGCATCCCGGTGTACATGGGCCACAGGCCGGAGAATATTGGGGACGCTCAGGCTGTGGTATACACCGCCGCGTGCAGGGCCGATAACCCGGAGCTGGTGGCTGCAAGGAAGAAGGGTGTACCGACTTTAGAGCGCTCAGTGATGCTGGGAATGCTCACTGAAAAGTACCCCCAGCTTGTAGCTGTTTCCGGTACACATGGCAAGACCACTACCACTGCTATGCTCACCCAGATTTTTATAGAGGCAGGCGCGGACCCCAGCGCCATTATCGGCGGCAAGCTGCCCATTATTAACAGCAACTGTCGCGTTGGCAAAAGCGACACGATCATATGCGAGGCCTGCGAGTATGTTGACACCTTTTTGCAGCTGCATCCGGCGGTGTCGCTGATACTTAACATAGAGCCGGACCATCTGGATTACTTCAAGACGCTGGACAATATTGTTAAATCCTTCCGGCAGTTTGCCACACAGACTGACCGCCTGCTGGTGGTGAACGCTGCCAATCCAAGTGTCATGGAGGCTGTAGAAGGGCTGGAGCGGGAGATAGTTACCTTCGGCCTTGACAGCAGCTGCGACTACTACCCTGCCGACCTTAATGAGGAACCCACTGCCTGTGAGGATTTTACGCTGATGTACCGTGGGAATGCCTTGGGCAAGGTAGATCTGGCTGTTCCTGGTAAGCATAATATGCTCAACGCATTGGCAGCCGCGGCAGCAGCGCATTCCCTGGGTATAGCTCCTGAAGCCCTATGCTCTGCACTTGAACATTTTGGCGGCGTACACCGTCGGTTTGAGATACTAGGCCAGTTTGCCGGCGTAACTGTGGCTGACGACTTTGCCCACCACCCTACCGAACTCACTGCTGTGCTGTCCTCTGCCATGCGCATGGGCTATGGACGGGTGTGGGCCGTGTTCCAGCCCCATACCTATTCCCGCACATATACTTTCCTCAACGATTTTGCAGAAGCCCTGGCTATCCCCGACCACCTTATAATGACAGAGATACTGGCAGTTCGCGAGGAAAACACCTATAATATCCACACCAGTGACCTAGCGGCAAAAGTTCCAGGCAGCGTTTGGTTTGATAGCTTTGATAAAATTGCAGAGTATGTAATGGAAAACGCCCAGTCCGGTGATTTGATACTCACTTTAGGCGGCGGCGATATTTATAAGTGCGCGAATTTGATCGTGGAGCGGTATCAAAATAGAACTTGAACAGTAAAAGCCTCCGGATTTGACCCGGAGGCTCTTTTTTGTGTTAGCTTAAAACTCTGCAACGCCGGTGGTGCGGGGGAATGGCAGCACGTCCCGGATGTTGCTGATCCCGGTGAGGTACATCACCAGGCGGTCGAAGCCAATGCCAAAGCCTGAGTGGACCGTAGTGCCGAAGCGGCGCAGGTCCAGGTACCAGTACAGGTCCTCCTCCCCCATGCCAAGCTCGAGCATTCTGTCCCTCAGCACATCATAGCGCTCCTCACGCTGGCTTGCGCCCACCAGTTCGCCAATGCCGGGCACCATAAGGTCTGTTGCAGCGACTGTCTTGCCATCGTCGTTCTGCCGCATATAGAAGGACTTGATATCCTTGGGATAGTCTGTGACAAATACCGGGTGACCGAAGTGCTTCTCCGCAAGGAAACGCTCGTGCTCAGTCTGGATGTCCTCACCCCATATCGCCTTGTACTCGAATTCGCCGTTGTGCTCCTCAAGGATCTTAATGGCTTCAGTGTAAGTTATCCGCGCAAAATCAGACCCCGCCACATGGCGCAGGCGCTCTAATAGGCCTTTATCAACAAACTGGTTGCAGAACTCCATGTCCTGGGGACAGGTTTCCAGCACGTAGTTTATCACATACTTCACTGCCGCCTCGATAACATCCATATCATCACTCAGGTCAGCGAATGCTATCTCAGGCTCAATGTGCCAGAACTCCGAAGCATGGCGCGGGGTGTTGGAGCGCTCAG
Source organism: uncultured Clostridia bacterium (assembly GCA_947572385.1). GTDB lineage: Bacteria > Bacillota > Clostridia > Oscillospirales > Acutalibacteraceae > Acutalibacter. Next base: position 27,011 of record CANPBX010000031.1, read on the forward strand.
CTCTAAAGGTTGGGCCGAAGGTGTAGACCTTTGAAAAAGCCTGTGCCGTACACTCCACCTGAAGCTGGCCGGAACCGGAGAGGAATACCTTCTTCTGGAAGAAATCCTGGCGGTAGTCCACGCTGCCGTCCTCAGACTTGGGCAGATCCTCCTGGTCTAAAGTCGTGACCTGGAACATATCAGCGCCCTCGCAGTCTGTGGTGGTTATCACCGGGGTGTGGATATACACAAAACCGTTTTCCTGAAAAAACTTGTGTATGCCAAACGCCGCCGCAGAGCGCACGCGGAAGGCTGCGCTAAACAGGTTTGTGCGTGGCCTTAGATGTGGGATAGTACGCAGATACTCGACAGTGTGGCGCTTCTTCTGCAGCGGGTACTCCGGCGTGGACGCGCCCTCCACCTTTATCTCAGCGGCGTGGATTTCAAATGGCTGTTTAGCCTCGGGAGTGGCAATAAGCTCTCCGGTTACAACAAGGGCAGCGCCTACGTTCTGTGCGGCTATCTCCTTAAAGTTATCGATCTTGCCGTCCTCAAATACCACCTGAACGCCCTTAAAGCAGGTGCCGTCGTTTAGGTCGATAAACCCCAGAGTCTTAGAATCCCTTATAGATCGGGCCCATCCGCAGACTGTTACGGTCTTGCCAGCGTAGGCATCCAGGTCTTTATAAAATACTGATACGTCATGATGTTTCATTGTGTTTGCTCCTTATAAAATTATCAATTCAAGCTATATGTCCAGTCTTCATAACGCCAATCCGGATCCATATTAGCTGTATCTTTAGGCGAGTATGCCAACTCACTGATATTATCATCGAGAAAGACCCGCATGGTCTCCCCCATGCCGCTTGCTAAATTCATGTCAGCCAGGCCGTCCTTTTCCGTCCAAAAGATATCCCCTTCATCTGAAGATTTTATCTCCCCGGTAAAATTGTATGCCAAATATAAGAAAGAAATCGTCCGCGTGCCGTCCTTACTTATCCACTGCTTGACACCGCAAAGCTTCGGGTCAGAAATCGTGAGCCCTGTTTCTTCCCGAACCTCTCTGATGACTGCATCAACGAAGGATTCTCCCGGCTCAATATGCCCGCCAGGAAATGTGATACCAGACCACTTAGGGTCTAGGCGGTCTTGAACCAATACTTTACTGCCATCACATATCATACACATATTGGTTAGTTCAGTTAAAAAATTCAAAATCTCGCCTCCTTCTCAATAGCACACCTCATTCCAGCACTATCTGCCATTTATTGTAGAATCAAGCATATGGTATCACAGCAGCTGTCTCTCGCCTCTGCCATCTACCTTTTTGTAGTAAAACTCGCTCAATTCGTCCTCAAGCAGAACTCTCAAGGTCAGTTCCATATCCTCTGCCAGATCCATCTCAGGCAGTTCATTAAGCTCCGCCCAAAAGACCTCTCCTTCTTCCGAGGGCTTCAGTTTGCCGGAAAATTTACTAGCTTTATAATAAAATATAATATAACGTGAGCCGTCATCCTTCATCCAATCCTTGAATCCACACAGCTTGGGTTTTTCTATAGTAAGCCCTGTTTCTTCTCTGATTTCCCTTATCACCGACTCAGCTATGCTCTCCCCCGGCTCAACATGCCCTCCAGGAAAAGCTATGCCATTCCAGTCATTGGCTGACCTGTCCTGTACCAGTACCTTCGTGCCATCCATTATCATACACATATTGGTTAGTTCAGCCACTGTATTCATGATATCCCCTCCCAACGCAAGAATGCGGATTCACTCCAGCACTATCTGCAAGTCATTTTCCCTGTCTTTCCTGAAATATGATAGCTCACTGATATCTTCTCTAAAGAACACCTCGAAGGTCTCCTCCATGCCGCTGGATAAATTCATACCGGGCAAATCGTCACGATCTGCCCAGAAGACCTCCCCCTCCTCCGAGGATGTGAGCTCCCCGGAAAATGTACTGCATTTATATAGAAAGACGATATATCGTGATCCATCGTCCTCTATCCAATTCTTGATGCCGCACAGGAGCGGGTGTGTAATAGTAAGCCCAGTCTCCTCATGTACCTCCCTGATAACCGACTGGGTTATGCTCTCCCCCGGCTCAACGTGCCCGCCTGGGAAGGTGACCCCAGGCCAGCCTTTTTCCGGGCTGCGGCGCTGTACGACCACCTCGCCGTCCCGATATATCATACACATATTTGTCAGCTCTGCTTTTATCTCTCTGGACATTTATACCCCATCCTCTATGTTTACAGGAGCCTCAGTTCCTGCACTTCTCCGTTTTCTCCTCGCCTTAAAACGAACTCGCTATAGCTGTCCTCAAAAAAGAGCGGCAGCAATTCATACATGGTATCAGCCAGCTTCATATTTTTAAGGTCTGATTTATTGACCCAGAGGTTATCCCCCTCACTGCATGAGTGGAGCTTACCGGAAAACTCACAGCATTTATATAAAAATACGATGTATCTGGAGCCGTCACTGTCCATACGCTCCTTTACTCCGCAGAGCCTTGGATGGAATATAGTAAGTCCGGTCTCCTCATAAACCTCCCGGGCCGCCGCTTCAGTGAAGGGTTCGCCAGGCTCAACATGGCCTCCAGGAAAGGCTATACCAGGCCAGGCGGGATCGATGCGGTCCTGTACAAGCACATTATCTTCGTCATATACCATGCACATAGTCACCAGCTCAGCCTGTATTTTCCTGGACATACCCGACCTCCGAAAAAATGAAGAGCGCCGGAAAAGCTCCGACGCTCTCTTAGTTGGCGGAGAGGATGCGACTCG
>CANPBX010000032.1 GCA_947572385.1 uncultured Clostridia bacterium
TGGTGGACCATCAGGGACTCGAACCCCGGACCGACCGGTTATGAGCCGGTTGCTCTAACCAACTGAGCTAATGGTCCATACCTGCCTGAGTATTATAGCACATCATGATGGAATTGGCAAGTGTTTTTTTGCAAAATTTCTTTCCCTTTCATTTGACAACATAAACAGCCCATGTTATAATACAAAAATATACTGGTTTTGGAGTTGATATCACTTGGATTTTAACGCTTTTCAGCTTATAAGCACTGCCATCTCCGGGGAGCTTACCAAGCAGGGCTTTAAGGAGCCCGCACCTATGGAGGACCCCCAGGGCCAGGCGGCTATATTCGCCGCGGAGGAGGTGGCGTATAGCCTGCTGTATGACCGCAGGCATAAGAGCTTCTTTCTGCGCTCCGCCAATCTCGACCCTGACGGCAGGCCCGGGGAATGGCGCACCCTCTCCACCTGGCTCTTTGACGAGCAGACTGGGGACCGCTCCGACGCGGAGAGCATTATAAACGACTTTCTGGAGATAATCCAGGGGCCAAAAAGGGTGCAGATGGTCCAGCAGCAGCGCAAGCGCTCCAAGGGCCGCGAGCGCACCGTGGACCCCATGTTCTTTGTAAACCGGCTCGTGCACATGTTCCCCGGCTCCAAGGACGCCCTCAACGAGGAGAAGATAGTCTACGGGCAGGTGCGGTATATTACATTTATAAAGGGGCACCTGCTGCCGGAAATCGAGTCGCTGTTAAAGAGCTACCCGGACAGCGAACTGGTGGGGAAGCTTGCCGGGCTTCTGGACGACATGTACAAGAACGGCGACCTGGACCTGCGGTCCATAGTCACCTATGTGGTGATAGACGGCCTGACAAAGGAGAGCTATGAGGTGCTTTATGAGCGCCTTGGGGACGAGCTGAAAAAGTCCGCAAAGCCCGCCCGCAGGCTCATAGGCAAGAACATCAGGCCAGAGAAAAAGAAGAAGCAGCGGGGCAAGAAGGTAGAGGCCCGGCTAAGCTAAGTCTTGTGCTTTTTAGGGTTGACAAACACTTTAAGAGGTGCTATACTGAATATACCTCTGGGCAGGGGCTTTTGTTTTTGCGCCCGCTTTTGAGGGAGGCAAAGCGCCGGGCACACCGGCGCATACCAAATAAAACTATGGAGGTGCCGATAAAATGCGAGTTAAGATTGTGCTGGCCTGCACAGAGTGCAAGCAGAGGAACTATCTCACAAAGAAGAACAAGAAGAACGACCCTGACAGGCTGGAAATGAACAAGTACTGCCGGTTCTGCCGGAAGCATACCCTGCACAGGGAGACAAAGTGAGGAGCGGGACTGATGGCAGAGACTAAGAAGACCGAAACTAAGCAGAACCCCAAGTCCATAGCAGCCTTCGGGCGCAAGGTCGCTAAGTTCGTGAAGGACTGCAGGGGCGAGGTTAAGAAGATAGTATGGCCCACGCCCAAGGCCACGTTTAAAAATACCGGCGTCGTGCTGGCGACGATAATTGTCCTGGGGCTGTTCGTATTCCTGCTGGACACGGCGTTCATGAACCTTTTGGGGCTTGTGATGAATGTTGCAGCATAAAGTTTCACTAAAAATTTCCGGGAGGGGAGCCCATGGCGGAGGAAGCAAAATGGTATGTGGTGCATACCTATTCGGGTTATGAGAACAAGGTGGCATCCAACCTGAAGACAACGGTTGAGAACCGCCAGATGGAGGACCTGATACAGGAGATACGCGTGCCCACGGAGATGGTCACGGAGATAACCGACGACGGACGGCGCAAGGAAGTTGAGCGCAAGGTGTTCCCCGGGTACGTGATAGTGAAGATGGTAATGACCGACGAGAGCTGGTATGCGGTGCGGAACATCCGGGGCTGTACCGGCTTTGTCGGGCCGTCCAGCAAGCCTGTCCCGCTTACAGACCAGGAGGTTGCAAATCTTGGGATAGAAAAACACCAGATAGAGGTCAGCTACAAGGTCGGAGACACTGTGAGCATAACCGAGGGCCCTCTGGAGGGCTTCATCGGTGTGGTGGAGGACCTGGAGCCGGAGAAGAACATGGTGCGCGTAACAGTGTCCATGTTTGGACGGGACACCCCTGTGGAGCTGGAGCTGGACCAGGCGGAGCCGGTTTAGGGCAAAAGTTAATATCTTCGGGAAAGGCTGGTGTTTCACATGAAAGCGAAACTTTTTATAGCGGGACTGACGCTTACGGCGGCAGCGGCCCTTGGAGCGGCCCATTATTTGCCGGGGCCGGTCGCGCGCCCCTGGGTGCAGGAGTACGTTGCCGGGGAAGGCAATATCAAGGGCGATGTGGACACCGGGCGGTTCCTGGAGATAGACGAGCGGCTTGAGATAGGCGCGGACAAGGATGGCGTTGCGGTGTTCAAGGACCCGGACGCGGCGCTCAAGTGTCTTGAGGAGAAATATTCTGACGGGCTTTCGCTTATCCAGAGGGAGTTCGGCTTGCTGCCGCCAAAGGTCGACTTTGGGAGCTATAAGACCTACGGCTGGCAGGTGACCACCGGCACCCAGGAGGAGCGGGAGCAGGCGCTGTTCGTGACGGGATTCATGGACATTTATGAGAACAGCTTTTGAGAAGTAAACTTAAAAGTTTCGTCCACCTTTTAAGAGGTGGTAGAGTTATGCTTCGCATAACTCTTGGTGTGGGACAGAGTCCCACGACCTTGCCGAAGGCATAAAATGCAATCAAGCAAATAAAGGTTTTCCAGAGGAAAACCTTTACGAAAGTGGGAGGTATCAGTAAATATTGTATGCTGACACCGCTTGCACCACAATATTGGAGGTTATAGACAATGGCACAAAAGGTAACGGGCTTTATAAAGCTCCAGATCCCCGCCGGAAAAGCCACTCCGGCCCCCCCTGTTGGTCCGGCTCTCGGACAGCACGGCGTGAACATCATGGCATTTACCAAGGAGTTCAACGAGCGCACAAAGAATGATGTGGGCATGATAATCCCCGTGGTCATTACAGTGTACGCCGACCGCTCCTTCACCTTCATCACCAAGACTCCCCCCGCCGCGGTGCTTATCAAGAAGGCCGCCGGCATTGAGACCGCCTCGGGCGAGCCCAACAAGAAGAAGGTCGCCAAGATAACCAAAGAGCAGGTCCAGAAGATAGCCGAGACCAAGATGCCCGACCTGAACGCGGGCTCTCTTGAGGCCGCAATGAGCATGATAGCCGGCACCGCCCGTAGCATGGGCGTTGAAGTGGTAGACTAAGGGAAGGGGGAAGCGGAAATGAAACATGGTAAGAAGTATAGAGAGAGCGCGAAGCTCATTGACCGTCAGAAGCTGTACGATACCGCCGAGGCCCTGGACCTCTGCGTAAAGACCGGCACCACCAAGTTCGATGAGACCGTGGAGCTGCACGTAAAGCTGGGCGTTGACGGCCGTCACGCCGACCAGCAGGTGCGCGGGGCTGTGGTACTGCCCAACGGCACTGGCAAGAACGTGCGTGTTCTGGCCATCTGCAAGGGCGACAACATCGAGGCCGCCCAGGCCGCCGGCGCTGACTTTGTGGGTGCCGAGGAGATGGTACAGAAGATCCAGTCCGAGGGCTGGATGGATTTTGACGTGGTAGTCACCTCGCCCGACATGATGGGCCTGGTAGGCCGCCTGGGCCGCGTGCTGGGCCCCCGGGGGCTTATGCCCAACCCTAAGGCGGGCACTGTGACTCCCGATATCGCCAAGGCAGTACAGGATGCCAAGGCCGGTAAGATAGAGTACCGCCTGGACAAGACCAACATCATCCATTGCCCCATCGGCAAGGTGAGCTTTGGGGCTGAAAAGCTTACAGAGAACTTTGACGCACTGATGGATGCCATTGTAAAGGCTAAGCCTGCCGCTGCAAAGGGCCAGTATGTGCGCAGCTGCACTGTGGCTGCTACCATGGGGCCTGGCGTGAAAATCAATCCTGCCAAGTTTGTTTGATTTTTGCTTGAGTTTTGAGATGGGGCATCGTGTGATCTAGTATAGATACCGATACGATGTGCTTGATAGCTGCAACAAAAAATCCCTCCGGACTGACCGTCCGGGGGTTTTTTGTTTATGTGCAGTGCTTACTTGCCGCCGTTTCCGTAGCCCTCAGGTCAGATAAACTTTCCTACCGTATCTCCTGCTCCAGCCTGTCGAAAATAGGCCCTGAAAAGAATTCAGCCAGGCTTATATCCAAGCCATCACAGAGTTTCTTGATAACGTCAATATGAATGTGGCGGCGACGCTCATCCATCATACTGTATACAGTTGACGGTGTGACACCAGACATAGTTGCTAATTCGTTATACTTGATACCCCTCTCGGCGCATATCTGCACGAATCTCATAACTACAGCGTCCTTAACATACAAAAAAATCACCTCAAGGACAGTGTATCCAGACTGACGCACATGAGTATACGAGCTTGCGTAATTAGGAGATGTGTGCTATAATGGTCTTACGATCTGAAATAAGGGGTGTCGATATGTCTGACTATAAAAACTTCCTGAGCGAAAACCTCCGCAAGCTCCGCCTGGCCTGCGGCTATACCCAGGACGATGTCGCGACAGTGCTCGGTCTGTCCCGCCCCGCCTATACCTACTATGAGACCGGCAAAACCTGCCCGGACCTTGAGGCCATTACCAAGCTGGCCAAGATGTTTGGGGTCACATTGGACCAGCTTATCATTCAGGAGGAGCAGCCTTCGGTGGAGCATACCCGCGACCGGGTGAGGCACCGCCCCTCCACTGACCCCCAGACCATCGGCGAGCTTACCAACGAGGAGAGGCAGCTCATCGCATGGCTGCGCAGTGCAAAAAAATGACCAGCCCCCATCCAGGGGCTTTTTTATTTACCCTACCGTATCTCCTGCTCCAGCCTGTCGAACTCCTCGGTTGAGAAAAACTCCCCCAGGGTTATATCCAGCCCGTCGCAGAGCTTCTTGATAGTTGACACAGTTGTAGTGTTGTTTTTCCTATTGATGATGTTGTTCACCGTTGACTGGGTCACCCCGCTCATATTGCACAGCTTATTCACCGATATCCCTCTCTGCTGGCATAGGGCCAGTATCCTGTTGGTTATTACCTCTTTAAGTTCCACTTCCATCACCTCTCCTCTGCAAATTGAGGATAAAAGAAATGGGTTGACAAAGCTAACCCTAAAGGGTTAAAATAACCATAAAGAGTTAAAATAATGCCTTTGACCGGCAGGATCGAGGTGAAATTATGCAAGACTACCGCCTATACCTGAGGACAAATCTGCGCAGCCTCCGCCTTGCCTGCGGCTATACCCAGCGGGACGTGGCGGCGGCTCTCGGGATCGTGCGCTCCACCTACGCTTATTATGAGACGGGCAAGAGCCAGCCGGATGTGGAGACCTTGGTGAAGCTCTCCAGGATGTTCGGCGTGACCCTGGACCAGCTTGTCCTGCCGGGGGCGCAGTCAGCCGTTGACCCACACCGCTTCCGTGTAAAGCACCATCCCTCAGAGGACCCACGGACCATCGGCGACCTCACCGAGAGGGAGAAGGTGCTTATCGCCTGCCTGCGCAGCCGTGGGCTGTAATTTTATCCCTCCCAAAAAAACACTTGACATTCGCGAACGCACGTTCTATAATATAGTCAGGTAAAGGAGGCGGACCCATGGAGAACGGTATTTTACACGTGGACATGAACAATTTCTATGCCTCGGTCGAGACACTGTATGCCCCGGAGTATAGGGACGTGCCTATGGCTGTAGCTGGGGATAAGGAGAGCAGGCATGGGATAATACTGGCTAAAAACATGCTGGCAAAAAAGCGCGGCGTACAGACAGCAGAACCCATCTGGCAGGCCATGCGCAAGTGCCCGGGGCTGCAGCTTGTGCCGCCCCACCATGAGCGCTACTCAAGGTTCTCGGCTATGGCGAAGAAAATATACTGCGACTATACTGACCGCGTAGAAGCTTTCAGCCTGGACGAGTGCTGGCTGGACGTATATGGCAGCGAAAGGCTTTTTGGCCCTGGCAGGGAGATAGCCGAGCAGATACGCGCCCGGGTGAAAAGTGAGCTGGGCCTTACGGTATCTGTGGGGGTTTCATACAATAAGGTTTTTGCCAAGCTCGGCAGCGACTACAGGAAGCCCGACGCCGTCACAGAGTTCGGCCATGCTGAGATGGAGAGCATTATCTGGAAGCTTCCCGCCGGGGAGCTTCTGCTGGTGGGACCCACCACCCAGGCCGCCCTGAAAAAGTACGGTATCTATACCATCGGGGACATTGCAAAGATGGAGTTCACCGTAATGCGCCAGCTGATGGGCCGCGCCGGTGAGACCCTATGGCTCTATGCAAACGGCCTGGACGATAGCCCGGTGCAGAATGTAGACGCCCACGAGGACCCTAAGTCCATAGGCAGCAGCACCACCCTGCCAAGGGATATCACCTCCGAACGCGAGGTGCGCGAGACCCTTTCCAACCTCTCCGAGACCGTCGCCACCCGCCTGCGCAGAAATGGGCTCAGGGCAGGCGAGGTGCAGATAACTATACGCAATAACCAGTTCCAGGAGGTACAGAGGCAAAGGCAGCTTTTAACGGCAGTCTGTGACTCCAGGTCCATATACGAGGCCGCCTGGGAATTATACAGCCGGGAGAGCAAACGCTGGGCCATACGCCTGCTGGGTGTGCGCGCAGGAAGGCTTGTGCCAGAGGGGGAGAGCCAGATCAGTTTCTTCGAGGATACCGATGGATTGAGGCGCCGGGAGCAGCTTGAAAGCGCAGTGGACCGCGTTCGGGAAAAATACGGCACCGCCAGCATTGACCGGGCTTTCGCGGTAAGGCCACGTAAGGAGGACGAGTATGAGTGAGCTGGATATCTTTAAGAAGCTGGAGATACTGACTGATGCGGCAAAATACGACGTGGCCTGTACTTCCAGCGGGGTGGACCGCCCGGGTATGGAAGGGAAGCTTGGCACCGCCGCCAAGGCCGGGATATGCCATAGCTTCGCAGCCGACGGCAGGTGCATCTCCCTTCTGAAGGTGCTCATGAGCAACGACTGTGCCTTCGACTGCACCTACTGCGTCAACCGCCGCTCCACCGACTGCAGGCGCGCCAGCTTCACCCCCGAGGAGCTCTGTGAGCTCACCATGCAATTTTACCGCCGGAACTACATCGAGGGCCTGTTCCTGTCCTCGGCGGTGGTAAAAAACCCGGACTACACCTGCGAACTAATGCTCTCGGCGGTTAAAATGCTCCGGGATGACTGCGGCTTTTGGGGATATGTACACATTAAAGCGATCCCCGGGGCCAGCCCGCGGCTCACAGAGCAGCTGGGGCGCTATGCCGACAGGATGAGCGTAAACATCGAGCTGCCCTCCCAGCAGAGCCTAAAGCTTCTGGCCCCCCAAAAGTCCAAGGAGAAGATACTCACCCCTATGGCCCAGATTCGTGACGGCATTGCCCAAAACAGCCGGGAGATAGTGAAGTACAAGGCAGCGCCCAGGTTTGTCCCGGCAGGGCAGTCCACCCAGATGATAATCGGCGCCAGCCCTGAGAGCGACCGGCAGATACTGGATCTGACCGAGGCCCTGTACAAAAAGTACAGCCTCAAGCGCGTTTTCTTCTCTGCCTATATGCCTGTGGTATCGGACAGGGCGCTCCCGGCTATAGACACCCCGCCTCCGCTCCTTCGGGAGCACCGGCTCTATCAGGCCGACTGGCTCCTCAGGTTTTACGGCTTCACCGCCGGGGAGATCCTTGACGAGGAGCACCCGGACTTTAACCCCCTTCTGGACCCAAAATGCAACTGGGCAGTAAACCATATGGAGCATTTCCCTGTGGAGATAAACACCGCCCCCTATGAAATGCTCCTGCGCGTCCCGGGCATTGGCGTAAAGTCCGCCATGCGCATACGCTCCGCCCGGCGGCAGTGCAGGCTGGACTTTGACGGCCTTAAAAAGCTGGGTGTAGTCCTGAAGCGTGCCAGGTACTTTATAGTATGCAGCGGCAAGAGCGCCTCCCCGCTGCCCACTGACAACCCCGCGGTCATAGCCGGGGCCATAAGCGAGCGCGGGCTGGGCCAGCGTAAGGTGGACCCGCCCGAGCAGCTCTCATTCTTCGCGCCGGTTAGAGAGGATGGTGTAAAATGTCTGACGGGGCAAATATAGTCTACCGATACGACGGCACGTACCAGGGCTTTCTCTGCTGTGTGGCCCAGTGCTTTTTTGACAAGAAACTGCCCCAGGGCGTCCAGCTTCTGGACGAGCCCCAGGGCACCCTGTTCGGTATAAAGGCTGTGGACACAGACGAAAGGCTTGCCGCCCGGGTGGAGCGCTCCCTAAGCGTCAGGATCTCCCCGCTTGCCCAGGACATGGTGCGCAAGGGCTTCCTATGCTGCATGGAGGATAAGGAGCTCCGGCTGATCCGCTTCATCCTCAAGGGCTACCGCAACGGCGCCAGGGTCACGAAGCTGAGCGTGGATCCGGATGTGCATGCCATTGATAAAGCCCTGCTCTACCTTAAAAACGAGGCCCACTACCACGTGGAGTTCATGCGCTTTGCGGACTGCGGGGGATTTCTCGCGTCTATGATAACCCCCAACAATATGGTGCTCCCCCTGGTGGCCCCGCACTTCTGTGAGCGTTTTAACACCGGGAACCTTGTTATATTTGACAAGACCCACGGCATGGGCTTCGTCTACCAGTCGGCGGGCCGCAAGCGGGAGTTCTTCCAGGCGGACAGCCTGGACCTGCCCGAGCCATCGGAGGAGGAGACCCACTTCCAGGAGCTATGGCGGCTATTCTACGACACCATCGCCGTTGAAGGGCGCATTAACCCAGCTCTTCGCCGGGGAAATATGCCTATAAGGTATTGGCAGAACATGACGGAGTTTCAGAGGTAATACTGACTGCTTCCCGTTTATTAAGCGGGGTAAAGCTCCTAGTATTCTCCCTGCTCCAGCTTCGGCCTGCGCAGCCGCTTATAAACCTGCTCCCTGAACAGCCGGTAAACCACTGCCGTCAGGGGCGTGCCTATCCAGATACCCGGTATCCCCAGGACTCCGCCCCAGAAGGTCACCGCAAATATCGTCCAAATCGGCGGGAGCCCAATAGACGACCCCACGACTCTCGGGTAGATCAGATTTCCCTCAAGCTGCTGGAGTATCACTAAAAACACCACAAATATCAAAGCGTCCAGCGGGTGTACCAGGAGCAGTATAAACGCCCCGACCCCGGCGCCGATATAGGCCCCGAGAATAGGTATCAGCGCCCCAAGGGCCACCACCGAGGATATGAGCAGGGCATAGTCCAGCCGCAGTATGCTCATGCCGATATAGCACAGCACCCCCAGTATCACGCACTCGGTAAGCTGGCCCTGGATAAACGAGAAGAACACCTGGTTTGAGAGCCTTGCCACCCTTGCGATAACAGTTGAGGCCCGTTTGGGCAGGAACGCCCTGAGCGCGTCCTTTGTGCCACGGATAAGCTTCTCCTTTCCGGAGAGCATGTATACCGAGAAGATAAAGCCCATTATCATGGCGAACACGCCGGAGGCCAGATTTGCCGTTACGTTAAAGAGCTGGGAGAGTATTTCCGTGGTGAACTTAGTCGCGTCACCCAGCATATTGAGAAGGGAGCTCCAGTTGAAGTCATTTAAAAACTCCTGCACAAATGTCAGGTCGTGCTCCCGGGCCATATCATTTGCCCAGGCCATGGCCTGGTTTGCGTATATTGGAAGGTTATGCTGGATGGTGACGGTCAGCACGCTCATTGAATCCACCAGGCTGGGGATTATAAAGCAGACTATAAACACCACCAGAAGTATCACCACAAGATACGCCAGCGTCACAGACACAGGCCGCCGCAGCTTACCCCATATCCTTGACTTGGATCTTTCAAAGGGCTTAAAAGCTATATCCTCAAAAAAATGCACGAATACGTTCAGTATATAGGCGATCACCAGCCCCCCAAGCACGGGGGAGAGGGTGTTCCCGAGAGTCCTGAGAGCTCCCCAGACCTGGTCGAAGCGCAGCACAGCCATAGCCAGGAGCGCCGCCAGGATCAGCAGGATACTGCCTACTTTCAGCCAGTCACGGCTTTTTTCATCCCTAAAATACATCCTCTTCCTATCCCCCTAACTCCTCAGGTCCTCGTGCGGAACACGTTATGGCATTTCTGGCAGGTGACCTCTATTTTTCCCCTGCCCCTGGGCGCGCGCAGCTCCTGATGGCAGCTGGGGCATTTGAAGTATTTATACTCTTTGCGCTGGGAAAAGCGCTGCTTCCTTATGCGCAGCCAGTTTTCGGCAGGGGTCCAGAACCGAAGGAAGGCGGCGTACTCTTTCTGGCGGGCAGGTATGTTCCGGGAAAAGGTGCGGAACAGCGCCCAGACATAGAGCGCGTCTGCCAGCAGGGTGATGGGCCAGAACAGCAGGCTGCCTATAAGGGACAGCAGAAGCCCCGCGACTAAGATGGCAATGCTCAGCTTATCTGTGCCGTAGCGGCCGTAGAGAAAGCGCTGCAAGCGTTCATACCACATAAAAACACGACCTCACTTGTTTTTTTATTTAGTATACTCCCTCTATCGCGGTTTTTCAACACCTCCCGGGGGCTTCATGATAATTTTACAATTATTTTCCTGGACGCCTGGACTTTTGCCCGAAATCCGGCTATAATATAGGCTATAGACACTATATTTTACTGGAGGTACAAAACCATGCCGGAACTCAAGGGAAGCAAGACCGAGGCCAACCTGCTCACCGCCTTTGCTGGGGAGAGCCAGGCCAGGAACAAGTACACCTATTTTGCCAGCAAAGCCAAGAAGGACGGCTATCAGCAGATAGCCGAGATATTCCAGGAGACCGCCGACAATGAGAAGGAGCACGCCAAGATGTGGTTTAAGCTCTTAAACGGCGGTATCGGCACTACCGAAGAAAACCTCAAGGCCGCCGCCGAGGGGGAGCACTACGAGTGGACGGACATGTATGCGGAGTTTGCCAAAACCGCCAAGGAGGAGGGCTTCGACCAGATAGCGGCGCTCTTTGAGGGCGTTGCGAAGATTGAGAAGGAGCACGAGGAGCGCTACCGCAAGCTCTTAAAGAACATTGAGGACAAGCTGGTATTCTCCAAGGACGGCGATGCCATCTGGCAGTGCATGAACTGCGGCCATATCTGTGTGGGCAGCAAGGCCCCGGAGGTCTGCCCTGTATGCGCCCATCCACAGTCCTACTTCCGTGTAAAACCCGAGAATTATTAAAACCTAAGGCCGGGCTGTGTTTATCACCAGCCCGGCCCTTATTTTTAGTCGTTCACTTCCCAGTACATCCTGGTCTTGGTGTTTATCTCTCCCTCAGAAAGCTCAAAGCGGAGCTCTGAGCTTTGCACATCCCCAAGGCTCATAGCCTCCGGCAGGGTCGGCGTTCCGGTCACTGTAAGCTCACTGCCGCTGAACCTAAAGAGGAACCGCTTACCCATTACCATCTTGGTATTCACCAGGTGTACCTCAAGCGTGTCGTGGGCCCGCCAGCTCGAGTTGGCCCCAAAGGGTACGCCATGGACCAGGCTTGTGGCAAAATGCCCCTCCATGCCCAGGTCCAGGGTATACTCCCCTCTGTCCTCCCTGCACACAAGCTGAGCACTGGTGCCCTCAAACTTAAATGTGACGCTCTCCAGAGAGCCGCCCTCCGGGGCGAAGCAGCCGGGTCCGCCAACTATATCCCGAAGCCCGGGCGCATGGCTCCTGGGCACATACACCGCGCCGTTCAGGGAGGCCTCAGCGCCGGGGTTATGCACGCCCAGCATGGTGTTCAGCTCAAGCTTCTCCAGCCGCTTCTCCAGCATATGACAGGCTCTATGGTCCTCTGCCAGCGGCTCGTCCCGCATTTCAGGCAGCAGCTTCTCCCAGACGGCGGTGAGCACCGCCTGAAGCTTCATTGAGGCCGAGTGTATCACCAGCACAGCGTCCTGCTTTGTCATAACAACGCCGTACTGCCCGTAGGCGCCGTCCCCACGGAACACTCCGTCGGGGGCGCAGCGCCAGAACTGGAAGCAGTACCCTGCCTGCCAGTCCGGGTCGCCGCCCCAGCCGGCCCCGGCGTTCTCGATCTGCTTTGAGGTGGCCATGTCAAACCACTGGGGGTCCAATAGCTGCTTGCCCTCCCAGCTGCCCTTATTGGCTATAAACTGCACAAAGCGGGCCATCTCCTCGATGGTGACGGATATGCCGGCGCCGCCCATCTCCACGCCGTCTGACATTTTGACACAATGTATCTCACCTATGCCCAGGGGCTCAAAGAGGCGGGGCTTCAAGAACTCGGTCATGTCAAGGCCGGTCTTTCTCTTTAAAATGGCGCAGAGCATATTGGTGCCGGAGGTATTGTACAGGAAGTGGGTCCCCGGCTCATAGACAAAGGGATGGTGGAGGAACATCTCTACCCAGTCGCTGCTGCCGCCCGAGGCCCATTCTATCTCCGTCTCGTGGCCGCAGCCCATCATCAGCAGGTGCCGGACCTGGCATTTTTTTAGATTCTCCCCGGGCTCCTTAGGGGCCTTGTCCGGGAAGATGTCAATGAGCCGCTCGTCCAGGGAAATAATGCCCTCCTGCACGGCAAAGCCTATGGCGGTGCTTGTAAAGCTCTTGCTGAAGGAGAACAGGATGTGCTGTGTATCCGGCGCGTAGGGGGCCCAGGAGCCCTCGGCGCAGACCTTCCCGTGGCGCAGGAGCTTGAAGGAGTGCATTTCAATGCCCTCACGGTAAAGCTGGTCCAGCATGCTGACGACCGCCCCTGAGGGTATGCCCACGGATTCTGGCGTGACTCTTTGGAAGTCCATAAGTATTACCTCTTTTCTTTATTTTTATATGTGAAGCTTACTATAAATATATGTATCCTTCCAGATCGGGCGGCCGTTCCCGTCCTTCCAGAAGTAGACATTCTGCCGCAGGCACCCCTCCCGCCGGAAGCCCAGGGCCTCCAGAAGCCGCCAGGAGTTTTCATTCTCCGGGTCGCACTCGGCATATACACGGTGTACGCCCTCTCCAAAGGCCTTTTCAAGCACCGCCCGGCAGCTCTCGGAGGCATAGCCCTTTCCCCAGTACACCCGGTTAAAGACAAAGCCAAGCTCCATGGACTGGAACTTCCGCCTGCCAAGGTACACGTTGCCTATGAGCCCGCCGCCGTCACGGAGCTCTACGGCTATCATCTCATTGGAGGCTATGCGCCTTTGCAGCTCATCACCGGCCTCCTCCCGGCTCATTGGACGGTAGGGCTCGTAGCGGACTGTCTCAGGGTCTGACAGGTACCGGTACAGGCCCTCAAGGTCGCTGGTTTTAAAGCGCCTTAAAATGAGCCGTTCAGTCTCTATATGAAATTCCTTCTGTGCCATAAAGCACCTCCATTCGGTTTACTGTTTTTAGTTTACCATGGTTTATTTTGCCTTGCAATGTGCAATACTGAAAATAGGAAAAATATTTTTGGAAGGTGAGATATTATGGTAAAAATACAGAAGGTCTACGGCTGCGAGATACTTGACTCCCGCGGCAACCCCACTGTCAGCGCCACGGTGCAGCTCACCGACGGCACCATGGGCACCGCAGCCTCACCCTCCGGGGCCTCCACAGGCAAGTTTGAGGCAGTGGAGCTCCGGGACGGCGACGACAGGCGCTATGGGGGGAAGGGGGTCCTGAAGGCTGTCAGGAATGTAAACGAAATAATCTCCCCGGCCCTGGAGAAGCTCCACAGCCTCACGGTCCGGGACGTGGACGCCCTTCTCCAGAAGCTGGACGGCACGCCGAACAAGGCGCATCTTGGGGCCAACGCCACTTTAGCCGTATCCCTGGCCTGCGCCCGGGCGATCGCCGCACACTACCGTATGCCGCTCTACCGATTTTTAGGCGGCGCGGCAGCATATAAGCTGCCGGTGCCCATGATGAATATTCTCAACGGCGGCGCCCATGCGGGGAACAATATCGACATCCAGGAGTTTATGATAGTCCCCACAGGCGCGGAGAGCTTCAGGGAGGGCCTGCGCTGGTGCAGCGAGATATACCATGTGCTGGGCTCCCAGCTAAAGGCCAGAGGGCTCTCCACCGGCGTTGGGGACGAGGGCGGCTTCGCCCCGGACCTTGGCAGCGACGAGGAGGCTATAGAGGAGATCCTGGCAGCCGTGGAGAAGGCCGGCTACTCCGGGAGGGTGCATATAGCCCTGGACGCGGCAGGAAGCGAATGGGCCGCAGAGGGCGGATACCACCTGCCAAAGCGCGGGAAGAATATGGACGCCGAGGACCTGATCGAATACTGGACGAACCTTGTGGGCAAGTACCCGATCATCTCTATAGAGGACCCGCTGGGCGAGGAGGATTTCCCCGCGTGGACTGCGCTGACAGAGCGTATCGGCAGCCGTGTGCAGCTGGTGGGGGACGACCTGTTTGTAACGAATATCGACCGCCTGCAGCAGGGGATAGACCAGAGCGCGGGTAACGCCATACTCATTAAGCCAAACCAGATAGGAACCCTCACAGAGACCATGCTCGCCATAGACCTGGCCCGCAGGAGCGGCTATAACACCATTATCTCCCACCGCTCCGGGGAGACTGAGGACACCTTTATAGCCGATTTAGCCGTGGCAGTAAACGCCGGGCAGATAAAAACCGGCGCGCCTTGCCGGACAGAGCGGGTGGCCAAGTATAACCGCCTGCTGAGGATAGAGGAATGCTAATGGGGTCAAGGGGAGCCTGCTTCCCTTGCAGGGTGTGGGACGGCGTCCCACGGTCTTGCGACTGAGCGACAGCGAAAAAGCCCAACAAAAAATACCCGCTTCTGCAAAGAAGCGGGTAAATATTTATATGATCACTGCCGAGCCCCCAAAGCCACAGCCCTACGGTTCAGCTCCAGCATAGCGGCCTTCCTTGGGGGGATGCACTTCTGCATGGCCTCGTCCAGCACCTCGTCCGTACAGAAGCCCAGCTCATGGAAGAGCTTTCCCACAAGTATCATATTCGAGAGCCCTGCAAGTCCGTTCTCCTCCGCCAGCCTTGAGGAGGGCACACGGTGGACGGTAATATCCCCGCGGGCTATCTCCCGGTCAATAAGGGAGCTGTCCAGTATCACCGTCCCGCCCGGCTCCACTCCGTCAATGAAGCGCTCAAGGGAGGGCAGGTTCATGGCTATAAGATAGTTCGGCGCGGTGATAAGGGGCGAGCCGATTGGCTCGTCGGAAATACAGACGCTGCAGTTTGCCGTGCCCCCGCGCATTTCAGGGCCGTAGGAGGGCAGCCAGGAAATTTCCTTGCCCTCTATAAGCCCGGCGTAGGCCGCCACCTTCCCGGCAAAGAGCACGCCCTGGCCACCGAAGCCCGCGAACACCATATTCAGGTCCTTCACTGTGACGCGCCCCCCTTCTTTACCCCGGCCTCTATGTCCTTATAGACCCCTAATGGGTAGTAGGGTATCATATTCTTCCGGAGCCAGTCGAGGGATTCTACAGGGGTCAGCCCCCAGTTGGTGGGGCAGGTGGAGAGCACCTCGACTATGGAGTAGCCCTTGCCGTCCAGCTGGTTCTGAAATGCTTTCTTGATGGCTTTCCTGGCTATATTCACATTCTTCACGCAGTCCACAGTCACCCTCTGGGCAAAGGCTACGCCGTCCAGGGTGGACAGGAGCTCACAGACCTTCACCGGGTACCCGGCGGTGTCCGTGTCCCGCCCATAGGGGGTGGTCTGGGTCATCTGCCCCGGCAGGGAGGTGGGGGCCATCTGCCCGCCGGTCATACCGTATATGGCGTTGTTGATGAAGATAACGGTGAGGTTTTCCCCCCTGGTCGCCGCGTGGACAGTCTCAGCCGTGCCGATAGCAGCCAGATCCCCGTCCCCCTGGTATGTAAATATAATGTTCTCCGGCCTTGCACGCTTGAGCCCGGTAGCCACGGCCTGCGCCCTGCCGTGAGGGGCCTGGACCATGTCGCAGGCGAAATAGTCATAGCACATCACCGAGCAGCCCACCGAGGCCACCCCCACGGTGCGGCCCTCTACCCCCAGCTCGTCAATGGCCTGGGCCACCAAACGGTGTACAATGCCGTGGGTGCAGCCCGGGCAGTAGTGCAGGGGGGCGCCGGTCAGGGCATGGGGTTTCTGAAATATCGTTGCCATATGTTAGACCCTTCCTTTCTATATAGTCCTTACAGGAGCTTCTCCACTTCCGCCAGCACCTCGCCGGGGGTGGGGATCATGCCGCCTGTGCGCCCGAAGAAGTGTACGGGCACCCTGCAGTCAATAGCCAGTTTTACATCATCCACCATCTGGCCCATACTCATCTCGACAGTGAGGAAGGCCTTAGCCTGGCCTGCCGCTTTCTTCAGCGCGTCGGTGGGGAAGGGCCATAGGGTTATGGGACGCAGGAGGCCAACCTTCCAGCCCTTCTCACGGGCCTTGTTCACCGCGCTTCTGGCAACCCTTGAGGAAGCGCCGTAGGCTACGATGATTACGTCCGCGTCGCCGCAGAGATACTCCTCGGCCCGCTGCTCCGCGGCTTGTACCTGCTCGTAGCGCTTATAGCGCTCAACTACCAGATCCTCCAGCTTATCCGGGGTCAGGTACAGGGAGTTTATGATGTTGTGCTCACGCTTGCCACCGTGCCCGCTTGCCGCCCAGGGCTTGTCTATAGAGGTGTGCCCGCCTTCCTCGGGGAGCTCTACCGGCTCCATCATCTGGCCCAGCATACCGTCAGCCAGTATCATGGCGGGCATACGCCAGCGGTCTGCGGCGTCAAATGCCCCGGATACCAGATCCACCATCTCCTGGACTGTAGAGGGTGCGAAGACCAGCACCTGAAAGTCCCCGTGGCCTGTGGCCTTCGTTGCCTGCCAGTAGTCGGCCTGGGAGGGCTGAATGCCGCCAAGCCCCGGGCCGCCCCGCTGGACGTTTATTATCAGCGCCGGAAGGTCCGAGCCCGCCATATATGATATTCCCTCGGACTTAAGGCTTATTCCCGGGGAGGATGAGGAGGTCATGGCCCGCACACCTGCCGCCGACGCCCCCAGCACCATGTTTACCGCGGCTATTTCAGACTCGGCCTGGAGATATGTACCCCCGATCTTCGGCATACGCTTTGACATATAGGCGGCCAGCTCCGTCTGGGGGGTGATGGGGTAGCCGAAGAAATGGCGGCAGCCCGCTCGAATAGCTGCCTCACCCAAGGCCTCATTGCCTTTCATCAATACTTTCATTTTGGCTTCAACCTCTTTTCCGGTTATTTTTCAACAGTTATAGCGGTGTCGGGGCACATTGCCGCACAGGACGCGCAGCCGGTGCATCTGCCGGGCTCCATCAGCCTTGCGGGGTGGTAGCCCTTTAAGTTCAGCCTTCCGGTGTCCAGGGAGATGATCTTCAGCGGGCAGGCATTGGCGCACAGCCCGCAGCCCTTGCAGACGCTCTCGTCTACGGTTATCTTAGGCATATATCTCTACCTCCTTATTTATTTGATATAATAGATCTCAGCTATTCCCAGGCAAATTTCACAAGCCTTCCAACGGCCTTAAAGCCCTTAGGCGGCTCCGTACCGTCCAGGGCGAAGTCCGGCACGGTGGAGTACAGCAGCGGCAGGCCGGTAAGTTCCGCACTGGCCTTTGCAAAGTCCAAAGCCTCCAGCACGTGCCAAAGCTCTGTCTCCACACCCAGATGGGAGTTGTTGACTATCCCGGTGGCCCGAAGCCGCGCGGCCCTCTCTATCTCCCGAAGGAGCTCCGCGCATTCCTGCGGGCTCTGGGACAGGGCCCTATAGCGGTTTATAACATATATGAGCTCATACCCCGCCTCGTTTAGCCCGTGGCTCAGCCCGCCAAGGGCCGTGGCCCCGGCGTCGTCTCCGCCGGAGTCTATGATCACCCTGCCCGCTTCCGGGGCGAATATGGACTGTATCTCCGGCGGCAGGGTCGGCGTGTCCAAAGTGGTCCCGGCAAACACCGGGGCTATCAGCCGCACGCCCTTATTTTTCAGCAGCGCCCTATAGTCCGAGGAGCGGAAGTAGGGGTTTACAATGTCCAGATCCACAAGCGTGACAGGGCCGACCCCAGCCGCTTCCAGTGCCAGGTTCAAAGCAAGGTTCGTCTTCCCGCAACCGTAGTGGCCGCAGATAACAGTGACAGGCATTTTGAGACCTCCCTACGCGCTTTTGCGTGCTTGTACATTAGTATACCACATATCTGGGGAAAATTCAACTGGCTGCTGTGCCCAGGTTGACAGTGGGTGCATAGAGTGATAAAATCACATGGAAAGGCGGGTGTACCGTATGAAATATGATATAAGCCCCGAACTGAGAGGAGTCGCAAAAAGAGTGCCGTATAATAAGCTTATGATAAAGCTTGCGGACATCTTCCTGCCCAGGGCACTTCCGTCCCTGCCCGGTAATGTGAGCGGCAGGAGCATATATATTGCCGGACATAAGGGCATGAGGTTCAGGACGGACATATTCGAGCCAAAGGGCGCCAAAGGGCTGCTCCCCTGCCTGATATATGCCCGCGGCGGGGCCTTCACCTACAGGGCCTCCCCATACCACAAAAAGCTTGCGTACACTTACGCGGCGGGCGCCGGGTGCAGGGTCTTCTTCCCGGACTATCATCTTGCGCCGAAATATCCGTACCCGGCGGCTTACGACGATATTCTCTCACTGTACAGATATATAATAGATAACGCAGAGGAGCTTCGGGCGGACACGGAGCAGATCGCCATGGCCGGTGACAGCGCCGGTGGGTGCCTGGCGGCGCTTATCTGCTGCAACTATCAGCGGGAGAAGCTGCCCCGGCCCTGTGCACAGATGCTTGTGTACCCGCTGACCGACTGCAATATGGACACGGAGTCAATGAGAAGGTACACAGACACGCCCCTCTGGAACGCGGTGAGCAACAGCAAGATGTGGGCTTATTTTTGTGCCAACGAGGAGGACAGGCTGGCGGCCTCTCCAATGCACTGCCCCCTGCCGGAGATCGTCCCGCAGGCGTATATTGAGACGGCCCAGTTTGACTGCCTGCACGACGAGGGCGTCCTGTACGGCGCGCGGCTCAGAGAGGCCGGGGCGAAGGTCACCGTGAATGAGACAAAGGGGACTGTTCATGGGTATGACTCAGCTATAAACACCAAAATAGCAATTACGAATATTGAGAAGCGCATAGATTTTTTAGTTGATATGTTCAAAAAGCGTTCATAAAAAACACACAATTCTTTTATATAGTCTTGATACGTTTTTCATAATTCTGCTGTATACTAATACCATCGAAAGCAAAGGAGGTGAACAGCCTACACTAAGACGGTAAAAACATAACATTATTTGCCTAATATCATCGTATACTTATTTCATGCACGTTTACTGTCCCTTCTACCGGGCGAGACCGGCAATAGCCGGAGCGCGGACCCATGGATTTATGGGCATGCCACCGCTGTGCCCGGTAGTTGCGGCAGACCAAAAATTCTCGCTTCTGTATTATCTGTGCTCTCATGCACAACAGATACAGAAGCGTTTTTAATTTCCATCATAATTGCTTTTTCCTGTGGCAAATTAAAACCGGGGCCGAAAGCGGGATTTATTTATGCCGCTTTTAGTCTTGCCCCGAAAGCGGGTGAAGCATTTGAAATGTGAGGATAATCAAAAAATTGGAAAGAAAAGGGCTTTCTGCGGGGCCCTGCACACCTTTGCAATGAGCGTGGGGATAACGGCGGTATGTATGCTTGCCACAGTCGGTGTGCTGGGCCTTGAGGAGCCGTCCATTGAGCCGGGGGTGCAGGAGGCGGCGGCCTTTGAGACTGCAAGCCGGCCGCCGGAAGCGAAAGCGGTTCAAAAGGCAGAGGACGGGCAGGTGATACCCCTGGGAGAGGCCTTCGGTATAAAGCTCTTCACAGACGGGGTTATTGTTGCCTCCCTCTCGGATATTTATACCACAGGCGGTATCTGCTGCCCCGCTGCCGAGGCCGGGCTGCGCGCTGGGGACTACCTTATAGAGGCCGACGGCATGACCATAGGCAGCAACTCGGACCTTGCCGCCTATATCGGCCAGAGCCAGGGCCAGAGCGTCACCTTCAGGGTGCGCCGGGGGGAGAAGGAGTTCGAGACCACTGTGACCCCGGTGTTCGGCGAGGGCGCCTTCCGCACAGGCATGTGGGTCCGGGACAGCGCCGCGGGCGTTGGCACCCTGACCTTCTATGACCCCAACACCGGCATGTTCGCGGGCCTGGGCCACGGCATCTGCGACGCGGACGCGGGCAGCGTTATGACCTTAAAAACCGGCGAGCCTGCCGCCATCACCCTCTGCGGAATAGTCAAGGGGCAGAGGGGCGAGCCCGGGCAGCTGAGGGGCTATTTCTCCTCGGACGAGTCCATGGGCAGGCTCCTTGCCAACAACGAAACCGGCGTTTATGGAACTCTTGACAGCCCGAAGGAGGGC
Source organism: uncultured Clostridia bacterium (assembly GCA_947572385.1). Classification (GTDB taxonomy): domain Bacteria; phylum Bacillota; class Clostridia; order Oscillospirales; family Acutalibacteraceae; genus Acutalibacter. The sequence goes on from CANPBX010000032.1 coordinate 20,371, forward strand.
ACGCCAATGGACGTGCTGTCCCGGGATGAAGTGAAGCCCGGGCCGGTTGAGATATTGGCAAGTATCGACGGCAGCGGCCCGCGGCTCTATTCCGCGGAGATAAAGAAGGTCAACACCGCCGACCAGCCCACTAAAAACCTGGTGATAAGCGTGACGGACAAGAGGCTGCTGGAGAGCACCGGGGGAATCGTGCAGGGAATGAGCGGCGCGCCGATTTTGCAGGATGGCAAGCTCTGCGGCGCTGTGACGCATGTATTTATGGACGACCCCACAATGGGGTATGGGATTTTTGCCGAAACTATGCTGGAACAGTGCAACAGCTCCTATAAACAGGACATCGAAGATAAGGAGGCCGCTTAGGGCCGTAGAATAACGTGAGCCGGCCGGGGAGTACCCGGCCGGCCTAAACTTTTATAGACTTCTTACAAAGCCCCCTCGGTCTCTACCTCGATTCCGCCTTTTCCGTCAGCCCTCCAGCTTACCCGGACCTCCCCCCGGGGCGTGGCTACGCATCCCCTGGCCCAGGTAAAGTGCCCGGGTACCGGTTTTACCTCAACTTTTGCAAATCCCGGGGCCGAAGGCCTGACCCCCAGCACCACCGCCGGGAGCTCATACAGCGCCAGGGCTCCCCAGGCGTGGCAGTCGCTGCGGCCACGGACATTGTCCTCGACACAGGTGGTAAGGTTATTCTCCACCATCTCCCGCCAGATGTCCCAGAGCTTTTCCGTGCGCTCATATATCCCGGCTTTTTCAAGGGCCCTAAACAGATAGTACGCCATAGCCACAGAGCACTGGGCATACTCCCCAGGGTTATCAAGGGTCTCTGAGATATTTGCCCTGGACTGCTCAACGGAGAGGGTATCTGTCAGCAGGGCGAACACCTGGCAGTGCTGGCTGTACTCCTCTACCCCCGGGCCGTCGGTTATCATCCCATTGCGGCCTGTGCAGTGCTCACGCACAGCCGCCTGAACGCTTTCCACCCGGGCGCGGTACTCCTCAGCCGTACCCTTCCTGCCCACAAACTCCGACACCTCCGCCGCTGCCTGCAGGCCGTACACATACAGAAGGCTCTCCATGGTGATGGGCCCTTTTAGTGTAGCACATGGGACTCCGCTGGTCTCGTCCCACTGGTCCGTCCAGTCGATAAAGGACCAGTACCTGGAGCGTCCGTTCACACCGCCGATTTTGCCCACCAGCCCGCGCCCGTCTAAATTACTGCCGAAGAAATTCAGTATGCCGTCCATGCAGGCCAGATGTCCCCTGAGGAAGCCCTTATCCCCGAAGAACATCATATGGTCCCACAGCATCAGGATATAGTAGACGGCAAAGCCCGGGATTATGTTTGGCTCATAGCAGGGGTAAGAACAGTTTATCATGCCGTCATAGCGCTGGGAGCGCCGGAAGTCGTCCATACAGGCCCTGGCAAGCCGGTCGTCCCCGGAGACCATATAGGTGTAGAGTATCTGGCTGCGGGAGTCCATGGCGTATTGCAGCTGCTCATAGAATGGGCAGTCGGTGTAGGTCTCCTGCATACAGCGGCGCAGGGTGCGCTCGCTTATCTCCCAGATTTTTTCCATAGCCGGGTCGGAGGTCTTGATTTTTGTTTTGACCTCCAGGGGATAGCCTGTCTCCTGGTAATCAAAGCCGGATATAGTCAGAGGGCTGTCTCCGGTCCTTACAGTCAGGCGTATAAACCTGAAGGTGCGGAACCAGAAGGGCTCATATGCCTCAGGCATAGACTCCGTGCCGCCGCCCGCCACTGTGTACACGTCTGTAAACCCCTTTAAATCTCCGTTGACATTATCACAGCGGTCCTTCTTTATAAAGGGGTCAAACGGGCCGTCCCCGGTCCTCACTCCGTAGGCCTCCGAGCAGAGCAGGCGTATCTCAGCGCCACCGCCTCCGATTAAGCGCAAAGACAGGAACCCGGTCTCCTCACAGCCCGCGCTTATGTCTATTATCTCCTCAGAATTTGCGGGCAGGCTCACCACGCCCACTCCCCGGAGCATATTCTCCCAGTCCTCCACACTGCTCCCGGACTTGATGGCCTGCACTGCCGCGCCTCGCAGATCTCGAAGCTCTTTCTAAAAAGCACCAGATTTGCACTGCCGCTCTTCAGCACGCCCGGGTCACTGGCCCATATCCACTTGCTGTTTGGTGTCCTGAACTCCATGCTACCATTCCTTTCGCGGGACATTTTCTTCATGTTATGATAGCATATTTGTGCCGGGTTTGTAAATGGCCGATATGCTAATCTATTCCAGCAAGAGTCTCCACAGCGTTCTTCATCTCCGTGCCGGTCTGCTCGGCGTCAAGAAAGTCACTGCTGTAAAGTATGACCCCATTACAGGGCAGCTCCCTGGCAGCCTTTATCTGCCTGCTTATCACGTCCCCGCCTGTCCAGGCCTCGCCCTGGGAGCTGTCTCCGGCCTTGTACAGCGCAAGGCCAATGTAAAGCTCAAGACCTTTGCGCCTATACATCCCCTGCCAGTCCTCCAGGGCCTGGGTGTAGTTCAGCCCCGGGTTTTCAAAGCCGTAGTACACCTGCGGGCAGACATAGTCTATATACCCCGGCACAGCGCACCAGGCCTCCACATCCGCGCCCATATCCATGTCGTTTTCAATATTCCCCTGGGGCGAAATGCCAAACTGTACATCCGGGCTCACGGACTTCACCCGGTCGTATACCTCAGCTACCATGGCGTTGATGTTTGCCCTGCGCCAGTCCTGCAGCCCCAGCGGCTCTGAGACTGTCTCCACGTGCAGCTGATAGGCCTCGGCGTCCAGGCTCCCGTCCTGTGAGGGATAAAAATAGTCATCGAAGTGAATGCCGTCTACCGGGTACTTCTCCGCTATCTCCGACGCGCCCTTGGCTATCAGCGTGCGCACATAGGGGTACGCCGGGTCCAGATACAGCGCCCCCTGCCACTCCATGAAGTAGTAGGGCGCGTCCGCTTTAAGGTCTGCTATAGGCCCGGAGAGCTGGCTGGGGGTCTCGGTGGTCTGTACCCGCAGAGGGTTTATCCAGGCGTGGAACTCCATACCCAGGCTGTGGGTATACTCCACCATAAATTTTAATGGGTCAAAGCCCGGATCCTGCCCCTGGGTCCCGGTAAGTATATGGGACCAGGGGTAGAGCTCCGAGGGATAAAGTGCGTCTGAGAAGGGCCGCACGTGCACAAACAGGGCATTGAGGCCCTTCTCCCTGGCGCTGTCGGCTATACTTTTAAAGTTGGCTTCAAAGGCCTCCCTGGTGTGCTCCGGCACATTAAGGGACATGTACGGCACCCATACACCTGCCAGCTCCCCACGCTCCGAGGACTGCGGGACCTTGACATCCATCTCCTCAGGCTCTGCTGTCGGCTCCGGCCTTACCTCAGGCTCTGCCGGCTCCACCAGCCCGCTGTTCTCACCGCCGCCCAAAAGCCATACCGCCCCAACAGCTCCTGCCAGCGCCAGCCACAGCACGAAATACTTGATAAAACCGCGACCTATCGACCCTGATCTTCTCATAGACTTGTCCTCCCGAGATTGACACCGGCTTAAAAAGCGGGTATAATTTCTCTATGATAATATGCGTGAAAGGATGGTCATATGCGATTTCTTCTCTTCGACGCCGACTATACCCTCTTGGACTTCCCTGCCGACATGGTCCGCTCCTTCAAAATAATGTATGACGCCTGCTTCTCCGGCCAGCGCCCTTATTCAAAGGAGCTTCTGGACTGCTATGATGCCTGCAATAACCGGGCCTGGGACCGCTTTGAGCGGGGAGAGTGTACAAAGCAGGAGCTCTATATTACCCGCTTTGTGGAGTTCCTTTCGGAGTCCGGCCTGTCCGGTGACCCGGAGGTTGTAAACGAGAGATACTTTACAGCACTGGCCGAAACCGGCACCGCCTATCCCGGGGCCGTGGAGCTTGTAAAGGAGCTGAGCTTTACACATCAGCTCTATATTATAACCAACGGCAACGTGGTGAGCCAGCTCCCAAGGCTCAGGCACTCAGGCCTTGCCCCATACTTTAAGGAGGTATTTGTCTCCGAGGCCGTTGGCGTAGGCAAGCCGGATAAGCGCTACTTTGAATACGTTGCCGGTCATATCCCCGGCTTCTCTCCGGACGAGGCTGTAGTTATCGGGGACTCCCCCAGCTCAGATATCCAGGGGGCCGTAAACGCCGGAATCCGAAGCATCTGGTACGACCCTCCCGGTGCCTGGACGAGGGAGCGCAGCGCTCCCGACTATACCTGGCGGGCGGAGAGCTATGAGGATATCCTGGAGATACTCCGAAATGTATAAGATATTCATCGTTGAGGACGACCCGGTCATCTGCCGCACCGTCTGCGAGCACCTGTCCCTGTGGGGTTATCAGGCCCGGGCTGTGGAGGATTTCTCCCGGGTCCTGGAGGAGCTTCTGGACTTCGATCCGCACCTGGTGCTGCTGGACATCGGCCTGCCGGTGCATAACGGCTACTACTGGTGCCAGGAGCTGAGAAAGCGCTCCAAGGTGCCTGCGGTCTTCCTGTCCTCGGCCTCGGACAATATAAATATCGTAACGGCTATCGAGCTTGGCGGCGACGACTTCATAGCAAAGCCCTTCGACCTGACGGTGCTCACAGCCAAGATCCAGGCCGTGCTCCGACGCACCTACTCCCTGTTTGGGAACACGAACCTTTTAGAGTACGGCCCGGCAATACTGGACCTGGGCGCCGAGACTGTCTCCGGCCCCGGCGGGAAGCTGGAGCTCACCAAGAATGAGTTCCGCATACTCCAGGTGCTCATGGAGAACGGCGGGCATACTGTGAGCCGCGGGGAGCTCATGGTGCGCCTATGGGAGAGCGAGAGCTTTATAGACGACAACACCCTGACGGTAAATGTCTCCCGTCTGCGCAAAAAGCTTGAGTCTGTGGGGCTTGAGGGGACCCTGGTCACCAGGAAGGGCCTGGGCTACCAGTTCAGCTAAACGGAGGGCTCCATGCTGTTTTTCAGATATCTTATTGACCGCCGCAGGGTGCTGCTCTGCGGACTACTGCTTTTTGCAGCCATATCCGGGCTTATGCTCCTCTACGGCCTAAGGCTTCCCCAGATAGGATACTGTGCCCTTATCGCCTCCACTCTGGCGATAGTCATGTCCGTGCCTGACTTTGTCAGGTACCGCCGGAGCGTACAGCTGCTCAAAGCTGTAAAGCGCTCTGCTTTACAGGGCTTCCCGGAGCCTGTTACAATGGAGGGCCCCCTTCCCTTGGAGCTCGTCCTTGAGACCATGGAGCTCCTGCGCACCCGCGCCGCCGACCTTGAGAGCCAGGCCGCCACCCGCCAGGAGGAGCTTATGGACTACTACACCCTCTGGGTGCACCAGGTAAAGACCCCTCTGGCCGCCATGGGCCTGATACTCCAGTCCGGGAACGTACCCGAGGCCGAGGCCACTCGCCAGGAGCTGTTTAAAATAGAGCGCTATATGGAGATGCTCTTAGGGTATCTGCGCCTGCACTCCATCAGCTCCGACCTGCGCCTGGAAAACTGCCCTGTGCGGCCCGTTGCGGCAAAAGCTGTGAAAAAATTTGCTCCCCAGTTTATATATAAGAAGCTCCAGGCGGATCTTGAGGATTTTGACGACAAGGTCATCACCGACGAAAAATGGCTGCTTTTCGTGCTGGAGCAGCTTATCTCCAACGCGGTAAAATATACCGTGTCCGGCGGCATAACTATCTCCATGGGCCCGGGTCATGTGCTCTCTGTCTGTGACACCGGCGTGGGCATAGACCCCGCCGACCTGCCCCGGGTGTGCGAGCGCGGGTTTACCGGGCAGAACGGGCGGGCCGAGCGCTCCAGCACCGGGCTGGGACTGTACCTCTGCAAGTCGGTTTTAGACAAGCTGCAAACGCCATTTGAGATAAGATCCCAGCTGGGCAGGGGCACCACGGTGCTGCTGTATCTGGACCGTCCGGCCCTGCCAAGAGACTGAAAGCGGGAAATGGGGAGTAGGCACCATTCTTCGGGCTTTCCAGTTTGCCAGCTTTTTTTAAGATCCATGGCAGCAAATTTGAGCCTCACCCAGTTGGAAACCTGGGCCAGAAGCGACAAAGTATGGTCGCTTCTGGAGCCCCATTTGCCAGGACAAAAGGGGGCTCCACACCAAAATACATTTGGCCGTGGATGCGAATGGTATGCCGACCCGAGTCCTTGTTACAGAAGGTACCCGAGCGGATCGTAAAGAAACTGTCCACCTGATCAAGGGTATTTCTGCGGAAACACTACTGGCGGACCGTGGTTATAACACAAATGATACCCTTGCCTATGCAGGTTCAGCAGGTATGCAGACCGTGATCCCTCCCAAAAAGAATCGCAAGGAACAACCTGGATATGACGAATACCTCTGCAAGCTGCTCCGAAAACGCTGGATAGGGGCCGCTACTCGTTATGCCAAGACCTCCGATGCCTTTATCGCTGCGGTACATGTCCGTTGTATTTCTATTTGGGCTGTTATCCGCGCCTGACTCGTGTAGATGGTATCTAAACCACACACAAATTTCTCAACGATCGTGTACTTTACTATAGTATATCCGATTTTCCAACAAGTCAACTTATGCCAACACAAATGTAAGCCTGTATGTGAGTGTATCATAATAGGGACAACACAGGAAAGCCCCAATATTACTGGGGTTTGTTGATTCACTGACCATGAATTTCAAAAAAATTTTTGTGGGAAAGGAGATCAGGTATAGGTCGTACAATATATCAGGATATCAGGCAAAAGGTCGGATACATAGTATCTGGCCTTTTATCATTCTTTTCGGCACTGTAAAGCAAAAATGAAAAGAAAGGACCCGAAAATCAGCGAAAAACTCTACGCAACGAGGAAAAGCTCACGTTTACGCG
>CANPBX010000033.1 GCA_947572385.1 uncultured Clostridia bacterium
AACGCAGTACGCTGTGGAGATGCAGACCGGCAGCGCCTATGACCTGGAGCGCCGGATCAGGTATTACCAGAGTTCCCTGGACCGGCGAACCCTGGAGGTCTCTGAGCGCTACCGGGACCTGAAGTCCAGCTATATGATTTTCGTCTGCATAGACGATTATTACAAACGCGGACTGGCCCTTTATAAACGAAAGTCTGTGATCGAGGGCGCGGAGGACATCATATATGATGTCGGCTCCCATGCGTGCATTTTGAACGCACAGTTCACAGAGCCGAACATCAATGGATCCGCTACTCTATAATACAAGGTTGAGAGGTCTATGACACTGGCGGCGAAGTTAGAGGATGTACGGCTTATTGCCATGAGAGAAGGGGAGCATAATGCAATGGTAGGAGTGGTAAAGCGGCTGTTGAACCAGCAGCGGTCAATGGAGGAAATTTCTACCATCTGCGGATCGGATCTAGACGAAGTCAAAAAATCGCGGAAGAAGGCTGAGTTAGCTTTTTGCGCGAAACGAGTATTATATTTTGTCATCATCGAATGGCGGTTTCGGGTGCCAACGAGGGAGAAGCTTTCTCTTGGTATTAGACAAAGGGGTTCGAATTTCTTTACTTTTTTGTGTCGAAAAAGCGGCATCTTTTAAGCATGGCAAGGCTAACACAAGGATGGATATTTCGATGCAGACAGTGCTGAAGTATCCGTCCTTTGATTTTGCCCGGACTTATATAGCAGGAAATCAAATAAAGGAGCGCGCCCACATGAATATCGAGCCCGTTGCCCATATAAAAACCGACTTCCCGGAAAAATTCGGCGTGCCGCGCCAGAGCGGAGTGGCAGCCGCGCTTCGGGGAAGGGTGGTGTTCGAGCCTGAATACAGGGCTCCTGAGGCCTTTAGGGGCATTGATGGTTTCTCCCATCTTTGGCTTTTGTGGCAGTTTTCCCAGGTGCCTGAGGGGAAATGGTCTCCTACTGTCCGTCCGCCAAGGCTTGGAGGCAACCGCCGGGTGGGGGTATTCGCCAGCAGATCACCCTTTAGGCCCAACCGCCTGGGACTCTCCTGTGTGGAGCTGGAGAGGGTGGAGTTAAATGGCCCGGAAGGGCCTGAGCTGGTCGTGTTGGGGGCGGATCTGGTGGACGGCACGCCGATTTTTGATGTGAAGCCGTACCTGCCCTCTGCGGACTGCATTGAGGGCGCAAGGGGAGGCTTTACAGATTCGGACCCCTGGGAGCCCCTCAATGTGGATTGCCCGCCGGAGCTTTTGGAGCTGGTGCCGGAAGGCTCGCGGGAGGCGCTGCTGGCGGTGCTTGAAGCGGACCCCCGCCCCCATTACCATAGGGACCCGGAGCGGGTATACGGCATGGGCTTTGCGGGGGTCCAGGTGAGGTTTACGGTGGGGGAGGGAGTACTGCGGGTAGTCGGTATCGGTCAGTAAAATATTATCTGCTCCCTGCCGTCTATGGCAACAATGGACTGTTTTACGCCAAAGGCCTTTGCGGCATCATCCCGCACCTCGCCGGGCGTGCCGAAGGCCTGGAGCTTTCCCTCTGCCATGACAGCTACATAGTCGCTGTACCCGAAGGCCAGTGGCAGATCGTGGAGCACTGTTAGGATAGTCTTGCCCCGGGAGTTCAACTCACGTATAAGCTCCATCACTTGGTTTTTCTGGCCTATGTCCAGGTAGGTGGTGGGCTCGTCCAGCAGTAACGCTCCGCTGTCCTGGCATAGGGCCATGGAGATATAGGCCCGCTGGCGCTCGCCGCCGGAGAGCTCCCTGAGCTCCCTATGCCTTAGCTCGTATGCCCCTGATTGACGCAGGGCCTCCTCTACCAGCCTGCGGTCCTGTATGCTTAGCACCTTCCCCGGGCCCAGATGGGGGTAGCGCCCATAAGCCGTCAGCCGCTCAACCGTCACTGAGGGCACCTCCCTGGTCTGTGGCAGCAGGGATATGAGCCGCGCCAGCTCCCGGCGGCTGTATGAGCTTATGGGCCTGCCCTCCAGCAGTACCCGGCCGCCGCCGGGCCGCAGGAGCCCGCAGGCTATCAGCAGCAGGGTCGTCTTACCGCAGCCGTTTGGACCTACAAGAGCGGTCACCTTGCCCTTTGGCGCTGTGAAGCCCACGTCGTGCAGGACTTCACGGCCATGGTAACCGGCAGAGATATGCTCAAAGCTTATCATAGCCGCCTCCTTCTCTCCCGCAGCAGCAGAGCCAGGAAGAAGGGGCCTCCCAGGGCGCTGAGCAGTATGCCTACCGGCAGTTCGTATGGGGCGAATAAAATGCGGCTCAGAAGGTCGCAGAGGGCCACAAAGCCCGCTCCCAGCAGGGCGGCGGCTGGTATGAGCACCCGGTGGGAGGTCCTGGCCTCGCCGAAGATCCTGCGTACCATATGGGGCGCCAGGAGCCCCACGAAGCTTAAAAGCCCTGAAAAGCTCACCGCGCAGCCGGCTAAAATACAGGAAAGTATTATCAGCCCAAAGCGGGCAAGCCCTACATTCATGCCAAGGCTTCGGGCAGAGGCCTCACCGAGCCCCAGCAGATCCGTCTGACCGGACATGAGCCAGGATATGATTAGTGCCGCAAGGATCATGGCCCAGGCGGGGGAAAGGTCCTTTAGGGATATGCCGGAGAAGCCGCCAATTAGGAATGTGCTGCCGTTATACAGGGTGTCGGGGTAGAAGGTTTTCACGGTGTTTATCCCAGCGGTGAAAATGCTGCTGACGGCAACGCCGCTGAGTATTATAGTCAGCCTGCCTGTTCCGGCTGAGACAGCGCAGACTAAGAGCACGGCAAACAATGCGCCGAAAAAGGCCCCGAGCTGGGCGGCGCCGCGAACTCCGGGCAATATTGCTATGGCGAGGAAGGCGAAGAACCCGGCCCCTGCGTTCACGCCTATGACGTTTGGGGCGGCAAGTGGGTTGTTGAGCACCGCCTGTATGAGCATACCGCTTACGGCAAGGGCCGAGCCCGCCAGCATTGCCGCAGAGACCCTTGGCAGGCGCACATATAGGAGTATGCGGCTCTGAGAGGAGCTGAAGTCCCCGGATATGGCCCCGGCAAAAGCGGCGGGCAGGTCTATTATAGTTGATCCCAGGCTCACGCCGAGAATGCCGCATAACAGTACAGGGACTGCCAGCAGCGCCAGCCTAGCGCCCGCAGGCAGCCCTTTTTTGCTTTGTTCCCCCTTACTCACTGAGGAGCTCCCCCAGATACTCATAGCTCTCGCCCCAGCGATGGTTGGGCTTATAGTGGAAAAGGTCCTTGGGCAGCACGTGGAAGCGGCCCTCCTTTATTGCCGTAAGGCTCTCCCAGGCGGGGTTTGCCTCTATCATTCCCTCAAGGAAGCTGAGGGCCGCTTCCTCCTTGCCCATGGTGGTGACGAAGATATAGTCCGGGTCCGCGGCTATAACCTCCTCAAGGCTCAGGTCCTCCAGCATGGATGGGTGTTCGTCGGCTATATTTTTACAGCCCAAGTCCTTCAGTATGGCCCCCGCCAGTTCCTCCTCGGCCTTGGCCTTTATGCCGCTGGAGAAGGCCCGTATGAGAAGCACCCGGGGGCCGTCCCCATCAAAGCCGCATTTTTCCCTGGCCGATCCTATCTGCTCCCGAGGCTTTTCCACGTACTCTTCCAGAAGCTCCATGCGTCCGTTCATCTCACAGAACTCCTTCATTATCTCTGCGTAATCCTCAAAGGCATCGACCCTATAGCCGCTGCAGGCTATGCCGGCGTTTGTGAGCACGTCTATCATGTCCACCTGGGCGGCGATGTCCTCGGAGAATATCACCAGGTCCGGCTCCAGGGCGATGATGGCCTCGGCGTTGGGCTCCTTCACGGTGCCTATGATCTCCGCGTCCCCGACGTCAAGCTTGCGCTCGTTTACAGCGTCGTCGGTAACGCCAACAAGAGTCCCGCCTGCCAGCAGCCAGGCCTCGGCGTAGGAGCTGTAGAGGCAGACCACCCGGGAGCAGCCGCTGGACGCAGGGCTGCTCTCTACCGAGGGCCCGGGATCCCCGCCGCAGGCGGCGAGGGTGAGGCACAGTATAATGGCCAGGGATAAACAGCGCTTAAATGTCCTTAAAAAGCTCGTCATAATTCTCCTCCACGTCAAAATCCTCGGGCAGCAGCAGCTCCAGGTCCCGCTCGGATTCCTGGGCGCGCATATTTCTTCTGGAGCAGGCTATTACAGCCGCCTCCACGATGTTCCGGGCCATGCGCCCGTTGCCGTTGACCCTGGAGTCACCGGCTATCTGCTGGTGGGTATAGTATTCGATAAGGGGCCCGTGGCAGCTTGGGTCCAGCCTATAGCCCATCCGGGAAGCAATGCTTCTGGTTATCTCCAAAAGCTCCCCGGGGGTATAGTCCGGGAACGGGATTATATTCGGGAAGCGGGAGCGAAGGCCGGAGTTTGCCGTTAAGAACTCCTCCATCTCCCTGGAGTACCCGGCAAGTATCACCACAAGCTGGTCCCGGTGGTCCTCCATGCCCTTTACAAGGGCGTCTATGGCCTCAAGGCCGAAGCTGTCGTCACGGCCCCTGTAGAGGGAGTAGGCCTCGTCGATAAAGAGTACCCCGCCCATGGCTGACTGTATGGCCTTCTGGGTAAGGGGGGCGGTATGGCCCACGTACTGGCCCACAAGGTCGGCCCTGGTGACCTCCACAAGCTGACCGCCGGAGATAGCGCCCATGGCCTTGAGATACCTTGCCACTATCCTCGCCACGGTAGTCTTGCCGGTGCCGGGGTTGCCGGTGAATATCATGTGCATACTGGGCGTCTCGGCCTTCATGCCGCGCTCTTTTCTCAGGCGCTGCATACGGAAATTATCCTCGAGGGATAGGACATACTCCTTTACATTCTCAAGGCCGGTTATTTCTGACAGCTCATCCTTTACTGCCGCAAGCTCCGCGGCGTTCTGGGTATCGGCAGGGCTGTTGGGCATTATTCTGCCATGGACCCCCTTGCTGTTATACTCAACATACAGCCCCCCTTCGCCTAATTTGAGAACGGCATCCACAGGCCCAAGGGACCGGTGCAGCTTCTCCTCGCTCATGGACTTATAGAGGACGTCTGCGGCTGTGCCTATAGCCGCAGCGCCCTGCTCGCGGGTGTACTTTAAGGCGAGGGCCTCGGCCTCGGGCCTGCTGAAGCTGAGGGCAAAAGAGAGCTGCCTGCCCGCCCGCTCTCTGAGCTCGCCTAAGCGCAGCTCAGCTATATCAACTAAGCTCTCACGGGAGAAATCCCCGGTGGACAGCACGTCGTCAAGCCCTGCCATGAACACGCTGCCAAAGGCCCCGCTGAGCTTTATAGGGTCTGGGCCGGCCAGCAGGAACAGGTATTTGCCGCCAACTGACAGCTGTGACACGGCCCCGGGGGCCAGTGCCGAGCCCACGTCTATCAGAAGCCCCTTCTGCTCGGCATAGCGCCCGGGAAGTGGCACGCTGCCGGTGCTGAAGGCCGCGAGGACCAGGGGCAGCACAGAGGGGTGGCATTTCTGATAGTTCACAAAGACCAGGGAAGCCGCGCCGCCCTTGAGGGCGGTGAACAGGTCCTGTATAAACAGCTTCTCCGAACCGGGCGCGCTGTATGCGGACAGGTCGATGCGGGAGGTCTTGGGGGTCTTCAACACCCCCTGACGCCCTAGGGAGGCTGTGAAGGACTCCACGGCGCTGCGCCGTCCGGTGCCGTCACTGCCTAAGAGGGCAGCCCTGCACAGGGGGAGATGGTCCGGGGAGCCGGCTACAAAGGGGCGCTTAAAGGCCAGCAGCAGACCGTTTACAAACTCCTCCTGGCCCAGCACGGCGGAGAGGACCTCTGACCTGGCCTTCTCAAAGGCAGCGTCAAGCTGGTCCGCCCCGCCGGAGTTATTGGACGCCTGGGAGGTGACTCCGTCGCTCTCCAGGTGCCGCTCCAGGTCAGCCATGTCTGCCTGCATACGCTCTATGCTCTTTTGCAGGGACTGGCTCATATCCTCCTGGGCCTGCTGCACGGCCTTGAGGGACTTCTCGGCTTCCTTGGCGGCGGGGCTCTTTACGTTCAGCCTGCCACCGCTGAACATTGAGTTTAAAATTGAATCTATATCGTTCCTGTCATTCATACTCTGTTATCTCCTCTGTTATCTCCTTTATAAGGCCGCGCCCAAGAATGTCCAGCATATTTTTAAGCTCAGCAGCACCCAGCTGTCCCGGAGCCGAGGGCTCTGTCCCAGCGCCGAAGGTTATGCAGGAGCCGGTGAGGCTCCCCGCGATTCGGCTGAGACGGCCTGTCTCTCCCATGCTCATGGTAATCACCGGGCCGATACTTGAGGAGGCCTCCCAGCTTGCGGACATCAAATCAAAGAGGTCCGCGGGGGAGCCGGGGGAAACCGCCAGCTTGGGCAGGTCCGCGCCGAGCTCGTGCATATGGATGAGGGTATCTATCATCTCCTGCTTTGGAGGGGTGCCGGCAAAGCTGTGCTGGGATATCACAACTGCAAGGCCCTTGCGGTGGGCGGCTTCTGTTAGCTCTCTTACTATATCGTCACCGGCCGAGAGCTCGATATCTATAAGATGGAAATACTCGCTGAGGCTTATCAGCTCCGAGACCCGGCCGGCATATTCGTCTGTGGAGAGCGCGGCTTTGCCCCCCTGGGAGCTGGTGCGGACAGTGCATAGCAGCGGGCGCTTTGTAGTCTTGCGGCAGACCTGGAGGGCCAGGGCTATGTCCCCGGAGTAATAATCCAGCCGGAGCTCATACAGGTCCCCGGGGAGGGCCTCGCAGCGCAGGAGCTGGGTGGAGAGGGAGGCTATGTCCCTGGCGGTCAGGGGGATACATATTTTTGGAGGGCCCTGGCAAAGGCCAAGGGCTTCAATAAAAGAAGTTGTCATAGGCTTACCCCTTTATGGTTTTCGGATATATATTTATTTGGCGAAGTACAGTTACTCATAGTATACTTGCCCCGGGGGAAAAAGTCAACAAGCGGGTGGGCGGCATAGAATGAAAGGGAAGTTACCTGATTAAAAGCTTCCCAAGAGGGCAATAATATCCGCGACAAAATCTTTTTGGAGAGTGAAAAGCCGTGAACGTACACAGAGGAGATATTTACTATGCCGACCTGAGCCCGGTGGTGGGCTCGGAGCAGGGGGGCGTAAGGCCGGTGCTCATCATTCAGAACGATGTGGGCAACCGCTTCAGCCCCACGGTGATAGCCGCAGCCATCACCAGCCAGCGGGACAAGGCAAGTCTGCCCACCCATATCGAGGTGGACGCCCAGGGCAGCGGGCTCATAAAGGACTCGGTGGTGCTCCTAGAGCAGGTCAGGACTCTTGATAAGCACCGCCTGAGGGAGAAGATGGGCCGCCTGGACCAGAACTCCATGGACCGGGTAAACCAGGCGCTGTCCATCAGCTTCGGCCTTGGGGGCCAGGACCCCCGGGGCAATGAGCCGCCCAGATTCAGTTAAAGCAAGCGAAGGGCAAAACATAGGGCCTCACAAATGGGGGCCCTACATAATTTTTTTAGCATGATCCAGCAGTATGCCGCGCTCGTTCGGGAGCTTCCCAGAGATAACGCCACAAAGAAGCAGCTCAAGGGCCATGCCTATATGGGGCCCCGGGGCGTACCCAAGCCCAACCAGGTCACCGCCGGAGACAGCCAGCTCAGAGGCGCTGAGCCCTGCCCTGTAGAGGCGCTTTGAAAGGCTCTCATCCGCAGGGGTAAGGGGAAGCTGCCTTATGAGCCGGAGTATCTGAGCTGTCTCCCGGTTTGAAAAGCGCAGCCGGGACAGGAGGCTCCGGGCGGTATCGGGGGGGCAGTCCCGGAGCAGAGCCGCCCAGCGGGGGATAATGAATAGGGGAGCGTCAAGAAGCTTTGGAAGGCGTGGGAGCTCAGGGAGGGCGGCAAGTATTATGGGGCCATATCTCTCCAGTGCGGCCTGTGCCATTGGCGACAGGATCAGCTTAGTCAGCTCGGACTGTATCCGTTCGCCGGAGAGGGTGCCTATGAGGCCCATATTATCCAGGGCCGCCGAGAGGGTGTCCGGCTCCAGCCTGAAGCCAAGCGCCGCCGAGAAGCGTACTCCCCGGAGTATCCGCAGGGCGTCCTCGTCAAAGCGGCGGGAGGGGCTGCCAACGCAGCGGAGTATTTGCTTCTGAAGGTCCCCCTGCCCGCCGAAGGGGTCAAGCAGGCCCCGCCTTGGATGGAAGGCCATGGCGTTTACGGTAAAATCCCGGCGGGACAGGTCGTCGTTTATGTCCCGGGAAAAGCTCACCCCGACGGGGCGGCGGTGGTTTTCATACTTTCCGTCCACGCGGTAGGTGGTGACCTCCACAGGGCCAGGCTCCGTTATAAGGGTGACGGTGCCGTGGGCTATGCCGGTCTCTATGAGCTTTAGCTCGGGGAAACAGGCCTTCGTTTCAAAAGGCAGTGCGGCGGTGGCAATGTCCCAGTCCGAGGGCTCCCGGCAGAGTAAGGCGTCCCGGACGCAGCCGCCCACGCACCAGGCCTCAAAGCCCCGGGACTCAAGGCGGGAGAGAATTTTGTCGATATGTGGGGGAGGGGTTATTTTCGGCATATTTGAGCCCCCTAACTTTATTTTAGTTTGTTGACAGCCCAGGATTACTATGCTAATATTATAATATTATTTTCCAGAGGAGGAGTATCAAGTGGCACTATTGGAGCAGTGGCGTACTTACGCGGAGGAACAGCAGAGGGAGAAGGGCGCAAAATTCTGGCAGGATTATTTTAGGCAGGAGACAGAGTTCTATAAGGCCATACTCACAAGCAAGCCCCGCAAGAGCACCGTGCAGTCCTATGCCAAGAAATTCGGGGTTGACCTTATCACAATGACCGGCTTTCTTGACGGCATAAACGACAGCCTGAAGAACCCCAATGATTTGGAGACCATTGAGGCTGCCTCCGAGGTGAGCCTTGCCTATGACAAGGAGCTGCTCTATAAGAACATGGTGGAGGCCAAGGCAGAGTGGCTCTATACCCTCCCGGAGTGGGAGCCGCTGCTCACCGCCGAGCGCCGCCAGGAGCTCTATAGGGAGCAGAAGCAGTCAAAAACCGTGGTGAAGGGCCCGAAGATAGGCCGCAACGACCCGTGCCCCTGCGGCAGCGGGAAGAAATACAAGAAATGCTGCGGGAGAGATCTGTGACCGCTGAAACTTATAGGGTCATATCATAACATAAGGAGGGCGTGTATGCAACAGCCAGCCATAGCTACCTTTTACGACCATATTGCGGACATAGCAAAGCAGGAGGGCTGCTCTGTGCCGGAGGCGCTGAGAGAGGCCGGGAAGCTCGGCGTCACGGCCCTGGAGGTCTCATGCTTCAACACGGCTGGGCAGGCGGACAAGCTCGCAAGGGAACTGTCGGAGGCCGGGATGGGCGTTACGGCTATGCCCTCCTTTTTCAGCTTTGAGAGCGGCACGGATGTTGGATCCCAGGCGGAGAAAATTTTCGCTGACGCCAAAACTATTGGCGCCAGGACGCTGCTGGTCATCCCCGGCTTTATCCCCGAGGGCGCGGACCGTGAGGCATGCACCCTGCAGATGATCGACTGCACCAAGCGGCTGGGGGAGCTGGCTGACAGGGCCGGATTCGCCCTCACCATGGAGGATTTCGACAATGAGCGCTCGCCTATCTCAGACAGCTCCGGGATGCTGCGCTTTATGGACGCTGTGCCAGGGCTCACGGCCTGCTTCGACACCGGCAATTTTTACTTCGCCGGGGAGGACGCCAAGAGTGCTTTTGAGAAGCTTCAGTGGCGCATAGGCCATGTGCACCTGAAGGACCGGTCGGTTACCGAGGAATTTGGTATGGAGCCCCGCAAAACCGCGGATGGCTTGCCAATGCACCCGAGCCCTCTGGGAGCGGGGGAGATCCCGGTGGGGGAGCTGCTTGAGAAGTTGATGGACGGCGGGTATAACGGGCCGTACACTATCGAGCACTATGGCGCAGAGCCTATGCTGGAGTGCTTAAAGCGCTCTGTGGAGTGGCTCAGGGCCAGGCTTGGGGAGGCGGGCCTATGAGGATACTTTTCGTGTGCCTGGGGAATATATGCCGCAGTCCGATGGCTGAGTTTGTCATGAAGGACATGATAGAAAAGTCCGGGCTCTCCGGTGAATTCTACATCGCCTCGGCGGGAACAAGTAATGAGGAGTACGGCAACCCGGTCTACCCGCCCGCAAGGAGCAAGCTTTTGGAGCACGGCATAGACCCTTCGGGCAAAACAGCCCGGCAGCTTCAGAGGCGCGACTATCAGGAGTACGACCTGCTTATCGCCATGGAGCAGAGCAACCTTCGCTCTATGGAGCGGCTGTTCGGCGGGGACCCTGAGGGGAAGCTGCACCGCCTGATGGACTATACCAGCCGCCCCGGCGACGTGGCTGACCCGTGGTATACCAGGGACTTTGAAGCTGCCTGGCGGGACATTTCAGAGGGCTGCCGGGGGCTGCTTGATAGCATAACAAAAAATTAAGGAGATAAAAACATGGAACTTCTGACCCGCAGGGACGTCCCGGAGGAGCTTACCTGGGACCTTACCGCACTGTACAAAACTGAGGCAGATATAAAGTCGGATGTTGAAAGGGTGAGCGCCCTTACTGATAAAATTGAGAGCGAGTATAAGGGCAGGCTCAACACCCCTGAGAATATTTTAGCCTGCCTGGACCTTTACAGGGAGTGGCAGCAGATACTGTGGTTTGCGGCGAGCTACCGTAATCTGGCTGCGTCTGTGGACTATAACGATTCAAAGCTCCAGGAGGACGATGAGGCCATGTCCAGGCTCTGCGCCAATTTAGGGAGCAGGCTGAGCTTTATAGACAGCGAGATAACCGCACAGCCGGACAGCGTTATTGAATCGGCTATTGCAGAGGGCGGGCCCAACTGCGGCTATCTAAAAGAGCTCCTGCGCTGGAAGCCCCACCAGCTTGAGCCCGAGACAGAGAAGGTCCTGGCGGCGCTGAGCCCAACCTTCGGCACGCCGTATAACGTGTATAATATGGCAAAGCTTGCGGACATGCGCTTCCCAGGCTTTAACGCGGCGGGGGAGGATCATCCCTTGGGCTACTCGCTTTTTGAGGACAAGTATGAGTATGACCCACGCACAGAGGTGCGGCGGGAGGCTTTCCGCTGCTTCTCTGAGAAGCTCCGGGAGTACCAGAACGTCACCGCCGCGGCCTACCAGAGCCAGGTCCAGAAGGAGAAGACCATGGCGAAGCTCAGAGGCTTTGACTCGGTATTCGACTATCTGCTCTTCGGACAGAACGTGACAAGGGAGATGTACGACAGGCAGATTGACCTGATAACCGAGAAGCTGGCTCCCCATATGCGCCGGTACGCCAAGCTGATCCAGAAGGTCCACGGCCTGGACAAAATGACCTATGCAGACCTGAAGCTTCCTGTGGACCCGGGGTATGCTCCCGAGCTGACCATTGAGGACTCAAGGGACTATATCGAGAAGGGCCTGTCCATACTTGGGGAGGACTATGTGCAGATGGTCCGGGACGCCTATTCCGAGCGCTGGGTGGACTTCGCCCAGAACCAGGGCAAGTCCACCGGCGGCTTCTGCGCCAGCCCATACGGAGGGCACTCCTTTATCCTGTTCAGCTGGCACGGCGGTATGTCCGATGTATTTACCCTGGCCCACGAGCTGGGCCACGCCGGGCATTTTAAGGCGTGCAATTCCGCACAGTCCATATTTGATACCAACGTTTCCACCTATTTTGTGGAGGCCCCCTCTACAATGAACGAGCTGATAATGGCCCACTACCTTTTGAAGACCAGCGACGACAAACGCTTCAGGCGCTGGGTGCTGAGCAATATGGTGGGCAACACCTACTATCACAACTTCGTCACCCATCTGCTGGAGGCAGCCTATCAGCGGGAGGTCTATAAGCTGGTGGACGCCGGGGGCAGTGTGCAGGCGGAGACCTTGAGCGCCATCATGGGTGAGACCCTCTCAAAATTCTGGGGCGACGCCGTGGAGCTCACCCCGGGGGCGGAGCTGACCTGGATGCGCCAGCCCCACTACTATATGGGGCTTTACTCCTATACCTACAGCGCCGGCCTTACCGTGGCTACAGCCGCCTGCAGGCGCATAGAGAGGGAGGGCGCCCCCGCCGTTGAGGACTGGAAGAAGGTCCTAAGGGCGGGCAGCACCGGCACGCCTTTGGAGCTTGCCCAGATGGCAGGGGTGGATATCTCCACCGATAAGCCATTGCTTGAGACCATTGAGGCCATAGGCGGCATGATAGACGAGATTTGCACCATTACAGAGGAGCTCTGAAATATAGGACTATAGTGCGAAACGGCCCGCCCGGGCAAGAAACCTGGGTGGGCATTTTATGTAGTTTTCCTCACCCGGCAGAGGGGCTGGCCATAGGGTCGCCCCGCCAGTAGGAGGCCCACCTGCGCTTTGCCTCGCCGGACATGCCTGGGGTCAGGGGCACCCTGCCGCCGTTGTCGAGCAGCAGGCTGTCCTGCTCCACGCTACGCAGGTGGTGCAGGTTTACGGCGAAGCTGGTGCCGCAGCGGAAGAACCTGCCGTCTGAGAGCAGGGGCTCCACGGCCTTCTGGAAGGAGGTGCGAAGGGTGAGGCTGGCGGCTATGCTGCCGTCAAGGTTATGGTAGTGCAGGACACGATTTTGCAGGTCTACATATAGCAGCTCGCTCAATGGCAGGACCCGCACGCCGCCTCTCACGCTTACGGACACCTTGTCTTCCTGCCTGCCGGCTATCCAGTCCAGCACCCTGTCCAGCTCCCGGTATACCTCCTCTGCTTTTAGCGGCTTCATAAGGCAGCCCATGGCCTGGTCCCGGAAAGAGGCCCGGTCCACATCGGAGGTCAGGCGGATTATGGCGCCGCTGCCGCCAAGCTCCCGCAGGCGCACACACATATCAACGCCGGTGAGCCCGGGAATTAGCTCGTCCAAAATGTACAGGTCAAAGTCCTCTCCCTTTTCCATGGCCTTCAGAAGCTTTGGGACGCTCTCAAAGGCGGAGGTGAGGCCCGGGGCCGCCGCTGCGACGGTGGATATAGGTGTTGAGCATTTCAACAGCCTGCTTTCGCAGGGCTGGGCCGTCGATGCAAATGGCAATTTTTATCATACTGAACATCCTCTCCCTAGTCCCCTGCAAATTCAGGGAACTGATTTTGACCGGATTTGCATACTGTAATATTGTAATGTTGTAATATTTGTAATATTTATTATATAGTATTATTCAAAAAATTGCAAGAGAAAAGACACGGTTTTTGCCGTGTCTTGGAAAAATTACAGAATTATCAGCGGTTGCGCTCCTTCATGGCCCGCTCCATGTCCCGCTGGGCGTCTCTCTTAGCCATGTCAGCCCGCTTGTCGTAAAGCTTCTTGCCCTTGCAGAGGCCTACCTGTACCTTTACCCGACTCCCCTTAAAATAGAGGGAGAGGGGGATAAGGGAGTAGCCCTGCTGTTTTACCAGGCCATAGAGCCGGTTTATCTCCCGCTTGTGCAGCAGGAGCTTCCTTACACGCATTGGGTCCCGGTTAAAGATATTTCCGTGCTCATAGGCGCCGATATGGCAGCCGTTCAGGACCATTTCGCCGTCCACCACTGAGCACCAGGAGTCTTTAAGATTGGCCCGGCCCTGGCGCAGGGATTTGACCTCTGTGCCCACAAGCTCGATGCCGGCCTCCAGGCTTTCCTCCACAAAATAGTCGTGGTGGGCTTTTTTGTTTTGGGCGATAGTTTTTGTACTGAGCTTTTCGGGCATGGGTATCCCTCCTTCGTTTTATTTGAAAGGCTTTGGTATGCCCGCCACGACCTCCCGCAAGTTTTAGGACGGCCTGACCGGCCTGGCCTACAGCTCCCGGCGTCCTTCAAGGGCCCGCTGCAAAGTCACGTTGTCCGCGTATTCCAGGTCGCCGCCGACAGGTATTCCGTAGGCAAGCCTTGTGACCCGCACTCCAAGGGGCCTTAGCAGCCGGGCTATATATAGCGCCGTGGCGTCACCCTCGACTGTGGGGTTTGTTGCCATGATGACCTCCTGTACCCCAGAGCCCATCCGTGCTAGGAGCTCCTTTATCCTGAGCTGGTCCGGCCCGACGCCTGCCAGGGGGGAGATGGTGCCGTGGAGCACGTGGTAGAGCCCGCTAAATTCACCGGCGCGCTCCAGGGCGAACACGTCCTTGGGCTCCTCCACCACGCAGATGATGGAACGGTCGCGCCTGTCGCTGCGGCAGACAGGGCAGAGCTCACTGTCGGTTAAGTTGCAGCAGTCCTTGCAGTAGTGTATCTTCGCATGGGCGTCGGTTATGGCGGACGCAAAGGCCTGTGCGTCCTTCTCCGACATATTCAGTATATGGTATGCCAGACGCTGGGCGGTCTTATGGCCTATCCCCGGCAGGGATTCCAGTTTGTCCACCAGCGTGTCCAGGGGGGCTACGATATAGTTTGGCATTAGAACATCCCCGGAATGCCCATGCCGCCGGAAACAGCGGACATCTTCTCCTCTTTTTCGGTGCTTGCCTGGGAGAGGGCCGCGTTCACCGCCGCGGTCACCAGGTCACCAAGCATTTCAGCGTCATCAGGGTCGATGACCTCAGGCCTTATCTCAACGGACTTGACCTCCAGCTTCCCGGTGACAGTGGCCCGCACAGCGTCCCCGCCTGCGGCGGCGGTGTACTCCTTCTCATCCAGCTCAGCGGTTATGGCTTCCATCTGTTCCTGCATTTTCTGGGCCTGCCGCGCGAGCTGCTGCAGATTGGCGGCTCCTGGGGTCTGATATCCTTGTGGCAGTCTGGCTTTCATATTTCCTCGTCCTTTCAGTTTGTGATTTTATTGTTTAGCCTGTATAGTATAAATGCTTTACACTACTCCTCCACCACCGGTACGCCCGACTCTCTTGCCCGGCGTGCCAGCTCGTCTAGGGGATCCTCCTGGGCCTTGGCCTGGGGCTTTCTGTAGGGCCCCAGCTTATAGGGCCTGCCGGTAACTCTGGTGATGGCCTCCCGGAGCCTGGCCCGCTGGTCCGACCGCTTCAGCAGCTCAAAGGCTATCTCCGGGGCGTCAATAAGCATGTATTCCCCGGAAATATAGGCGCTGCTGCCCTCAAAGGACATAGCCATGCTCTTGCTTCCGACATCAAGCTGCCGCAGGATATCTGACCAGGCTGGGAACCTCTGGGCGTTGGCTATCAGCTCATCAATGGAGGGGTCTGCCGTGGGCTTCTTAGCCGGTGGAGCAGGGGAGGCCGGTTTAGGTGCCGGAGGTTCCGCCGCGGGCTGCGCCAGCTTAGGAATAGGTTCTGCCGGTATGGGCTCTGCGGCCCCAGCGTCTGTAAAGCTTACTTCCTTCACAGCTGCCGGCTCGCGCGGGGGCTGTAAAGCTATTCCACTTTCCAGCGCCTCGATGCGCCTGACCAGGGATCCAGGCGTGGAGTCGAGCTGTGGGCTGCACAGCCTTACCAGGGCCATCTCAAACTGGGTTCGCTGATTGCCAAGGCGCAGCTTGTTAAGCGTGCCCTCCAGCACATCCAGGCTATGAAGCACCGTGCCAAGCCCCATGGAGCCTGAGAGTCTCTGAAGCTCCCGGCGCTCCTCGCCCACAGACTGGAGCAGCGCACCAGGGTCATTCATTATCTTGCAGAGCATGAGCCCACGGAAATACTCAGCCAGCTCCACGCAGAGCCTTGAGAGGTCCTTTGAGTCCCTGTGCAGCCGGTCGATTATCTCCAGCGCCGCAGCAGAGTCCCGGGCGGCAACCGCCTCGGCCAGCCGCCCCAGATACTCCCGGGAGGCCAGCCCCGCGGTATCACACACAATATCAAGGGTAATATGCCGCTCCCGGCCCAGGCACTGGTCCAGTAATGACAGCGCGTCCCTCAGGGCGCCGTCCGAGACCCTGGCAATGAGCAGTGCCGCGTCAGGCTCCAGCTCAGCCCCCTCCAGCTCAGCTACCTGCTTTAAGCGCTCAGCCATGGGCTCAGGGGCTATCCTGTGGAAGTCGAAGCGCTGGCAGCGGGAGAGTATAGTTGGCATGAGCTTGTGTACTTCGGTAGTAGCTAAAATAAATATCACATGTGCCGGGGGCTCCTCCAGAGTCTTTAACAGGGCGTTAAAGGCGGCGTTTGACAGCATATGGACCTCGTCGATAATATACACCCGGTATTTTGTGTTGGCAGGAGTGAAGACCGACTCCTCCACAATGGAGCGCACGCTCTCAACGCCGTTGTTGCTGGCGGCGTCTATCTCCACCACATCCAGCATGGAGCCCTCCTCAAGGCCCTTACAGACCTCGCACTCCCCGCAGGGGTCGCCGTCCACAGGATTCAGGCAGTTTACTGCCCTTGAGAGAATCCTGGCGCAGGTGGTCTTGCCGGTGCCCCGGGAGCCGGTGAAAAGGTAGGCGTGGGAGATACGGCCCCGGGTGAGCTCGTTTTTTAGGGTCACGGTCACCTGCGGCTGGCCCACCACGTCGGCAAAGACCCTGGGGCGGTATTTGCGATATAGGACCTTATACATATGAAACCCACCTCACATAAAACAAAAGCCGGGATATGCGAGCGGACAGGCGACCTGCATCGCCCGGAAACATCCGCTTAATGCTGCTCGGTTCCCCGCCTGACATGGTTCACGGCATCCCGCCGCGCAGACCTGTCCGCTCACATATCCCAACTCTACATTGGCTTACTGAGATATTATAGCACATATTTTCGTGATTTGCAACTAATTTCTGCTGAGGCTTGAAAACTCCTTAAAATAATAGTATAATACATATATATTGTGTTAAAGGTGAGGTGCCGCCCATGCTTATAGATATCCTGCTGACCCTGCCGATACTCGCCCTCTTCGTGCTCGTCGCCGCCCGCTGCCTTGTGCCGGAGAGTGCTGAAAGCAGTACAGCGGCAGTTTGCAACAGGCAGGAGCTCATGAAGGTGTTTTGCTTTGCGGTGCTTTTCAGGCTGTTCATGCTCCTGGCAATGTTCCTCTGCTCCATGCTCTCCAGCGGGGACAGGGGCCTTGATGTTATACCGGACAGCTTTACCCGCTGGGACAGCAGGCACTATATAAACCTTATTGAAAAGGGATATACCGGCTATATTGAGAACGGCAGGCATTTGTTCCTGGTGTTCTATCCCCTCTATGTCTGGGTCTCGCGCATAGTGAGCCTGATAGTGCCTAACACTATCATTGCAGGACTTGCAGTCTCCATATTCAGCTACGCCCTGGGCTGCTGCTACGTTTACAGCATTGCTGCGCAGCGCCTGGGCCGGGACACAGCCCGGGATTCACTCATACTTCTCTCGCTCTACCCCTTCTCCTTCTTCTACGGTACTATTATGACCGAGGGCCTTTTCCTGCTGACGACCTCTGCCGCATTCTGCTATGCCATGCAGCGCCGCTGGATATTATACGGGATCTTCGGGGCCTTAGCCGCCCTGACCCGCATGACCGGGATACTGGTGATAGCCCCGGCTGCGGTTGAGCTTATCTCAGACGTGCGGCCCCTTGAGAAGCCCCTAAGGCTTATAAAGCGGCTGCCGGCAATAACCATGCCTCTGCTGGGGGCGCTGGGTTATCTGCTCCTTAATTGGTATGTGGACCAAGACCCCTTTGCATTTAGAGTACACCAGGCCCACTGGTACCAGGGGGGGATGTGGGTGTCGAAGGTCCTGCGCTACCTTTGGAGCTATTTTATAGACAACCTTACTACCTCGAACGGCTTCGCCGTCTGGCTGCCGGAGCTGTTACTATTCGCGGTATTTTTCGCTATGATAGCTGTTTCGGTGCGCAACAAAAAGATCCCGCCCAGTATGCTGGCTTACGCTTTCTGCTGTCTAGTTGCCAACTATTCCCTCTCCTGGCTCCTGAGCGCGGGGAGGTATCTCAGTGTGTGCTTCCCGCTGTTTATCTTAGGAGCTGTGCTGATCAAGGACAGGCCAAAGCTCCGGCAGGCGGTGTATACGGCAGAGGCGGTGCTGCTGGGGATATATTTTTACGCCTACTTAAACGGGGCGCAGGTCATGTAGAATATTTTTGCTCCTTCCGCACAGACTACCATCAAAAACCACCGGGAGGAGCTTATGAAACGCATAGGAGCACAGACCCTCGAATTCACCGCGCCGCCAAGCATTTTGGGCCACGGAGCCGTAGGCGGCAGGAAGGAGTCCCAGGGGCCATTGGCTGCCGACTTCCACCAGACCTTCGATGATACCCGCCTGCAGACTGACAGCTGGGAGAAGGCCGAGGCCCAGCTGCAGAAGGAGGCCGTGGGCGTGGCCCTGGGGAACGCCGGGTGCGCCGCCGGGGACATACAGATGATATTTGCCGGGGACCTTTTGAACCAGTGCATTTCATCGACCTTCGGGCTTTTGGAATACCAGATACCATTTTTGGGACAGTACGGGGCCTGCTCCACTATGGCCCAGACCCTTTTAATGGCAGGGATAATGGTGGACAGCGGGGCGGCTGATAGGGCCGCGGCGGTTACCAGCTCGCATTTTTGCTCAGCGGAGCGGCAGTTTCGCACGCCGCTGGAGTACGGTGCCCAGCGCACCCCCACAGCCCAGTGGACGGCGACGGCCTCGGGCTGCGCTATAGTGGGGCATGGGGGCAGGGTCAGGCTCCTCCACGGACTGGCGGGCAAGGTGGTGGATCTGGGGGTGAAGGACCCGGCAAATATGGGCGCGGCAATGGCCCCCGCTGCCGCAGACAGCATTTGCCGATTCCTTGAGGACACAGGCACTAAGCCAGATGACTACGATGGTATTTTCACCGGGGACCTGGGGCAGGTGGGCAGCACGCTCCTGCTTGACATGCTCAGAGACAATGGGCTGGATATTTCAGGTGTGCATAACGACTGCGGGCTTATGCTGTTTGACAGGGAGAAGCAGGACGTTCACGCAGGCGGCTCCGGCTGCGGCTGCTCAGCAAGCGTCCTATGCGGGCATTTGTTGAACCGGATGGAGCGGGGCGAGCTTCGGTCGATCCTCTTCTGCGCCACCGGAGCGCTCATGTCGACCACCAGCCAGCAGCAGGGCGAGGCTATCCCCGGGGTGTGTCATATAGTACACCTGGCGGTCTGAGCGGGAGCATTTCCCGCTACATAATCCATATATAGTAAAAGTGTAATATAAATTATAAGTGCTGGAAACAAAATACGCTTGCGGTTTCCGGCGGTTTGTGGTATACTGTTAAATAATATGCCCAAAAAGGGGGCAATGTTTTGGATAACCATGAACCTAACCGCGAAGCTGATTACGGCGCGGGGATAATCGCCGGAAGGAACCCGGTATCCGAGGCCATGCGCTCAGGCCGCGCCATAGACTGCCTGTACGTCTCAAAGGGCCAGCAGGCGGGCCAGATACCCGCGCTCATAGCAAAGGCAAAGCAGCTTGGCATACCTATTAAAGAGGCCGACCAGAGGAAGCTCTCCCATATGTGCAACGGGGCTAACCACCAGGGGATAGTCGCCGTGGCGGCGGCAAGGGAGTATTCGAGCCTTGAGGACATGCTGTCCCTGGCAGAAGAGAGGGGAGAGCCGCCCCTTTTGGTAATCTGCGACGGCCTTGAGGACCCCCATAATCTTGGGGCCATAATACGCTCGGCAGAATGTGCCGGGGCCCATGGGGTGATAATCCCCAAGCGCCGGAGCGTGGGGCTGACCTATGCTGTGAGTAAGGCCTCGGCGGGGGCTGTGGAGTATATACCTGTTGCAAGGGTGCAGAATCTCAGCAGCCTTATAGAGGACTTAAAATCCCGGGGTATATGGTGCTTTGCCGCGGACATGGACGGCTTACCCTGGGACAAGACGGATTTTGCAGGGCCCACGGCCCTGGTGATAGGCTCGGAGGGGAAGGGCGTCAGCCGCCTTGTGAAGGAGAAATGCGACGGCGTGGTGTCCCTGCCCATCAGGGGGCGGGTCAATTCCCTGAACGCTTCGGTGGCGGCAGGTGTGCTCTGCTATGAGGCTGTAAGGCAGAGAACGGAGAGGAGCAGGTAATGAAAGACGATTTAGGATTTACCCTTGAGGATATACTGGAGGAGGAGCGCCAGAAGCGCGAAGCCAGGGGGCAGGCCGGTGAGCCCACCGAACCGGAGCAGGGCTATGAAGACTATCAGGACTATGCCGCCGTACAGGAGGAGGGCTCAGAGGAGTACCAGGAGTATGAGCCGGAGCCACAGCAGGAGGCAGAGTATGTGGAGCAGGAGCCCCGGGAGTACAGCGCCCCGGAGGATCTCGGCCCGGAGTACGTGCTCGAGGAGGAGCCAGAGCCCCAGAAGGGCAAGAAGAAAAAGAAGAAGCGCTGGGGTTTCTTTGGACGGAAAAAGGTGCCGGACTTTGACGAGAACGAGGAAGATATTTATTACGGCATACAGCTAAAGCCCATTGACGAGTACCGCATGGACAGCGACGGCCCGCCTCTGGGGGAGGAGGGCTATAAGGTCCTGTTCGATGACTCCAAGGCCATTGACGACGAGGTCGAGGAGAACTTCCAGCGCCTGCAGAAGGAGCGCCGCCGGAGGGTTGCCGAGGCGGTGCAGAGCGCTGGTATGGACGAGCAGCAGGTGGAGGAGGAGTTCGGCGTGGTGGCCCCTGTGCCCCTGACCTCATACGCCGCCGACCCATATGCCCGCCAGCACGGGCTCGGCGCCGAGGACGGGGAGCTCTCGGACCTGCAGAAGGCCATGCTCCAGACGGATCAGACTATGGAGATAAAGCTGAACGTCCTCAACAGCACCATCGAGATACAGAAGCTCCAGGACGGACAGCCGGTGAGCGAGGAGACTGTAGAGCGCATACTGAGGGAGGCTCCTGAGCCGCCTGAGGAGTACGCAGAGCAGGAGCCGGTGGCTGAGTATGAGCATGAGCCTGAAATAGGGTATGTGGAGCCGGAGTACGAGCCCGAGCCCCAGCAGGAGCCTGAGGCTGAGTATACGGAGCAGGACTACCTGCCGCAGTATTATCTGGAGCAGGAGCCTGAGGCTGAGCCAGAGCCGGAGCCGGAGATAGAGTACGTGGAGCGGGAATATGAGCCCGAGCCTCAGCCTGTGTCCGAGTATGTGCAGCCGGTATATGAGCCGGAGCCTGAGCCTGAGCCGGCGGCTGAGTATGTACAGCCTGAGCCGCAGCCTCAGCCCGTACCCGCGGCGCCGGCGCCAGAGGAGATGAAGACTATCGAGATACCGGTGCAGCCCGCGGCCCCGAAGCCGGAGCCGGAACCGGCTCCAGCGCCGCCTCCGAGGCCTATACAGCAGGTGCCCTATGTAGATGCTATATACCAGTACCGCTCAAGGAGCATTGCAACCCATATTATAAACGCCGACCTGCTTCAGAGCGCCCTGCTTTCTGAGGAGGAGAGCCTGCAAAGAGCCAAGGACGCGGCGTCCGGCGCGCCAAAGAGGAGGATCAAGCCCAGGAAGGTAGTGGAGGAGTTCCCCCCCGAGCCGGAGCTGCCGCCTGAGAAGCTGAACGAGTCCATTGAGGACTATACCGGGCCGGAGGACGCAAGGTCCATCTCAAACGAGCTCAAGGGGCTGATGGGCAAGTCCTCCCTGACCCTGATGATAACAGCCGTGTGTACGGTGATCCTGGCTATAGTGAGCGTGGTCTGCCGCAGCCAGTTCACCCCAAAGGGGACGACCTGGCCATTGGCCTATGTGGTACTCTCCCTGGTGCTCCTGATAGTGTCTGTGGGTATTTCCTATAAGACCATCGGCAGGGGGCTTAAGGGTCTGTTTGCTGCAAAAGCCAACGCTGACAGCGGCGTGGCGGTGGCAGCGGTGGCGGCGCTGGTACAGGCGCTGTCAGCGGTGTTCTTCCGCTCCAAGATAGCGGAGGGCGGAATGTATTTATACGCGCCGGTAGTGTCGGCACTGCTGCTGATGAACGCGGCGGGCAACCTCACCATGCTCCGGCGCATACACAGCAACTTCCGCTTTGTGACCTCCCGGGAGCAGAAGTACGCTGTAAGGACCTTTGACGACTATAATACCTCACTTAAAATGACAAAGGACTGCGTGGCTGAGAAGCCGCTGGTGGCCTACCAGTGCAAGGCGGGTTTTTTGAAGCGGTTTTTGGACCTGTCGTATGCCCCAGACCCATCTGAGACTTCGTCCCAGCTGCTGGCCCCTCTGGGGCTCGTATCCTCGCTGGTGCTTTGCATTGCCTGCCTGCTGATAACTAAGGATGTGCCAATGTCCATAAGCGCCCTGGCTGCGGCCTGCTGCGCCTGCGTCGCGGCGGGGAATATGCTGACGGTAAACCTGCCGGTGAGCAACCTGTGCAAGACAGCCAGGCGGGCCGGAGGTATGCTTGTGGGCCATAAGGCAGTTGATACCTTCGGGGATGTGAACGCGGTGATAGCCGACGCGGGGGAGCTGTTCCCCACAGGCACGGTGGTGATATCCGGCATAAAGCAGCTTGGCAACCCGGTGATGGCTGAGGACGCAATTATATGCGCCACGGCTCTGGTGCGTGAGGCCGGGGGGCCGCTCCTGGGTGTGTTCGAGCAGGTGATGAACGATGTTGAGGACGCGCTGCCTGAGGTGGAGCGGTACAGCTACGAGTCCGGGCTCGGCTTAGTCGGGCGGGTGGACGGGCGGACCATATATATCGGCAATAGGAACCTTCTGATGGCCCATAGGCTGGAGACCCCGGCAAGGGAGATGGAGGTGCAGCATATTTCCGGCGGAAAGGAAGTACTGTACCTTGCCCTGGACGCAGAAGTCGTAGCCATGCTGGTGCTGTCATACTCGGCGGACAGGAGGAAGAAGAACGAGCTCCAGCGCATGGAGGACAGCGGGATAAGCGTCCTTGTGCGCACTACAGACCCAAATGTGACCGTAACAATGGTGTCCAAGCTTTTTGGGGTGGACCCGGCAAGCGTGGGCATACTGGACGGGCAGCTGGGGGATACGGCGCGGCAGCTCTTAACGGCCGAGCCCCCCAGGGCAGACGCTGTGGCGGCGACCAAGGGACGCATGGAGTCCATGATGAGCATAGTGGCGGCGTGCGTTGAGCAGAAGCGGACTACAGGTATGCTGGTGGCTATACAGTCGGCGGCGGTAATACTGGGATTTGTTCTGGTGGCGTTTATGGCCTGCTTTGGTGAGATACGCCGGGTGTCAGCATTGCTGCTGTTCCTGTTCCAGCTGTTCTGGACAGGGGTACTGCTGGTGCTGCCGAAGTTACGCGGATAGTTGAGACAGTAAATACTGTTGGAAAAAAGCGCCTGAAGCCAGGCGCTTTTTTGTATATACTTGCGAGGCCCAAAAATAAAACTCTCAAATAGAAAAAAACTTATTGAAATCTACAGAGAAATAGATTATAATTAGGGTATGCCTTGTGACAAAACTTGTGCAAATTTAATAATACACGCCCCGGAGTCTTGTCAGTTTCGCCAAAGGGGCCGTGAAAGGAGCCATACCCATGACCCAATATCCGGAAAAGAACATAATAAACCTGGCTGTAGCCGGCCACGGCGGCGCAGGCAAGACCACCCTCAGCGAGGCTATGCTGTACCTGGCGGGCGCGTCCGACCGCCGTGGCAAAGTGGGCGACGGCAACACCGTTTGCGACTACGACCCTGAGGAGATACGCCGCAAGGCCTCAATAGCCGCCGCGGTGGCCCCGCTGGAGTGGAAGGGCAAGAAGATAAACCTTCTGGACGCCCCCGGCTTTTTTGACTTTGAGGGCGGTATGCGGGAGGCCATGCGCGCGGCAGATACAGCGCTGATAGTTGTCTCCGGCAAGGACGGCCCCTCTGTCGGCACGGAGAAGGCTGTGGCTGCAGCGGAGAGCCGCGGGCTCAGCAAGATTTTCTTTGTCAACGGCCTGTGTGACGAGAGCGCCAGGTTTTATAGGGTATTTGAGGACCTGAAGGCCCAGTTCGGCCCCTCGGTCTGCCCGGTGGTGGTGCCCTTTATAGAGGACGGCCAGGCGAATATATACGTAAACCTCCTGGAGTACCGGGCCTATGACTACTCCGACGGCAAGCCTGTGCAGGTCTCAATACCCGATATGGGCGACAGGCTTGAGGGCCTGCGCACGGCTATTTATGAGGCCGTGGCGGAGACCGATGACGAGCTGTTTGAGAAATACTTCGCGGGTGAGGAGTTCACCCCTGAGGAGGTCATCGTGGGCGTGAGCAAGGGCGTTAAGTCCGGGGCTATCACACCTGTGTTCTGCGGCGACGCCATGCTCATGAGGGGCATGGAGCAGTTCATGGACGGCCTCAGCTGGCTGGCGCCCTCTGCGGCGGACCACGCCGGGGAGATAGGCATGGATCCCGACGGCAACCCGGTGGAGCTCACCGTCAGCAGTGACGGCGCGGCGGCTGCCATCGTCTTCAAGACTGTGGCGGACCCCTTTATCGGCAAGCTGTCCTATGTTAAGGTCATTTCTGGGAAAATTTCAACTGAGACACAGCTTATGAATATGCGCACAGGCGCTACCGAGCGCGTGGGCAAGACCGTCATGCTCACCGGCAAGAAGCAGGAGGACGTGAAGTATATCGGCGCCGGGGACATCGGCGCTATCCCCAAGCTGACCACCACCAACACAGGCGACACGCTCTGCGCTCCCGCCCGCAAGGTGACTCTGGACGGTGTGGACTATCCCGGAGCGGCCCTCTCTATGGCAATAGTGCCCAAGAAGAAGGGCGAGGAGGACAAGGTGGCTCAGGGTATGCTCAGGCTGGCTGAGGAGGATCCGACCCTCCACTTCTCCACCAATAACGAGACCCATGAGCTGATAGTCAGCGGCCTGGGAGAGCAGCACCTGGACGTGGCTGTCACCAAGCTGAAGACCAAGTTCGGCGTGGAAGTCACCCTTAAGGACCCGAAGGTGCCATACCGTGAGACTATAAGGAAGACCGTACAGATACAGGGGCGGCATAAGAAGCAGACCGGAGGCCACGGACAGTTCGGCGATGTCTGGATTGAGTTCTCCCCCTGCGACAGCGACGGCCTGGAGTTCAGCGAGCGCGTTGTGGGCGGCTCGGTGCCCAAGGGCTTCTTCCCGGCGGTTGAGAAGGGCCTGAGGGAGTGCATTGTAAAGGGCCCGCTGGCCGGCTACCCGGTGGTAGGGCTGTCCGCGGTGCTGTACGACGGCTCGTATCACCCTGTAGACTCCAGCGAAATGGCCTTTAAGACCGCCGCCTCCATAGCCTATAGAGACGGACTGCCCAAGGCCGGCCCAGTGCTCCTTGAGCCCATAGGCCACCTGAAGGCCACTGTGCCCGACGGCAACATGGGCGACGTGATGGGCGAGGTAAACAAGCGCAGGGGCCGCGTGCTGGGCATGGAGCCCGCAGGCGCAGGCCGCCAGACTGTGGACGCCGAAGTGCCCATGGCTGAGATGCACGACTTCTCCACCTTCGTGCGCCAGAGCACCCAGGGCCGCGGGAGCTTTACCTTTGAGTTTGAGAGGTATGAGGAGGCCCCGGCGATGGTGGCTCAGAAGGTTATTGAGCAGGCTAAGGCTGCGGGCGGCGAGGACTGAGCGCGGTAGTTTGATGGGTTTTTAGTGAGTAGGAAAACCCCCCGGATTTATCCGGGGGGTTTTTGTGTGGTTTAGATTTAGCTTATGCTGCCAAGCCAGTTAGTGGAAGAGGTGGTAACTTGTACCCGGTCATTGGCATCGACTTGAATGCGGAGTGTTAGTGGTGTTTCCTGTGCATCGGATGCAGCTCCGGCAAAAACTCCGTTTAACTGGACGTTGCAGCTTTTGCCATTATAGCCGCTACCATCTGGGGAAGCAGTATCAAAGTCTAGTGTTACACTATATAACGGCTTTCCCCATTGATTATTATCTGACCCTATAATGGAAACATTAGTTGGACGAATGAGATAATAATCAATTTCTTGATGTGTACCAGTACCGGTTGGGTCGTAGCCTTTAGGAACATTATAAATTGGAATCCGCTTGTCTCCACCAGAACCGGACTCGAAAAGATGGAGAGAATCGGTGAACGAGAGCGTTAATAGACCTGTTATGTGCCCTTTGGTGTCCTTATCATCTGGTCCGGGGGGTTCGTAGGTCAGGCCGTTAGATACGTTCACCTTAATCTGAGACCGGCGTTTTCTCACAGGCTGAATAGCACTAAAGGATTTGTCAGACTCATTCTCACCCTCGCCGCAGTAACCATAGACCAGCAGGCAGTAGGTGCCATTTCCCATATCAGGCCATACTTCGTCGCACATGAAGTTGAGGGTGTCGTTTATATCTCCCTTTTTTGTGCCGAGCGATATGCCTCCGTCAGACACTGTGCCGTCGATAATCTGGGCAACTTTTTCCTTCAAAGTGTCGGAAGCGTATACATCGAATAGGGAGATTCGCTTGCGGTTTTGTGTGATAGTTTCCAACATGGCGTCAAGGACAGTAAATTTTTTGTCAGCGCCATATTGGGGATTTTTTGCCAAATAATCTTTAAATGCATCAACTGTATTGTTACCAGAGTCAAACATGTCAGTAAAAGGAGATGTCATGTTTGAATCATACTGAAGCAACTTGTAGACTACATGAGCAGGCATATCCGTATTGATGGTGGCGTTCGCGCCGGTGGCCTGGGTTGTAATTATGGGCCTGACAATAGGCTCGGTCTTGAAACGATACACTGTGACCGGCGACAGAACATCGGAAGTGCCAGTGGTGGTGACCAGGTACATCAGGTACTCGGTGTTGGCCTGTAGCCCTGTAAGCTTATGCACCTCATTAGCTCGGGTTACCTCAACGCTGCCGAATACCAGCATACTGCTGTCTATATCGCTGCCCTCAGGGTCGGTGATATTTTCGCTGATAGGGAAGTCAAACTTATACTCAGCTGGTATTGAAATATTGGGGAACATCCGCTCCATAACAGATAGGTC